>NZ_CABVGP010000001.1:3500858-3818917 GCF_902497555.1 Amycolatopsis camponoti | reverse complement strand
TTCGGCTACCCGCTCGCCGCGAACGTCGTGATGAGCACCCAGGACTACACGGTGAAGTCGTTTTACACCGGCGAAGCTCCCTTCGTCGGCTTCGCCAACTACGCCGCCGTCTTCGACAACCCGCTCTTCTCGACGGCGGTCGTCAACACCGTCCTGTTCACCGCCGGCTCGCTCGTCTTCCAGTTCGGCATCGGCCTCGCACTCGCGGTCTTCTTCAGCGGCCGCTTCCTCGGCAGCGCGCTGCTGCGGTCGCTGCTCCTGCTGCCCTGGTTGCTGCCGCTGGTGGTCAGCGGTGCGGTCTGGCGGTGGATGTTCGACGAGGACCACGGCGTGCTGAACGCGGCCCTGCGGCTCGTGGGCCTGGACGCGGTGCCGTGGCTGAGCAGCACCGGCTGGGCACTGCCCGCGGTGATCCTCACCAACATCTGGATCGGCATCCCGTTCAACCTGGTGATCCTGCACGGCGGGCTGCGCGCGATCCCCGCGTCGCTCTACGAAGCCGCGTCGCTGGACGGCGCGGGCCCGTGGCAGCGGTTCCGGCACGTCACCTGGCCGCTGCTGCGGCCGGTCACCGGGATCGTGCTCATGCTCGGGCTGGTCTACACGATCAAGGTGTTCGACGTGATCATGGTCGTCACCGGCGGCGGGCCGGCCAACGCGACCCAGACGCTCACGACGTGGTCCTACCGATTGAGCTTCGGGGACTTCGCGTTCGGGCAGGGCGCCGCCGTCGGCAACGTCCTCATCCTGGTGGCGACGGCGTTCGGGCTGCTGTACCTGCGCTCGGCGAAGGCGACCCTGGCCGAGGCGGCGGCGTGAAAGCCCGGACGGTGTTCGGCGTCCTGATCGTCGCGGTCCTGCTGTTCCCGCTGTACTGGATGGTCAACGCCTCCCTGCAGCCCAGCGGCGCGCTGCTGCGCCCGGACCCGGCGTTCGTGCCCGTCGACGGCACCCTGGACGGTTATCGCAAAGCGTTGTCCTCCCAGGGGCCGCACCTGCTCTCCAGCGTCGTCGTCGCCCTCGGCACCGTGCTCGTGTCGCTGGTGATCGCCGCGCCGGCGTCGTACGCGCTGGCCCAGCTGAAGGTCCGTGGCGGGCCGGTGCTGGTGTTCGTGCTGCTCATCGTGCAGATGATCCCCGGGATCGTGATGGCGAACGCGCTCTACACGGTGTTCGGCAACCTCGGCCTGATCGACAACTACCTCGGACTGGTGCTCGCCGACTCGACCGCGACGATCCCGTTCGCCATCCTCCTGTTGCGGGCGTTCATGATCTCCGTGCCACGGGAGCTCACCGAAGCGTCGCGAGTGGACGGTGCCGGCCACTGGCGGACGTTCCGCTCGATCATCCTCCCGGTCAGCCGCAACGCGCTCGTCACCGCCGGGCTTTTCTCGTTCCTGTTCGCCTGGGCGGACTTCCTCTTCGCCGTCACCCTCACCACCGGGCAGTCGTTCGAGCCCATCACCGTGGGCATCTACCGGTTCGTCGGCAACCAGTCCGCCGACTGGAACGGGATCATGGCCACCGCCGTCCTCGCCGCGGTCCCCGCGGCCGTCCTGCTCGTCGTGGCCCAGCGGTACGTCGTCGCCGGGCTGACCAGCGGCGCCGTCAAAGACTAAGGAGTCCGCGTGATCACGTCCGAAGACGGCCGCACGCTCGAAGTCACCGTGCGGCACGAAGTCCTGCGCGTCGAACCCTGGGGCGAGGGCAGCCTGCGCGTACGCGCCGGCCGGCACCGCATCCTCGACGACGTGCCGGGGGCGCTGCTGCCCGCGAAGCCGTCGGCCGCCACCGCGTCGGTCGACGAGCGGATCGGCAAGGTCGTCAACGGCCCGCTCACCGCGATCGTCGAGATCGCCGACACCGACACCGGGATCGACGCGCAGCTGCGGTTCGTCCGGACCGGCACCGGCGAGGAGCTGCTTTCCGAGCAGCGCGCGCACTTCTGGTGGCCCGGCGCCCGGCTGTTCATGCCGTCGCGCAACGGGTACGGCCGCCTCGAACAGCGGTTCACCGCCTACGACGACGAGCGGGTCTACGGCCTCGGCCAGCACACGCACGGCCGGCTCGACCAGAAGGGCCTCGTACTCGACCTGGTGCAGCGCAACGCCGAGGTGTCGGTACCGTTCCTGCTGTCCAGCCGCGGCTACGGGTTCCTGTGGAACAACCCGGCGGTCGGCCGGGTGGAGCTGGCGGCCAACGGCACCCGCTGGGTCGCCGACGACGCCCGTCAGCTCGACTACTGGGTCACCACCGGCGACGGACCGAAGGAGATCCTCGGCCACTACGCCGACGCGACCGGGTACGCGCCGATGCTGCCGGAGTGGGCAGCCGGGTTCTGGCAGTCGAAGCTGCGGTACCAGACCCAGGACGAGCTCCTTTCCGTGGCGCGCGAGTACCACGCGCGCGGGCTGCCGCTTTCGGTGATCGTGGCGGACTTCTTCCACTGGACGCACCTCGGCGACTGGAAGTTCGACCCGGCGGAGTGGCCCGACCCGGCCGCGATGGTGCGGGAGCTTGCCGACCTGGGCGTCAAGCTGATGGTGTCGGTGTGGCCGTCGGTCAGCCCGCTGTCGTCGAACTACCGCGAGCTGCACGAGCGGGGGCTGCTGGTCGCCGCCGAGAGCGGGGTCCCGGCGCACGCGCCGTGGAAGGACAAGGGGTTCGACGTCGAGATGCCGGTGGCGTTCTACGACGCGACCAACCCGGCGGCGCGGCGGTTCGTCTGGTCGAAGGTCAAGGAGAACTACTACGACCTGGGCGTGCGCGCGTGGTGGCTGGACGGCGACGAGCCGGAGATCCAGCCCGGTCACCCGCACAACCTCGGCTTCCACGCCGGCCCGGGCGCGGAGGTGTTCAACCTGTACCCGCAGGCGAACGCGCAGACGTTCCACGACGGCATCCGCGCCGAGGGCGACGACGAGGTGGTGCTGCTGTCCCGCTCGGCGTGGGCGGGCAGCCAGCGCTTCGGGGCCGCGTTGTGGTCGGGTGACGTCCCGGCGACGTGGGCGTCGCTGCGGACGCAGGTCCGGGCCGGGCTGAACGTGGCGCTGGCCGGGATCCCGTGGTGGACCACGGACATCGGCGGCTTCCACGGCGGCGACCCGTCGTCGCCCGCCTACCGGGAACTGATGGTCCGGTGGTTCCAGTACGGCGTGTTCTGCCCCCTGTTCCGCCTGCACGGCTTCCGCGACCCGCGGCCGCCGTTCGGCCCTTCGATGACGGGCGGGCCCAACGAAGCCTGGTCCTACGGTCCGGATGCGCTGACGGCGATCACGGCGGCGCTGCGGCTGCGGGAGCGGCTGCGGCCGTACCTGATGGCCCAGATGCGGGTGGCGCACGAGCAGGGCGTCCCCCCGATGCGGCCGCTGTTCGTCGACTTCCCCGCGGACGCGGCGGCGTGGGACGTGACCGACGAGTTCCTGCTGGGGCCGGATGTGCTGGTGGCGCCGGTGCTCTCGCCCGGGCTGACCGCACGGCGCGTGTACCTGCCCACCGGAGCCGTGTGGACGGACGCGGTGACCGGCTCGCGCCACGAAGGCGGAGTCACCATCGAGGCGCCGGCACCGGCCGACCGCATCCCGGTCTTCCTGCGGGACGACGCTGACGTGCCGATCACCGGTCGTGAGTGAGAAACAGCGTTCTAACCCTGTTTCCCACTCACGACCTCGGCCCACAGGCCCGGCTTGAGCGGCCGTGGCGGACCGGGCGACCAGCCCGTCGGCCACTGCCGGACCGCGTACACGTCCGTGCGGGCGTGGGCGCGGGGGAACCGGAACCGGTCGGCCGTCGCTCCCGTGAAGTCGGCGTGCCCGCCGAACCGGGCGCCGCCGAAGAAGGCGTCCGCCGCGAACCGTGCGCCGCGGAACGTCGTGCGTCCCGCGAAACCGGCACCCGCGAACGAGACGTCGTCGGCGAACACCACCTCCGAGAAGTCCGTGCGGGCCGAAAACCGGGCTTCGTCGAACCACATCGCGCGGCCCGCGGTCGCCCGCGTGAACTCCGCGCTTCCGGTGAAGGTCGCGTTCTCGAAGTCCGCGCCGACGCCGAACCGCGCGCCCCTGAACCAGGCGTGGCGGGCGAAGCACGCCTCCTCGAAGCACGCCAGGCCGGTGAAGACCACCCCGTCGAAGCGGGCGTCGCCGACGAAACGCACGCTGCGGAACACGACGTCGAGGAGCTCGCACCCGCGCAGGTCCACGTCGTGCAGGACGACGTGCTCGGCGCGCAGGTACATCCCGGGCCAGAAGCGCGGCGAGTCCCGCCGCAGGTGCGGGAGCAGGAGGCGCCACAGCTCGGCCTGCCACGCCGGCTGGTCGTGCCAGCGGTAGCGGAGCTGGGCGGCGATCTCGTCGACGCAGTCCTGGCGCCGCACGGGGTCGGCGTCGGCCCGCCCGGCGAGGTCGGCCAGCGCGGCCAGCCGGACGGAGTACTCGTCGGCCAGCAGCCGCGCGGTGACCTCGGGCTCCGGCGGCGCCGCCGGCGTGAGCACCTGGACCGGCGGGCTCCGGCGGAGGATCAGCCACGCCGTGACCGCGCCGGACACCGCACCGATGAGCGCGAGGACCGCGAAGGGCGTGACCGTGGACATGCCGGGATTGTCCCGTCTCGCCCCGTTTCGCGACAACGGATTAAAGTGGACCTGTGAGTCCAAAGCTGACCCCGAAGGGCGCCGCGACGCGGCAGCGGATCATCGAAGGCGCCGCGGCGGAGATCCGCGAGCGCGGCGTCGCCGTCACGACGCTCGACGACGTCCGGACGCGGACGCGCACCAGCAAGAGCCAGCTCTTCCACTACTTCCCCGACGGCAAGGAAGAGCTCCTGCTGGCGGTGGCGCAGTTCGAAGCCGGCCAGGTGATGGCGGCCCAGCAGCCGCAGCTCGGCGAGCTGACATCGTGGGCGGCGTGGAAGCGCTGGCGCGACACGGTCGTCTCGCACTACCGCGAGCGGGGTCAGTACTGCCCGCTCAACGTCCTGATCTCCCAGCTCGGCCGCGCGACGCCGGGAGCGCAGGCGGTGGTGAGCGAGCTGCTGCGCGCCTGGCAGGACGAGCTCGAGGCGGGTATCCGCCGGATGCAGGACGCGGGTGAGGTGAGCCCGCGCCTGAACTCCGGACGCACCGCGGCCGCCCTGCTGGCGGGACTGCAGGGCGGCGTGGTGGTGATGCTGTCGACCGGCGGCATCGAGCACCTGGAAGCGGCGCTCGACGTCGGGATCGAAAACCTGCGGGCGAGCGGGAACCGGAGCTGAGCCCGGTTCCCGCTCCCGGGATCAGGCGTTCTTGATCGCCGAGATCTCGAACTCGAGGGTGACCTTGTCGCTGACCAGGACACCGCCGGTCTCGAGGGCGGCGTTCCAGGTGATGCCGTAGTCCTTGCGGCTGATCGTGGTCGAGCCCTCGAAGCCGATCCGGTCGTTGCCGAACGGGTCCTTGGCGGAGCCCTCGAACTCGAACGGAATCGTGACCGAACGGGTGACGTCCTTGATCGTCAGGTCGCCGGTGACGTCGAAGGACGTGTCGCCGGTCTGCTTGATCTCGGTCGTGGTGAAGGTGATGGTGGGGTACTCGTCCATCGACAGGAAGTCGTTGCTCTTCAGGTGCCCGTCGCGGTCCGCGTTGCGGGTGTCGATGCTGTGTGCCTGGATGGTGACCTGGGCGGAGGACTTCTCCGGGGCGTCACCGTCGATCGTCGCGGTTCCGGTGAACTCGTTGAAGCTGCCGCGGACCTTGGTCACCATGGCGTGCCGGGCGACGAACCCGATCCGCGAGTGGGCGGCGTCCAGGGTGTACTCACCGGTCAGCTGGGGGTAGGTGGTCGCGCTGGTCATGCTGGCTTCTCTCCTCCGTGTGGTCCCCCAGGTGATTGAGGGTTCAACAACACTGTACTCACATTTACTGGTTGCGCAAGCAAGCTTTCGCTAGACTCGCCGATATGGGTGAACCGTACGCGCTCGATCCCGACGAAGCCCCGTTCTGGCGGTCGCTGATGCGCATCACGACCGCGCTGCCGCGGGCGCTCGAGGACCAGTTCCTCCCCGAGACGGGCCTCGCGATCACCGACTACGGCGTGCTGGTCGCGCTGTCCGAAGCGCCGGACCACCTGCTCCGCATCTCGGCGCTGGCCGCGACCACCGGGCTGTCGCTGAGCCGGATCAGCCGGGTCGTCGACGACCTCACCCGCCGCGGCCTGGTCGAGAAGCGCAAGTGCGCCGAGGACGGGCGCGCGTCCAACGCCGTGCTGACCGACGCCGGATTGACCAGACTGGAGGCGGCCTACCCGGGCCACCTCGCCCGGGCGCGGGCTTCGGTGTTCGACCACCTGAGCGCCGAGGACATCCGCACGGCCGGGCCGGTGCTGGCCCGGCTGGCCGCGGCGCTCGACGCCGCTCCCCCGACCGACGACTGCTGAAGGACGCGATGAGCGACAAGGGCGAGTACCAGCGGGATCTGAACTACATCCCGGACCGCATCACTGCCGACGGCCGCGACGGCTGGCCGGTCGAGCCCGGCCGCTACCGGTTGATCGTCGCCCGTGCCTGCCCGTGGGCCAACCGCGCGGTGATCGTGCGGCGCCTGCTCGGCCTCGAGCCGGTGCTGTCCATGGGCATCGCCGGGCCGGTGCACGACGAGCGGAGCTGGAGCTTCGACCTCGACCCGGACGGGCGCGACCCGGTGCTCGGCATCGAGCGGCTGCAGGAGGCGTTCTTCAAGCGCGACCCGGACTACCCGCGCGGCATCACCGTGCCGGCGTTCGTCGACGTCCCGAGCGGCCAGGTCGTCACGAACGACTTCGCGCAGATGACGCTGGACATGTCCACCGAGTGGACCGCGTACCACCGCGCCGGCGCGCCCGAGCTGTACCCGGAGAAGCTGCGGGACGAGATCGACGACGTCGCGCAGAAGGTCTTCACCGACGTCAACAACGCGGTCTACCAGTGCGGTTTCGCCCGTTCCCAGGAGGCGTACGACCACTCGTACACCAAGCTGTTCTCGCGCCTGGACTGGCTGTCGGAGCGGCTCGCGGACCAGCGTTACCTGGTCGGCGACACGATCACGGAGGCCGACGTCCGGCTGTTCACCACGCTCGTCCGGTTCGACGCGGTCTACCACGGCCACTTCAAGTGCAACCGGCAGAAGCTCACCGAGCTGCCGGTGCTGTGGGCGTACACGCGCGATCTGTTCCAGACGCCCGGGTTCGGCGACACGATCGACTTCCCGCAGATCAAGGAGCACTACTACGTGGTGCACAAGAACGTGAACCCGAGCGGGATCGTGCCGCTGGGGCCGGACGTGTCCGGCTGGCTGACGCCGCACGACCGCGAGCAGCTGGGCGGCCGGCCCTTCGGCGACGGCACCCCGCCGGGCCCGCCCGTGGAGTCCGAAAGGGTGCCCGCGCTCTAGGTTCCGGGCTACGGTGATCGCCATGGAACGCCTGCGCGATCGCCGGATCCTGGTCACCGGTGCCGGCTCCGGCATCGGCCGGGCCACCACCTTCCGCCTGATGGACGAGGGGGCGTGGGTCATCGGCACCGACGTCTCCGAAGAGGGGCTGATCGAGACCCAGAAAGCCGCGCCGCGCGGAGGCTTGACGACGTACGTCATGGACGTGGCCGACGAGGAGTCGGTGGCGTTCGGGGTGAGGTCGGCGGTCGACGCGCTCGGCGGCCTCGACGTGGTGGTCAACGCGGCGGGCATCCTGCTGGCGTCGCACACGCACGAGACGTCCCTGGAGCTGTGGAACCGGGTGCTGGCGGTCAACCTGACCGGCACGTTCCTGGTGACGCGGGCGGCCCTGCCGTCGCTGCTCGAGTCGGAGAACGGCGTGGTGGTCAACTTCAGCTCGACGTCGGCGTCGTTCGCCCACCCGTACATGGCGGCGTACTGCGCGAGCAAGGGCGGCATCCAGGCGTTCACGCATTCGCTGGCCCTGGAGTACAGCAAGCAGGGCCTGCGCGCGGTGAGCATCGCCCCGGGCAGCGTGAAGAGCGGCATCACGGACTCGGCTTTGAGCTGGCTGCCGCAGAACATCGACGTGTCGCTGTTCGCGCGGTTGCTCCCGATCCTCCCGACGGACCACACGACCGAGGTGGGCAACCCGGTGGCGGACCCGGAGACGGTGGCGGGCGTGGTGGCGATGCTGGCCTCGGACGACGGCAGGTTCATCACGGGCACGGAAATCCGCATCGACGGCGGCACGCACACCTAAGTCGCGGCGGCATACCTCGCGGAGAGCACCCCAAGCCGTTCGGCCAGTTCCGGTGGCGACTCCACCTCGAACGCCACATCCAGCATCCCCACCACGAACGCCACGATGTCGTACGAATCGGACGCCAGCTCCAGCCGGCACGTCCGCGCATCGATCGCCGTCACCTCTCCCTCGACGCGCCCCGCCACCTCCGAAGCCGGGGCGTGGACGCGGAGAGAGCAGCGCAACGGCCACATCTCGCGGCCCATCGTCCGGGTCAGGTAAGCCGTCAGGTCGCCGTCGGGCGGGTCGCGGTGGGTGAACCTCGGGCCGTTCGGGGTGCGCAACGACACTCGGTCCGCGCGGAACGTGCGCCAGTCGTCGCGGGCGGTGTCCCAGCCGACCAGGTACCAGCGCCGGCCCCACGACACCAGCCGATGGGGCTCCACCGCGCGGCGGGACACGCTGCCGGCATGGTCCACGTAGTCGAAGCGCAGCGTCTCCGCCGCGCGAATCGCCGCCGACACCGCCGTCAAGACCGCCGGGTCCACCACCGGCCCGCGCGACGGCAGGGCCAGCATGCTCGCCTCCAACGCCGCGACGCGGTTCCGCAGCCGCGACGGCAGCACGCGCGACAGCTTGCTCGACGCCCGCAGCGACGCCTCACCCGAACCGGACGTGTGCAGGGCGATCGTCACCGCCACGGCTTCGTCGTCGTCCAGGAGCAGCGGCGGCAGCTCGGCGCCCGCGCCCAGGCGGTAGCCACCCACCGGGCCCAGCACCGCGTGCACCGGGTAGCCCAGCTCGCGCAGGCGGTCGACGTCCCGCCGCACGGTCCGGGTCGTGACGTCCAACCGTGAAGCCAGCTCCGTGCCCGACCAGTCGCGGTGCATCTGCAGCAGGGCCAGCAACCGCAGCAGCCGGCCGGAGGTTTCGCGCATGGTCCGATCTTCCCAGACGTCTAGGACCGAAACTGTCCTACACACGCGCCAGGCTGAGCGCATGGATCCCTTCCGCATCGACGTGCCGCAGGCCGACCTCGACGAACTGCACCACCGGCTCGCCCGCACCCGCTGGCCGGGCGAGCTGCCCGGCGCCGGCTGGGACTACGGCGTCAGCGAGCCTCACCTGCGCGAACTCGTCGAGTACTGGCAAACCGGCTTCGACTGGCGCGCCCAGGAGGCGCGGCTCAACGCGGTCCCGCAGTTCACGACCACGATCGACGGCCAGCGCGTGCACTTCCTGCACGTCCGCTCCCCCGAACCGGACGCGACGCCGCTGATCCTGACCCACGGCTGGCCGAGCACGGTCGCCGACTTCCTCGGCGTCCTCGGCCCGCTCACCGACCCGCGCGCCCACGGTGGCGACCCGGCGGACGCGTTCCACGTCGTCGCGCCGTCGGTGCCCGGCTTCGCCTTCTCCGGGCCGACGAACGACCGCGGCTGGAACACCCGCCGGACGGCCCGGGCGTGGGCCGAGCTGATGCGGCGGCTCGGCTACGAGCGCTACGGCGCCCAGGGCGGCGACTTCGGCAGCATCGTCTCGCCCGAGCTGGGCCGGACGGCGCCCGAGTCGGTGCTCGGCGTGCACGTCAACGCCGTCGCCAACGCCGGTGTCCCGACCGCGCCCGGCGACCTCGAGCGACTGTCCGAAGAGGACGCGAAGCGGGCGCGGGAGAACGAAGCGTGGTGGTACGGCCATTCCGGCTACGCCACCCAGATGGCCACCCGGCCGCAGACGCTCGCCTACGCGCTCAACGACTCCCCCGCCGGGCAGCTCGCGTGGAACCTGGAGTGGTTCGTGGACTGGGACCCGACCGCGACGAACCAGACGCCGGTGGACCGCGACGCGATCCTGACGAACGTGACGACCTTCTGGCTCACCGGTACCGCGGGCTCGGCCGCGCGCCTCTACCTGGAGGCGGGCCAGGACGGCTGGGGCGAACGGCCGGAACCGTCGGGCGTGCCGACGGCGGTGGCGAACTTCCGCGGCGACCACGCGATCCGCGGCCTGGCCGCGCTGTCGAACACCATCACGCGCTGGACGGAGTACGACACCGGCGGCCACTTCGCCTCGCTGCAGGCACCCGAAGCCCTCATCACCGACATCCGGGAGTTCTTCCGCGACCTCTAGTCCACAGTGGACACGGCACCGTCGAGCAACGGCCGCAGCTCCGCGACCACCGTGTCCAGGGGTGCGACGTCCTGGTGCGCCCGGGCCAGGACGATCGCGCCCTCCAAGGCGCTCAGCATGAGCACGGCCAGCGACGCGCTGCGGGCCACGGGCACGCCGTACTCCTCGAGGGTGGCCGCGACCGGACGCTGCCAGCCGTCGAACGCCTTGCCGACCGCTTCCCGCAGATCGTCGCTGGTGGCCGCCACGTCGGCGACCGTCGCGACCAGTGGGCAGCCCGCGTCGTAGCCCTGCGCCGTGAACTCGTCGCGCCACTGCCCGGCCATCGCCGCGAAGAGCTTGCCCGGCGTCGGATCCTCGATCTTCGCCGCGACGCGCGCGACGCGCCGGGCCGCGTAGCCGCCGGCCCACGTGACCGCTTCGGCGATCAGCTGGTCCTTACCGCCCGGGAAGTAGTGCTGCAGGGACCCCCGCGGCGCTTCGGCGTGCGCGACCACGTCCCGCATGCCGGTGGCCCCGACTCCGTGGATCCGCACCAGCTGCGCGGCACTGAGCACCATCCGCTCGCGCGGCGTCCTCGTCATCGCCTGCCTCCTTCATGACGTCTGTCATGGTAGCCCAGTCCGGCACGACCAGCGCGAAGTCCCGCTCGCCGCGTTCGTAGGCCGGCACCGGCCGGAAACCCTGGCGCAGCAACAGCGCTTCGGCACCCGCGTTGCCCGCCCACACGGTGCCGCGCACCGTCCAGCCCGGGAACCGCCCCGAAGCCCAGAGCCACCGCGCCAGCGCGCTCCCGATCCCCTGCCGCTGCCAGGGATCGGCGACGAGGATCCCGATCTCGGCCTCCCCCGGGGACACCGCGACGAAGTTGAGCAGTCCCACCGGAAGGCCGCCGCGAGTGGCGAGCAGGGCGGGCGCCCCGGCGAGCAGGAACCGGCCGTACCGCCGGAAGACCTCGCCCGGCTCGGCCGGCCCGCCCATCATGAAGCGCCGCCGGAGGCTGTCCGGCGAGCACGCCGCGACGAGCGCGGCCACGCACTCCCGGTCCGCCGGGCGGTCCCCCAGCTCCCGGACTTCTATGACAGCTGTCATAACTCCATGACAACATACTGCGGCGCGAACCACACTATGACGGCCGTCATAGTTCGACCGGACGACACGATTCTGCGACCATGCGCACGAGCGATGAACTGGGAAGACGTCCCGGAACCGGCGGGAGGAACAACCACTCCCCTCCGTAATCAATGTATAGCGCACCCCTGGGCTTGCGGCAAGACCCCCGTAGTGCCGCACAATTCTCGGCCGTAGCCACAACCTGCGCAAACGCGGGGATTTCAAGGGGGTCTTTTTGACTGACGTGATCATCGCCGGCGGCGGGCCGACCGGCGCGATGCTGGCGGCCGAACTCCGGCTGCACGGCGTCGACGTGCTCGTGCTGGAACGGGACGCGGAGCCGACGAAGGTCGTCCGCGCGCTCGGCCTGCACGCGCGCAGCATCGAGGTGATGGACCAGCGGGGGCTGCTGGAGCGGTTCCTCGAACTGGGCACGAAGTACCCGGTCGGGGGTTTCTTCGCCGGAATCGCGAAACCGTCGCCGGAGAAGCTGGACACCGCGCACGGCTACACGCTCGGCATCCACCAGCCGGTCATCGACCGCCTGCTGACCGAGCACGCGATCGAAGCCGGCGCCGAAATCCGGCGCGGTGCCGAGGTGACCGGCCTGGAGCAGGACGACGACGGCGTGACGGTCGAGCTGGCCGACGGCACGACCGAACGCGCGCGCTACCTCGTCGGCTGCGACGGCGGCCGCAGCACGGTGCGCAAGCTGCTCGGCGTCGGGTTCCCCGGCGAGCCCAGCCGGATCGAGACGCTGCTGGGCGAGGTGGAGGTGGGCGTCTCGCGGGAGGAGATCGACACCGCCAACATCGAGGTCCGCAAGACCCAGAAGCGGTTCGGCTTCATGCCCGTGGAAGGCGGGACCTACCGCGTCGGTGTCCCGGCCGAAGGGGTCGCCGAGGACCGCCGGACCGCGCCGACGCTGGACGAGCTCAAGGAGCAGCTGCGCAAGACGGCCGGGACCGACTTCGGCGTGCACTCGCCGCGCTGGCTGTCGCGGTTCGGGGACGCCACCCGGCAGGCCGAGCACTACCGGGTGGGCCGGGTCTTCCTGGCGGGCGACGCGGCGCACGTCCACCCGCCGACCGGCGGGCAGGGCCTCAACCTCGGCGTCCAGGACGCGTTCAACCTGGGCTGGAAGCTCGCCGCCGCGGTCGACGGCTGGGCGCCGGACGGGCTGCTGGACAGCTACGAGGCCGAGCGGCACCCGGTCGCCGAGGACGTGCTGAACAACACCCGCGCGCAGATGGAGCTGATGCAGCTCGAACCGGGGCCGCAGGCGGCGCGCCGGATCATCGCCGAGCTGATGGAGTTCGACGAGGTCAACCGGTACCTCACCGAGAAGATCATCGCGATCGGGATCCGCTACGACTTCGGCGAGGGCCATCCCCTGCTCGGACGGCGCCTGCGCGACGTCGAGCTCAAGCAGGGGCACCTCTACGGGCTGCTGCACGCGGGGCGCGGCCTGCTGCTCGACCAGACCGGCTCGCTTTCGCCGGAGGGCTGGGAAGACCGGGTCGACCACGTCGTCGACGTCAGTGAGGAGCTGGACGTGCCCGCGGTGCTGTTGCGCCCGGACGGGCACGTCGTCTGGGCCGGGGAAGACGGCGCGGACCTGTCCGGCGCGCTGCGGAAGTGGTTCGGCGCGCCCACCGCCTGAAACGCCGTCGTCCGAAACGAAGAGGGAAATTTGTCTCAGGGGTACGAAGAAGAACTGCGGTCCGAACGCGACCACGTCGCCGAGCTGTACGCGCGGCTCGACTCCGAGCGCGCGCGGGTGAAGGGCGAGTACGAGGCGGCGCTCGGCGGCAAGGGGGTGGGCGCCATGGAACGGGACGTCGGCGTGCGCTCGCTGGGCCGGCAGGTGAAGCGGCTCGACGTCGTCGACAACGGGCTCTGCTTCGGACGGCTGGACGCCGTCTCGGGCGAGCGGTCCTACATCGGCCGGATCGGGCTGTTCGACGAGGAGGACGAATACCGGCCGGTGCTGCTCGACTGGCGTGCGCCGGCGGCCCGCCCGTTCTACACCGCCACCGGCGCGCACCCGGAGGACATGCGCCGGCGGCGGCAGTTCCACACGCGCGGGCGGCGGGTGCTCGGGTTCACCGACGAGGACCTCGGGCGGCCGGGCGGTGACGCGCAGGGGGACGCGGCGCTGCTCGCGGCCGTCAACGCGCCGCGCGGCGAGGGGATGCGCGACATCGTCGCGACCATCCAGGCCGAGCAGGACGAGATCATCCGGCTCGACCACCCCGGCGTGCTGGTCATCGAAGGCGGGCCGGGCACCGGGAAGACGGTCGTGGCGCTGCACCGCGTCGCATACCTGCTGTACACGCAGCGGGAGCGGATGGAACGCCACGGCGCGCTGGTCGTCGGGCCGAACCCGGCGTTCCTGGACCACATCGGGCGCGTCCTGCCCTCGCTGGGCGAGACCGACGTCGTGTTCACGACCACCGGCGACCTCGTGCCCGGCCTGCACGTCACCGCCGAGGACACCCCGGAAGCCGCGCGGCTCAAGGGGTCGCTGAAGATCCTCGACGTGCTGAAGGCGGCCGTCGCGGACCGCCAGCGGCTGCCGGCCGAGCCGGTGCCGATCGCGCTGAAGGACGTCACCGTGCGGATCGACGCCGAGACCGCGGAGTGGGCGAGGCAGGAGGCGCGCGACAGCGGGCTGCCGCACAACGAGGCGCGCGCGGTGTTCACCGAGATCGTCACGTACGTGCTCACCGAGCGGGCGCTCGGCCGGATCGGCAAGGGCTGGCTGAACCGGGACGACCGCGACGAGTGGGAAAGCATGCGGAAGGGGCTGATCGAGGACCTCGCGGGCGACGAGCGGTTCACCACCACGCTCGACGAACTCTGGCCGATCCTGACGCCGGAAGCCCTGCTTTCGTCGTTCTACTCGTCCGCGCCGGCGGATTCGGGGTTGTTCCGGGCCCGGGGTGACGCGTGGACGGTGTCGGACGTGCCCCTGCTGGACGAGCTGGTCGACCTGCTGGGCCGCGACAAGACGGCCGAGAAGGCGGCGGAGAAAGCGGCCGCGCGGGCGCGGAAGGCCGAAGCCGAGTACGCCGAGGGCGTCTTCCAGTCGATGAAGCTGGACCGGGAGGAGATGGACGAGGACGTCATGCTGTCCGCCGAGAACCTCCTCTACGCCGAGGACCTGGCGGACAGGTTCGTCGAGGCCGACACGCGCACGCTGGTCGAGCGCGCCTCGGCGGACCGGGACTGGACCTACCGGCACGTCGTCGTCGACGAGGCCCAGGAACTGTCCGAAATGGACTGGCGGGTGCTGATGCGGCGGTGCCCCGGGCGGTCGTTCACGGTGGTGGGCGACCTCGCCCAGCGCCGCTCGGCGGCCGGGGCCCGGGAGTGGGGCGCGATGCTGGCGCCGTACGTCGCCGACCGCTGGGCCTACCGGTCGCTGACGGTCAACTACCGCACCCCGGCGGAGATCATGACGGTCGCGGCGTCGGTACTGGCCGGCTTCGCGCCGGACGTCAAGCCGCCCGACTCGGTGCGCGCGTGCGGCGTCCTGCCTTGGTCGAGGCAGGTCGGCGAGGACGAAAGGGCGGCGGCGATCGAGGAGTTCGTCCGGGACGAGGCCGGGAAGGAAGGCACCAGCATCGTGATCGGGCCGCCCGGGGTGTCGGGCGCGGTGCCGGCGGCGGAGACGAAGGGACTCGAGTTCGACGCCGTCCTCGTGGTGGAGCCGGCGGCGATCCTCGCCGACAGCGCGGCGGACCTCTACGTGGCGCTCACCCGCGCCACGCAGCGGCTCGGCGTCCTGCACGAGGGCCCGTTGCCGGCCGAGCTGACCGGGCTCGCGGAGGTCGTCCGCAGCTAGGCGCGGTTCGCCGGTGGGGAGCGCGGGTACGTTGCCGACGCCCGCGCTCCCCCACCGCGAAAGGCGTCCCGATGCAGCTCTACGCCGAACGGCCGATCCGCCGCACCGCCCAGCTCGTCAGCGACCTGCTCGCCCTGCTGCTCGTGATCTTCGCGGTCTGGCTGGGGACGTCGGTGTACGACCAGGTGCTGAAGCTGCGGGCGCCGGGCGACGGGCTCGTCGACGCCGGGACAGGGCTGCGCGGGACGTTCGACTCGGCGGCGAGCTCCGCGGGCGGCATCCCCCTCATCGGCGACAAGCTGGCGAACGCGCTGCACGGCGGGTCGGACGTCGGGACCAAGCTCGTCGACTCCGGGCGGTGGCAGATCGAGGCGGTGGAGAACCTGGCGTGGTGGATGGCGGCGATCATCATCGCGCTGCCGGTGCTGACGCTGGTGGTGACGTGGTTGCCGCTGCGCTGGAAGTTCACCCGCCGGGCGTCCGCGGCAGCACGGTTGCGCGCGATGGGCGACGAGGGTCTGGACGTCCTCGCCCTGCGGGCGCTGGCGACCCAGCCGTTGCGACGCCTGGCGTCGCTGGGCGAGGTGGCCACCGGCTGGCGGGAGCGGGACCGCGACGTGATCGAGAAGCTGGCCGGCCGCGAGCTGGCGGCCCACGGCCTGGTGAGCTGACGTCAGCGCGGGCCTTGGCGCCGGCCCACCGAACGGCCGATGAAGAACCCCAGCAGCAGCCCCACCACCAGCCCGATCGCGATGAAGAAGATCACCGTCGCCGCGGCGATCTTGCCCACCGTGCCGAGGAAGCCCTTCGCCTCGAGCTCGGTCACCGTCGCCAGGGTCTGGGCCATCACGTAGTGCGTCATGATCACCAGCCTGGCACCGAAGCCCGGCCCCCGCAGCACGGAAGAGGTCCCCTCACCCGCGCTCAGGACGCGGGCGAGGGGACCTCCGATCTCCGTGGGCTGGAGCGGACGAAGGCTCAGCCGACGGAGGGGCCCATCCCGAGGGACTGCGGGGTGCTCGCGTCGGGCGAGGGCTGGTGCAGGCCCTCGTCCAGGGGGCCGAACTCGGTCATCAGGGCCGCGCTGCCGCCCCACGGGGTCTGCTCCTCGGCGATCAGCGAGTTCGTCGTCAACAGCAGGCCCGCCACCGACGCCCCGTTCTGGATCGCCGAGCGGCAGACCCGTAGCGGGTCGACGACGCCCATCGCCACCATGTCGCCGTAGCGGTCGTGCAGCGCGTCGAAGCCCTCGTCGTCACCCAGCTCGCGGGTGCGCGCGACGATCTCGTGCGCCGGGTGACCCGCGTTGTGGGCGATGAGAAACGCCGGTTCGGCCAGCGCGCGCCGCACGATCTCGACGCCGATCGCCTGATCACCCGAGAGGCCCAGGTTCTCCAAGGCCTTCTCGGCGTGCAGCAGCGCTGCTCCCCCGCCCGCCACGATCCCCTCGGCCATCGCCGCCCGGGTCGCCGACAGGGCGTCCTCGACCCGGTGCTGCAGCTCCTTCAGCTCGGCCGGCGTGGCCGCGCCGACCCGCACGACCGCGACCTTGCCGGTCAGGGCGCCGATCCGCTCGGTCAGCACGTCTTCGTCGACGCCGAACTGCGCGCGCTCCAGCTCCGCCCGCAGCTGCCCGACCCGGAACTCGACGGCGTCGGACGTGCCGGCGCCGCCGACGATGGTCGTGTTGTTCTCGGTGACCCGGACCTGCTTGGCCCGGCCGAGGTGCTCCAGCGTCATCGTCTCCATGCTGAAGCCGGACGTCTTCGACAGCACCGCGCCGCCGACGATCGCCGCGAGGTCCTCCAGCTTGTGCAGCCGCCGGTCGCCGAAGCCGGGCGCGCGCACGGCCACCGACTGGAACGTGCCGTTGACGTGGTTGTGCACCAGCATCGACAGCGCCGTGCCCTCGATCGACTCCGCGATCACGACCAGCGGCCGCGGGGCCCGCATCACCTTGTCCAGCAACGGCATGAGCTGCTGCACCTTGGTGATCTTCTCCGCGGACATGAGGATGTACGGGTCGTCGAGCACCGCCTCCAGCCGGCCCGGGTCGGTGACCAGGTACGGCGAGAGGTAGCCGTTGTCGAACTCGAAGCCCTCGACGAAGTCGACGCTCATCCCGATCGACGGCGACTCCTCGACCGTCACCACGCCGCCGTCGCCGACGGTGTGCAGGGCCTTCGCGATGACGGCACCGACCGTGTCGTCGTCGTTGGCGGAGATCGCCGCGACCCGCGCGTAGTCCTGTTCGGACACCACCGGGTGCGCCTGCTTCTCCAGGTGCGCCACCAGCAGCCCGACGGCGTGGTCGATGCCGCGCTTGACGAGCACCGGGTTGCCGCCGCCCGCGATGGCCCGCATGCCTTCGTGGACGATCGCCTGAGCCAGGACGGTGGCCGTGGTGGTGCCGTCGCCGACGACGTCGTTGGTCTTGATCGCCGCTTCCTTGACCAGCTGCGCGCCCATGTTCTCGAACTGGTTCTTCAGGTGGATCTCGCGGGCGATGGTGACGCCGTCGTTGGTGACCACCGGCGAGCCGGTGATCTTCTCGATGATCACGTTGCGGCCCTTGGGGCCCAACGTGGACTTGACCGCTTCGGCCAGCTTGTCCACGCCCGCGAGAAGCAGGTCGCGGGCGTCCGAGCCGAACCGCAGTTCCTTCGCCATGTTTCCTGCTCCTAGGGTGTGAGGATGGCCCGACCGCGCACGCGTCCGGCATCGAGGTCGGCCAGTGCGTCGAGAGCCGCGTCCAGCGGGTACTTCCTCGTGTGGAGCGTGACCTTCCCGGCCTGCGCGAGCACCATCAGCTCCACCAGGTCGTTGTAGGTGCCGACCAGGTTGCCGACGATGTTGCGCTCGGTGGAGATGAGGTCGATGGTCGGGATGTCGATGTTGCTGCCGTAGCCGATCACGAAATGCGACCCGGCGCGCCGGGTCATCGCGAACGCGTCCTGCTGGGCACCCTGCTCGGCGACGAAGTCGAGCACGACCTCCGCGCCGTTACCGTCGGTCAGGTCGAGCACGGCGTCGACCTGCTTGCCGTCGCCCAGCACCGTCTCGTCGGCGCCCAGTTCGGCCGCCAGCTTCAGCGCGTCGGCGTTGCGGTCCACCACGATCACGCGGGTCGCGGTGAGCGCCTTGAGTGACTGGATGCCGATGTGCCCGAGGCCGCCCGCGCCGTTGACGACGCAGGTGGTACCCGGGTACAGCTGCGGAACGGCCTTGCGCACCGCGTGGTAGGCGGTGATGCCCGCGTCGGCCAGTGCGGCGACGTCCTCCGGTTGCGTCGCCGGGTCGAGCTTGATGCACGCCCGCGCCGACGTCAGCAGGTACTCGGCCATCCCGCCGTCGGAGTCGATGCCCGGGAAGCTCCCGTTCGGGCAGTGCATGTCATCACCCGCGCGGCAGGCGTGGCACAGCCCGCACGTCGGCGTCGGGTGCAGGATGACCGTGTCCCCGACCTCCACATTGGACACCGCCGGGCCCACTTCGTGCACCCAGCCGGCGTTCTCGTGGCCGATCGTGTACGGCAGCGCGACGCCGGACTTCTCGGCCCACTGCTCTTCGATGATGTGCAGGTCGGTGCGGCACACGCCGGCGCCGCCGATCTTGACCACGACGTCGAAGGGCCCGGTGGCACGCGGCTCCGGTACCTCTTCGATCACCGGTTGCTGGTGGTACTTCTGCAGCCGCACGGCCTTCATCCCGTGCCCTCCTCATCCGAAGTCAGCGAATACCTGGCGCGCAGCATGCCGCGGCAGACGCCCGAGTTGACCTCCATGCTCGTGCGGGTCAGCCGCGCGAAAGCGAGGTGGCGCTTCGCGTCGGCGGGAGCCACCGGCGCCCCGGTGGCCGGGTCGAGCAGCAGCGGGTCGCCGTCCTCGGCGGGCAGGCCCAGCTCACGGCGCCGGGCGCGCAGCCGCTCGACGTCCGGCCCGGGCGGGACCTCGCCGAGCGTCAGCGACGCCGGGTCGAGCCCGGTGCCGGCCAGGGTCCGGCAGACGCGGTCGGTGCCGGCCAGCACGGCCTTGCGCACGAAGTCGTAGCGCAGGCTGTCCAGCTCGTCGACGGCCTCGCCCTCGAACGACGCGACGAAACCCCGGCGCGCCGCCACCCCGCGGTTGATGACGTCCGAGGCGAAGTGGTCGTCGAGCCGGATGTCGAGCCCGGTCAGGCCCGGCACCCCGGCGACGGCGTCGTAAGCGTCCGCGACCATCAGGAACGCGAAGTTGGGCGCGCAGAAGTAGGTCGGCAGCCGCAGCCGGATGACGGCGTGGCCCGCCGCGCTCACCTCGCAGCGGGCCACGAAACCCAGGTCGGTGAGGGGTTCGTCCAGTTCGGGATCCCGGACGGTGCCGAGGGCCGACCACACCGCCGCGTGGTCGGCGTGGTCGGCGCGGACGACCCGATCGTCGAGTGCCGTCATGAGTTCGGCACGCCGACGGGCTCGACCGTCTCCGGGTCCTTGAGCCGCAGCTCGGCCGGCACGTCGATGTCGTACAGCCGGGCGGCGTTCAGCCCGAGGATCTTCTTCTTCTGGTCGACCGTCAGCGGCGCGAAGTCCGACAGCTCGTCGTCACCCGGCATGTTCCAGTCGACGAAGCCCTCGACCTGCCACTTGGGCTCCCAGATGGCGTAGTCGGCGCCGAAGATCAGCTTGTCCTCGCCGATCCAGAACATCAGCTCGCCCATGACCTTGGCGAAGAACTTCGGGCGGGCGTGCATCAGGCCGCCGACCACGACGGCCAGCCCCGCGTAGACGTTGCGCTCCTGGGTGGCCATGAAGCAGAAGTCCTCGATGCGCGGCAGGCCGACGTGCTCGACGATGAAGTTGAGGCCTTGAAAGTTCGTCGCGACGTGGTCCACATCGGACACGTCGAAGGCGTCCTTGTCGAGCGGCCAGATGGTCGGGCCCTTGTGGATGTGGACGTTCTTGACCCCGAGTTCCTCACACTTCTCGAGGTACCGGGCCGCTTCCGGGTCCTTGAGGCTCCAGCCGCGGGAGTCGCCCCGCCACTCGGCGGTGTAGAGCTTGACGCCCTTGCAGCCGTACCGCTTGACCCGCTCCTCGAACGCCTTCATGCCCTCGTCGCCTTCACGCGGGTCGAAGGTGGTGTTCACGAGGAACTTGCCGGGGTGCTTCGCGGCCAGCGCGCCGTCGGCTTCGGTGGTGTTGAAGCCGTTCTTGTACCACTGCCGCAGGTTCGTCGGCTGGAAGATGGCCGTGTCGACGTGCCCGACCTCGAACAGGTCGTGCATCATCAGTTCTTCGGAGTACTTCTGGAACCGGTCGATCGGCCAGTGCGTCTCCTTCGGGCCGAGGCCCTGGTAGGCGTGGAAGCACTCGATCCAGCCCTTGGCGTATTCCTCCTGCCCCTTGACCCAGTTGTCCGGGCTCGCGTCCCAGAAGTGGGTGTGGGCGTCCACCACGAAATACTTTTCGCCGTCTTTTTCGTACATCGGTGATCCTTCCTGAGCGGATCGAGTGCTTCCTGCTGTGGTTCCTACTTGATGACCTTGAGATCGAAGTCGAGGTATTCGGCCGCGTCCTCGGGGTTGGCGAACATGATCGTGCGGTCGTCCTCGTGGATCATCCGCCCGTAGTGGGTGGACATGCTCTCCTCGAACTCGGCCGCGTTGAACCAGCCCTCTTCCTCGCCGGCGGCCTCGTCGACCTCGGCGTAGATCAGGTCCGTCCGGCCCTGCGCGTCCACCCGGATCATCGACGGCAGCGGCGTCACGGTCACGTTGTCCTTCGTGGACATGACCTCGGCGATGATCGCGCCGACCTGGTTGTTCATCAGGGTGAAGCCGCACATGTTGGACGCGGTGTTGTTCGTCTTGTACGGGCTTTCCGCGGTCTTGAAGACAGTCACTGGCCCAGCTCCTCCGGTGCTTTGAGACCCAATTCGGACAGGATTCCGGCGAACCGGCTCTTCGCCCGGTCGAGACCGTCCTCGAACCGGATGGGCTTGGCGTCGGGCTGCGACCACAGCGGCTGCAGGGCGCGGGCGGCGGCGATGCTCTTCGGCACCCAGTCCTCCAGCCACTTCTGCAGCAGCGCCTGGTTGTGCCCGGCGAACTCCTTGTCGTTGATCAGCAGGTGGAACATCGCCTTCGTGTAGCGGAGATCGCGCTCGGAGAAGTCGAACTCCTCGGCGCCGATCAGCGTCGGCGTGACGAAGTCGCCGTTCGCGGGCGCGGCCTGCTGCACCAGGTTGCTGCGGAACAGTTCGCCGACGAGGGGCTCGAAGACGATGTTCGCGGCGAAGATCGCCTCGCACCAGTCCCAGATCCCGGTCAGCTGCTCGGCGGTCTCCCGCACGCCCTGCCACGCCGGGTCCTCGGCCCAGGTCGTCAGGTGGGCGCTGCCGTCGAAGCCGTCGATCTCTTCGGTGAGCGTCAGGTTGTACAGCGCCAGGTCTTGCGCCGCGCGGATCCGGTGCATGCTGTTCACCGAGATCGCGTTGTTGTGCATGTTCGTCGGCGCGCGCCGGTTGGCGTTGGCGAACAAGTACAAGCCGAGGCCGTGGTCGACGTGCATCCACGCGCCGACGTGCTTGGCGACGAAGTCGACCCAGTTCGGGTTCCACTGCTCGAACGCCTTGGCCTGGCGCGCGGCGTCGATGTTCTGGTTGAGCTGGCGCACGACGTTCGCGTTGTAGCGGTAGAGGGTGAGCTCCCACTCCTCGTTGGGGTCGCGGAACTCGTGCCAGCCGTGGGCGGGCCAGTCGTAGCCCTTGCCGCCGGAGCCGGGGCCGCGCTCGGGCACCGGCCGGTCGGAACCCCACGCCTTCAGCGCGGTCCACTCGAGCGGGTAGCCGGCCTTGCCGTCGGCGAAGGCGTAGAGCCAGCCCTGGGACAGGTAGTGCCGCGGGTCGGGCTGGACCTCGACGGTGACGTCTTCGTAGTGGCTCTGCTTACGCTTGGCCGGGGTGAAGTAGTTGTACCGGCGGGCGTCGGAGTCCGGGAAGACCTTGGCGCCCGCTTCGGCGTCGGTGAACGTCGGCTTCGGCACACTGCGTTCGGAGGTGGCTGTCATGGGTTTTACCCTTCGCCCGTGGTGGTGAACTTGTCGTAGAAGACGCGCTTGTCGGCGACGCCGAGCGCGGGCAGCAGTTCCAGCGCGGCTTCCACCATCGGCGGCGGACCGCAGACGTAGGCGTCGGCTCCGGTCAGGTCGTGGCCGGCCCGGCGCAGGACGTCGGTGATCAGGCCGGTCTCGCCGTCCCAGGCGTCGTCACCCGGTTCGGAAAGCGCTGGGACGTAACGGAAGTTCGGCAGTTTCTCCTCGAGCTCCCGCAGTTCGGCGTGGAAGCAGAGGTCCGCCTCGCGGCGGGCGCCGTAGTAGTAGGTCGCCTTCCGGTCGATGCCGCGCTCGGCCATGGAGCGCAGCAGCGACAGGATCGGCGCCATCCCGGCGCCGCCGCCGACGAAGACCAGGTCCTTGCCCGGGTTGTCCCGGAGGGTGAACACCCCGAACGGGCCGGTCACCCGGAGCCGGTCGCCGACCGCGACGTCGGTGTCGAGGAACCGGGAGAACAGCCCGTCGGGGTAGATCTTGATGACGAACTCCAGGAGCCCGTCGCGCGCCGAGGTGTTGGCCATGGAGAACGACCGCGTCTCCTCGGTGCCCGGGATCGCGAAGTCCAGGTACTGCCCGGGGAAGAACTTCAGCGCCTGCTCCGGATCGGTGAGCCGGACGGCGAGGTGCCGCAGGTCGTGCGTGACGTGGTCGTTGGCGACGACCTCGACTTCCGCTTCCTGGATCGGCAGCCCCGACTGGATCATCTCCTCGTCGTAGTTGAGCAGCTCGATCGTCAGGTCTTCGTAGGCGTGGGCCCGGCACAGCAGCGTGAAACCCTCCTCCTTTTCGTAGTCGGGGAGCGCGAAGGTCGAATAGCGGTCGTGTTCGACGTCTTCGCCGTCGAGGATGAACGACTTGCAGGCCGCGCACTGCCCTTCCTTGCAGCCGTGCATGAGCATGACGCCCTGCTCGGCGGCGGCGCGCAGGATCGTGGTGTCCTCGGCGACGTCGATCTCGATCCCGACCGGTTCGAACCGGACGCGGTGCTTTTCCGCTGTCATCCCAGCCCCGTCTCGGTGCGGGGTCGTGAGTGAGAAACAGTGTTAGAACACTGTTTCTCACTCACGACCGGTTCGTGTCAGGCCTGCTGCGGCGCCGGGCGCCCGGCCGGGCCCTGGCGGTTGTAGTCGGCCACGAACGCGGCGCGTTCGGCGTCGGTCATCTGGTTCAGCAGCACGTTCGGCGACTGCACCTCGGGCATCCGGCGCAGGTGGTCGAGCGTCCACATCTTCTTCGGGTCGAGGTCCAGGTGCGGCTGCGCGACCATGGTCTTGCCGTCGTCGCGCACGAAGCCCATGTCGGAGACGACGTCGGCCCAGTTCCAGCCGTGGTAGAGCGTCTCCCACTCGCGGGCGCCGACCAGCTGGCCCATGTTCGGGGTGTTGCGGCCCTGGTAGGTGGGCCGGAACGCCTCGGCGTCGGTCCAGCGGCACGTCTCCGAGCAGTACGTGCGGTGCTGGCCGTCGACCTCGTCGACCACCATGTCCTCACGGATGAGGCACGGCACCATGCACGTCCAGCACCGGTGCGGGTACACGTAGTTCACGTCTTCGGCGACGATCGGGTGGTGCCCGTTCGGCGTCGCGAGGCGGCTGTAGTTCTCCCACCAGGCGCCGTACTTGTCGTACCAGCCCGGGTACTTGTACTCGAACCACTCGAAGTCCTCGTCCGTCATCGGGTCGATGCGCCAGTAGTTGGCGAGCCACCCGGTGGCGAAGAACTGCGCGACCTCGTGCACGTAGCCCTTGTTCCAGATCCGGTTCCACGCCTCTTCGATGAGGTCGTGCGGGATCACGAGCCCGTACTTCTCGAGCGGGACCAGGTACGAGCGGTAGTAGTCGTCGTAGATCCAGCGGCGCCACATCTCCGCGTAGCTCTCGCGGTCCTTGCGGCGGTCCTTGGTGCCGTACTCGATGAACGTGCCGATCGCGGCGTCGACGACGGCGTGGTTGTTCCACCACGCGTACCGCAGGTCGCGTTCGAGCAGCTGGTGGTTGCTCTCGTCCGACAACGCCATCAGCAGCGTCGCGTAGCCGTTGCTGATGTGGCGCGACTCGTCGGACTGCACCGAGTGGAACACCGTGGGCAGCAGGTAGTCGCCGTTGGCGGCGGCTTCCGCGGGCATGGCGACGAAGAGGGTGTTCGTGAACGCCGTCTCCGCCACGATCGTGAGGTAGATGCTCGCCGCGGTGATGGCGTCACCGGTGATGAAGCCTTCGGCGAACTGGCGGCCGATGGTGCCGCAGTAGTCGTTCTGGAAGTTGCGCAGGCTCGAGTTGAAGCCCGCCGGGTCGATGTAGTTCTGCATGTACAGGCGCTTGAGGTTCTGCTGGATCGTCGAGTGCCGGACCTCGTCGATCATCTGGATCGCCTGGCCGTTGTGCAGCTCCGGGTTGGGCACCGTGCGGAACAGCAGCGGCATCGCCCGCGCGGCCGAGATCTCCGGCAGCGGGATGATCGACAGGAACAGCTTCTGCCATTCCAGCCAGCGTTCCTGGACCTGACGGAACATGTTGCCGCGGATCGCGCCGTCTTCGGCGCCGTAGACCCGGTGGTCCTTTTCCTCCTGCATCGGGAAGTACGAGCGGAGGACCTGCTTCAACGGGTCCTTCTTCTTGGCCTTCTGGAACGTGTAGTCGGTCCCGTAGTGCGAAACCGGGGTGTGGTACGCCGGCTCCCACGACAGTTCCTGGATCTTCTGGTGGGCTTTCGCCACACTCTGGCGACTCATGGAGACTCCTTGTCCGTCGCTCGCCGTCGGGGCGGACGTCCTGCGTTCACCATTCAAGGGGCGGCCACGAGTGACGCGGGTCTCAATCTGAGACAGAACCGCTGCTCAGGGCGTTTCGTCCGCGTCGAACATCCGGGCGCGCAGCTCGGCGAGCTCGCTGTGGACGCCCGTGCGCACGCGCGCGTCCCCTTCGACGGTCGGGGTGATCCCGAGCGCGCGCAGCAGCGCCGCGGCCGGGTCACCGGGATGGCCCTCGCCGCCGAACGTCGGGTGCAGTCCCTGTTCCGCCAGATGCGTGAAAACCAGGTTGACGATCGTCCACGGGTTGTACGTCTCCGCGGCCTCGGCGGTCATGGGCACTCCTCCTGGTCAGCGGTCTCTTCCGGGTCCATCGGACCGCTGCCCGCCCGCCCCGGCCGTCTCAATTTGAGACACCGCGCGGCGCGAGCCGGATCTAGGCTGAACGGGCGGCACAACGGGTGTGCCCGCACCCACGTGGGCCGCGGGGAAAGCTGTGGAGGTCACGTGGAAGAGATGGTGCCCGGCACGCTGCTCGCCGACGACGAGCTGGCCCGTACCCGGGTCCGTTTCCTCACCTCCGAACCGGTGCCGCCCGGCACGGTCCGGCAGACGATCCTCGCCTCGTGGCGGCGTTCGCAGGAGTTCCGCGTCGACGCCGACCGGATCGACCCCCTCTTCCAGGGCGACCAGAACCTCGACATCCCGCTGATGCGCGGCGCGGAACCGGTGCTGCACAAGCTGGGCGAGCAGTTCGAGGGCCAGCCGATCAGCCTGATCCTCACCGACGCCAGCGGCGTCGTGCTGACCCAGCGGACCGGCGACGCGGACCTGAAGCGGCACCTCGAACGCGTCGAGCTGGTGCCCGGGTTCAGCTACGGCGAGCAGTCCGTCGGGACCAACGGCATCGGCACCGCGCTGGAGGACGGCCGCGCGACCACGGTGTTCGGCCACGAGCACTACGCCGAGCACCTGGAGAACCTGGCGTGCGCGGGCGTGCCGATCCACCACCCGATCTCCGGCAAGAAGATCGGCGCGGTCGACCTCACCTGCTGGTACAAGGACGCGGGCGGCCTGCTCATCGCGCTGGCCCGCTCGACCGCCGAGCAGATCCGGCAGGCACTGCTGCGACACGGTGACCTGCGGGAGATGATCCTGTTCCAGGCGTACCTGCAGACCTGCCGCCGCTGGACCGGCATCGTGCTGGCGTTCAACGAGGACATCGTGATGATGAACGACCGGGCGCGCCAGCTGCTCGACCCGGTCGACCAGTCGGTGCTGCTGAGCCACGCCACCGAGGCGCTGGCCGACGGGCGCCGGACGTCGGCGACGCTCGCGCTCTCCAGCGGCCTGCGCGTGCGCGTGTTCTGCCGCCGCGTCCCGGGCCAGCGGGAGACCGACACCGCGGGCGGCGTGCTGTCGGTGAAGCTGATCGAGGCCGACGAGACCCTGGCCGTGCCGTCGACGCCGATGCTGCCGATGTACCTGCCGGGCGTGGTCGGGCAGGCGCCGCTGTGGCTGCGCTGCGGGCACGAGCTCGACACCGGCCACGAGCGCGGCGAGTGGGTCGCGCTGGAAGGCGAGGCGGGGACCGGGAAGCTGACCCTGGCGAAGGGGCTGCACCAGCGTCACCACCCGGCGGCGCGGCTGCTGTCGGTCGACGCGGCGGTGACGACCGGCACGGACTGGGCGGCCGAGCTGCTGCGCGAACACCTCGACGCCCCGATCCGCACCCTGGTGATCCGCCACGCCGACCGGCTCACGGCGCCGGCGGCGAACGCCCTGTCGGCGACGTTGCGGGAGCTGCGCGAGCGGGCCGACGCGCCGTGGGTCGTCGTCACGCTCGTGCCGGAGGCCGAGACGAAGCCGGCGCTGGCGGAGCTGCTGAAGTCGTTCCCGCGGACGGTTCGGGTCCCGCCGCTGCGCCACCACGTCGAGGACCTGGCGGAGCTGGTCCCGCTGGTGCTGAGCAAGCTCGGCTACGGCGGCAGGCTCACCTGCTCGGCGGCGGCGCTGCACCTGCTGATGCGGGCGGAGTGGCCGGGCAACACCGGCCAGCTCTACCAGGTGCTGCGGAAGGTGGCCCAGCGCCGCCGGGCGGGGACCATCCGCCCGGGCGACCTCCCGGCCGAGTTCCACACGGTCGCGCGGCGGCCGCTGAACCGGTTCGAGTCGATCGAGCGCGACGCGATCGTGCGCTGCCTCGAAGACGCGGACGGCAACAAGGTCCGCGCGGCGAAGCTGCTGGGCATCTCCCGGGCGACGATCTACCGCAAGATCCACGAGTACGGGATCGTGCCGCCGACCCGCTAGCCCGACGGCTCGTGCTCATCGAGCTGTTCGCCTGACCAGAGGTCGGCACGTACTCGGCTACCTGTTCCTGCCGAACGCGCGGGGCCGCGGGTATGCCCCCCGAGACCTGCGCGGTTGTGCTCGGCTGGTTCGCCGGGGAGTGTCAGCGGGCGGCGAGTTCGGACAGCTGGTAAGCCAGCTTCTCCCGCATCGGCGGCAGCGAGAACACCGTCTTCAGCACGGTGTTGCGCAGCAGCCGGGCCGGGCGGGGGCGCAGCGTCGCCATCCGTGTCATCCGGTCGGTGAACGCCACCACGCCCGTCGCGATCGGGCGGCGGGTGGTCTCGTACTCGTCCAGCAGCGCGTCCGGCTCGCCGGCGGCCACCCGGGCCAGCAGGCGGCCGAGCGCGACCGCGTCCTGGATGCCGGTGTTCATGCCCTGGCCGCCGGCCGGGCTGTGCACGTGGGCCGCGTCGCCGGCCAGCAGCACCCGGCCCGCGCGGTAGTGGTCGGCCACCCGGTGGTGCACCCGGAACCGTGAGCTCCACACGACCTCGGTGACCCGCGACCGCGCGCCCTCCGGTCCGCGAGCGTCCACAATGGACTGGATGTCGGCGATCCCGGGGTGCTCGGGAGCCTCGGCGACCGTCGCGACCACCCGGTAGCGGTCGTCGCTGCCGGGCAGCGGCGCCACCACCGTCACGCCCTCCGGCGACAGGTGCAGGCTGACCTCCGCGCGGTCGAGCGGCCAGCTCATCCGGACGTCGGCCAGCACGAACGACTCCGCGTAGCTGGCGCCGGTGAACCCGATGCCGGTCTGCTCGCGGACGGTGCTGTGCATGCCGTCGGCACCGACCACGTACTGCGCGCGCACGGTGCCCCCGGTCGTCGTGACCGTGACGCCCGTGTCGTCGCCGGCGACGGCGGTGACCTCGTACGGCCGGTGCACGTCGCCGCCCAGCTCGCGCAAGCGCGCCAGCAGCACGGCTTCGGTGCGGTCCTGCGGCACCATCAGCGTGTACGGGTAAGCCGTGGGCAGCCCGCCGAAGGGCACCTTGGCGAGCACCGTGGCGCCGTCGCGGACGGTGAACGTCGGCACGACGACGCCCAGCTCCTTCAGCCGCTCGGTGACGCCGAGCTCGGCCAGCACCTCCAGGGTCCGGGCGTGCACCACGCAGGCCCGGGACGTGTTCGCGCCCTCGGCCTGGCGGTCGAGCAGCACGAAATCGACGCCGGCCTCGGCGAGGACGATCGCGGTGGCCAGGCCGACGGGGCCGGCGCCGGAGATCAGGACGTCGGTACGGGTGGGCAGGGACATGACGGCACCTCCGAGTTTGCCAACAACTGTTGGCATCACGGTAGGCACGCCCGGACTGGCTTGTCAACAAGTGTTGGCCTACACTCGTTGGCATGACCGAGTCACCGCGCCGATCGGACGCCACCCGGGCGACCATCCTCGAAGCCGCGCGCCGCCGGTTCGCCGCCGACGGCTTCCGCCGCGCGACGATCCGCGCCATCGCCGCCGACGCGGACATCGACCCGTCGATGGTGATGCGCTACTACGGCAGCAAGGACGGCCTGTTCGCGGCGGCCGTGGACGTCGAGCTGGACCTGCCGGACCTGGCCGCGGCCGACCCGGGCACCGTCGGCGAGCTGCTGACCCGGCAGTTCCTGGCGCTGTGGGAGCGGCCGCCGACCGACGAGATCCTGCTGACGCTGCTGCGGTCGGCGGTGGCCGACGACGCCGTGGTCGAGAAGATGCGGCAGGTGTTCGCCGGCCAGGTCACGCCGGCGGTCCTGCGATTCGGCGACCCGGCCGACGCCCCGCGCCGCGCGGGGCTGGTGGTGAGCCAGCTGCTCGGCCTGGCGTTGACGCGCTACGTCCTGCGCCTGCCCCCGGTGGTCGCGCTGACGCCGGCGGAGGTCGTCGCCGAGGTCGGCCCGACGGTGCAGCGCTACCTGGCGGGGGTCACTTCGGCGGGTTGACGGCCTCGGCGAGCACAAGCACCGCCGTGACTGCCATCCTGGACGGCATGCCGACCCGGTGGACGTGCCCGCGCTGCGATCGCGAGTTCGCGCGCGCCGGCCAGGGCCACACGTGCGTCCCCGGCTGCACCGTCGACGAGACGTTCGCCGGCCGCGACCCGCGGTTCCGCGCGATCTACGACGCGGTCGCCGAGCACCTGCGGTCCCTGGGCGACGTCCACGAGGACGCCGTCAAGGTCGGGGTCTTCCTCAAGCGGGAGCGGAAGCTGGCCGAGCTGCGGCCGCGGTCCCAGGACGTCCTGGTCTACCTCTTCCTGCCCCGCCCGATCGAGACGGCCCGCATCGCCCCGGCCCGATGGGCGAGCGGACCCCGCGTGGGACACCAGCTCAAGCTGCGCGAAGTGTCCGATGTGGACGACGAAGTCCGCGAGTGGCTGACGATCGCCTTCGACTTCGCCTGAGGCCTCAGGCGGCCGGGCCGGTCCAGCCTTCCGGCACGTGCCCGATCCGGACCCGCTGCGGGTGGTCGCCGACCGGCACCGAGACGAGCTTCCGCCCCGTCGCGAAGTCGATCGCCGTCACCTGGTCCGCGCCGGCTTCGGAGATGACGCACGCGCTGCCGTCGCCGCTCACCGTCGCCCAGTACGGCTTCACCGCGGGCACCAGCGTGCCCTGCTGCAGGGTCGCGCGGTCGACGACCGTCGCGTAGTCGTCCATCGTGCCCGCGACGCAGAGCTTGGTCCCGGCCGGGTTCATCGACAGGCCGTGGTGGCGGGAGTCGTTGACGAACGTGGTGCGGTCGTCGCTCGTGGCCGGGTTCTTCGGCAGCTCCTTGAGCCGCGTGATCCGGTCGCTCGCGACGTCGTACTCCAGGAAGCCGTTGAAGAACGACACCTGGAAGTACAACGTGGACTCGTCCGGGGTGAAGGCGACCGGCCGGACGGCGTCCGAGAGGTCCCGGCGGCCGAAGGCGTCGAGGCGATCGCGCATGTCGATCACCTTGACCTGGCGGAACGTCGTGGCGTCGACGACCGTGATGCGCCGGTCCCCCTTGGTGAAGTCCCAGCCGGGGTCGTCGAGGTTCGTGTCGACGTTGCCGATCGACATGTTCCACAGGTACCGGCCGCCGTCGGTGAACACGTTCTCGTGCGGCTTGTCCCCCGTGGCGAACGAGCCGAGCTGCTGCCCGGTGCCGATGTCCAGCACGTGCACGGTGTTCGACGTCGAGGCGGACACGGCGACGCGGCGGCCGTCCGGCGAAACCGCCATGTGGTCGGCGCGGAACCCGGAAACCGGGAAGCGCCAGTTGATCCGGCCGGTGGCGAGGCTGATCGAGACGACGTCGGCGAAGCTCGGCCGCGACGCCACCACCGAGGATCCGTCCGGGGTGGTGTACATGTCGTCGACGAACTGGTCGTGCCCCTCGCCGGGCCCGTTGCGGATGCCGAGGAAGAACGCCAGCTTGATCGGGTTGAGGTAGATCTCCCGCAGCCGGTCGTCCTTGTCCGGGATGATGTTCACCCGCCCGATCTTCGCGAAGGAACCGCGGGACTGGATGACGTCGGCCGTCCCCTCCCAGTTGTTGCCGACGAACATCACCTCCCGCAGGGCGGCGGGTGCACCGGTCGCCGGCACCGCCGCGCCGGTCGTCAGCAGGAGGGCCGCGGCCAGGCACGAGAGGTACGAGCGCCGTCGGCGGGTGCTCGGGAGAATGCGCACGGAAGACACCTTTCGACGCTGAAGAGGTGCGGCGGTGGTTTTTGCGCGGGACAGGGGTTACTGTCCGGTATTGCCACGATAACCGGCCCCGGGAGCTCCTCCGGTAGGGCCGATCGCCCAACGTCGGGGGTGGCGGGTTGTGGCCGTGCCACAACGGGTCCGGGAGGTGCCGGTGACGCCGCTGCTCCGCCGGATCCTCGACGACCTGGCCGGGGACGAGACCGTGCTGGACGAGCTGGTGAAGGCCGCGCGCAGCGAGTCCGCCGAGGTCGCGCGGCTCCCGGAAGCCGAGAACCGGCGGCACATCCAGGTGCTGCTGTCGGCCGCGCTGCGGGCGACGGCGAGTCCCGGCGAAGCCGACTACACGGCCGCGGAGGCACTGGGCGCCGATCGCGCCGCGCAGGGTGTCCCGCTCACCGAGCTCCTGCGCGGGGTCCAGGCGGGCCGCACGCACGCGGGGCGCGTCGCCGTCGAACGCGCCCGGGCGGCGGGCGTGCCCGACGACCTCATCCTCGAGACGGTCCTCGACGCCGGTCGCTACACCGGCGCGCTGGAGCACCACATCGTCAAGGGCTACCACGCGGCCGAGCTCCAGCTGTCCCGCACGGTGCGCGACGCCCGGACCCAGCTGCTGCGGTCCCTGCTGCTCGCCGGGCACCCGCCCGCGCCCGAGGAGCTCCGCCGAGCGGGCCTGCACCCCGACGTCCGGTACTTCTGCGTGGTGTCCGACGTGAGCGACCCGGCGCGGGCGCGCACCCTCGAGCAGGCGCTGCTGGAGTTCGGCGGGGTCTACGGGCTGGTCGAGGGCAGGCTCACCGGACTGGCGGCCCGGTCACCCGCGCGCGTCCCGCTGGACGGCGACGTCCTGCTGGTCGTCGCCCCGGCCGTCGCCTTGGCCGAGCTGCCCGAGGTCCACCGCCTCTGCACGGCGGCGGCGCGCCTCGCCGGGCCCGGCTGCCACGACCTGACGGCGCTGGCGAGCGAACTCGCCCTGACCGCGCAGCCGGTCCTCGGCGGCCTCCTCACCACGGCCTTGCTCGGCGCGCTGGACCCGGCGAACCCGTTCCACCGCGAGCTGGCGGGGACGGCGCTGGCGTACCTCGACCACGGCCAGCGCCTCCGTCCGACGGCGGAGGCCCTGCACCTGCACCCGAACACGGTCCGGTACCGCCTGGACCGGCTGGCGGAGCTGACCCCGTTGGCACTGGCGGAAAACAGCGGGTGCCGGGTCCTCGACGCCGTGCGCTCGTGGTGGGCCCTGCACTGCTGGCTCACCACGCCGGGGTAGGTCGCCGGGGCGCCGTCAGGCGGGGTGCAGCTTGTCCGGGTGGTGAACGGCGGTCTTCCCGGACTTCTCGCTCTTGACGAGGTACTGCGGTTCGTCCGGCGACGCCTTCACGGCACGCTTACCCGCGTGCGTGTCCTCGGTGATCTTCTCCTCGACGGTCCCGATCGAGCTCTCGTTGCCCGCGTCCCAGCGGACGCGGTCGCCCTTCTTGAAATCCTCGCTCATGGGTGCCGGGTACCCGTGATCACCGCGGATACGCACCCGCGTAGTCCTTCAGCACCAGAGCGTTCGCCGCTTCGCGAATCGGGCGGGCCATCTGCTCCAGGACGCGGTTGCGGCCCGGGAGGTACGGCATCAGCCTGATCATCCGGGTGTTGAACCACGCGAACGCCCGCGACCGCGGGATGATCCCGCGCAACGCCGTCTTCGCCAGGGCCTGGTTCTTCTCGATGTACGGGCGCATTTCGCTCTCGTAGCGGGCGAACGCCACCGTGTGGTCGCCGGACGCCGCTGCCAGCTCCCCCGCCAGGACGTACGCGCCCACCAGCGCGAGGCTCGTGCCCTGGCCCGACGCCGGGGAGGCGCAATATCCCGCGTCGCCGAGCAGGGTCACGCGGCCGGCCGACAGGTGGTCCATGACGATCTGGCACACCGGGTCGAAGTAGAAGTCGCCCGCCTCACGCATGGCGCCGAGCAACGCGGGGATCTCCCAGCCCAGGCCCGCGAACCGGTCCGCGACGAGGTCCTTCTGGCCCTCGACGTCCCGGCGGTCGTAGGTCAGCGGCGGGGCGGTGAACCAGAACGCGGCCTTCGCGTCGTCGGCGCGGGCCGTGCTGTAGACGTTCACCATCTTGCCCGCGGCCGCCGAGTGCAGCAGCTCCCAGCGGTCCAGCTCCAACGTGTTGGGCACGGTGGAGATCGAGATGTACGCGTCGAACCGGCGCAGGAAGTCCTCCTCCGGGCCGAACGCCAGCGCGCGGACGCCGGAGTGCAGGCCGTCGGCGCCGGCCACCAGGTCGAACCGGCGCGGTGCGCCGTGGGCGAACGTCACGTGGACGCCGTCCGCGCGCTCGTCGAGGCCGGTGATCCAGTCGCCGAAGACGTACTCGGTGTCGTCCCGCGTCGCGGTGTAGAGGATCTTCGCGAGGTCGCCGCGCAGGATCTCGGTGTCGTCGCCGTGGCGGAAGCCGAACGTGTCGGCGTCCAGTGTCGCCAGCTCCTTGCCGCGCTTGTTCACGAACGCCGCGCCGAGCATGTCGGTGCTCGCCGCGTGCACCTCCTCGAGCAGGCCCATGCGGCGGACGACGTCGACGGCGACACCGCGGATGTCGACCTTGTAGCCGCCTTCGCGCAGGCTCGGGGCGCGCTCGACGACGGTGGTGTGGAAGCCGTGGCGGTGCAGCCAGAAGGCGAGGGCGGGGCCGCCGATGCTGGCGCCGGAGATCAGGATGCTCTTCGTCATGGCCCGAACTCTGGGCGCGGCCGCTGACCGCTCACGAACCGAGCGCGAACCGCCGCTGACCGAACTCGCTCAACGCCTGCTCAGGGGGCATTTCGCGGCCGCGATCGAAGGCTTCCGCGTACGCCTCGGCACCGATCCGCGCCCGCACGCGGTCGGTCACCGAAGCCACGTCGGCGTCTCCGGCGACCGGTGCGCCGCGCAGACCGACCGCGACGCCGAGCAGGAACGCGGCCCGCGCGTCCTCGGTCCGCGCGGCGAGGACACCCGCCAGCCCTTCGACCGCTTGGGCCGCGCCCGGCAGGTTCCCGTGCTCGAGCGCCGTGGCCAGCGCCTCCTGGTGCAGGTCGGTCGCCTCGTCGAGGTGACCTTCGGCGACGGCCGTCCAGCCGAAGCCGGTGTGGAGCCGGATCCGCGTCTCGCCGCCGGTGACCGGGTCGACGGCGAGACCGACGGCCGCGGTGTACCAGCGCCGGGCCGCGGCCAGGTCGCCCGCGCGCCGGGCGATCTCGCCCAAGCCGCCGCGAGCCCGCGCGAGCGTCACCGTTGTCCCGGCCGCGCGAGCCATGTCGGCCGCGGCTTCGTAATCGGCGCGAGCGGTCTCGGCGTCTCCGGCCCGCAGCACGCCGTCGGCGCGGCGGCAGCGCAGGTCGGCGGCGTCCTCGAACGCACCCAGCTCGCCGGCCAGCCGCACGGACTCGTCCATCAGCTCCCGGAACCGCACGTGGTCGCCGCGCCAGTCCGCGAACTCCGCGAGCTTCTCCAGCGCGCTGGCCTCGCCCCAGCGGTCGCCGAGGGCGCGGAACCCGTCCAGCGACGCCGAAAAGTGCGTCTCGGCCTCCGCGATCCGGCCGCTGTACTGCGCGCCGAGGCCGTCGCCGATCCGCGTGAACGCCCGCGACCACGGATCGTCGCCGACGAGCGCGGCCAGCCGGGCGCCGTCCCGCACCTTGGTGTGCGGGGAGAACGCCCACAGCAGGAAGAGGTACGGGTACCGCAGCGGCCCGTCGAGCGCCCGCAGGATCGGCTCCGGCTCGACACCGGCGCCCGACGCCTGGATCAGGCACAGGACGTACTCCTCGGCCAGTCCCGGCGGCGGCTCGGCCCCGAAGGCGGCGACGACGGCGTCCGCGAACGGCGTCACCTCGCTGCGCAGGCCGCGCAGCCACCAGTACCAGGTCAGGGCCGCGATGAGCCGCACGGCGGTTTCCGGTTCCTCGGCCGCGCTCCACCGCAATGCCGCGTGCAAGTCGGCGTGCTCGGCGGTCAGCGCCGCCAGCGCGGTCAGCTGGTCCGCGCCACGCAGTTTCGGTTCGGCGGCGCGGGCGAGGTCGAGGAAGTACCTCGCGTGCTCGGCCCGGCGGTCGTCGCCGTGCTCGGCGCAGAACGCGCGGATCGTCTCCAGCATCCGGTACCGGCCGTCGGCGAACTCGACGAAGGACTTCTCGACCAGGCCCGTGAACAAGGCCTCGGCATCGGGGTCGGTGTCGCGGTGGGCGTCGGGCTCGGCGCAGACGCGTTCGACCGCCTCCAGCCGCGCGCCGCCCACGAACACCGCGAACCGGGCCGCGAGCCGCTGTTCGTCCGGTTCGAGGAGGTCCCAGCTCCACTCGACGACGCCGCGCAGGGTCCGGTGCCGCGGCTCGGCCGTGCGGTCGCCGCGGGACAGCAGGCGGAAGCGGTCGCCGAGCCGGGCGGCGATGTCGTCGGCGGACAGCGAGCGCAGGCGGGCGGCGGCGAGTTCGATCGCCAGCGGGAGGCCGTCGAGGGCCGCGCAGATCCGGGCGACCGCGCCCGGGTCGGGCACGCTGCCGGGGGCGACCGCCGCGGCCCGGTCGGTGAACAGCCGCGCCGCGGCGCCGGCGGGCAGGGCGCCGACCGGCACCACCTTCTCGCCGGTCAGGCCCAGCGGTTCGCGGCTGGTGGCGAGCACGCGCAGGCCGGCGCACGCGCCGAGCAGCCGCCGGACCAGCCGCGCCGCCTCGGCGACGACGTGCTCGCAGTTGTCGAGCACCAGCAGCAGCGACCGGTCGGCGAGCGCGGCGGCCAGCCGGTCGGCGGGTTCCCCGGCCACGCCCGGCGCGAGCACACCTTGTTCACGCAGGCCCAGCGCGGCGAGGACGGCCCGCGGCACGTCGGTCGTCGTCGCCAGCTCGACGAAGCACGCTTCGCCGGCCGCGGCTTCGATGGCGAGCCGGGTCTTGCCGGCACCGCCCGGCCCGGTGAGCGTGACGAGCCGGGCGTCCGCGAGGGCTCCGCGGAGGTCGTCGAGCTCGGTCCGGCCGACGAACCCGGTGAGCGGCACCGGCACCGGCCGGGCGGGCGCGGGTTCGGCGGCGCGCAGGACGGCGACGTGCGCGTCCGCCAGCTCCGGCGACGGGTCGGCGCCCAGCTCGTCGGCGAGGCGTTCGCGGATCTCGGCGAAGGCGGTCAGGGCCTCGGCGGACCGGCCGCTGCCGTGCAGCGCGCGGATGAGCTGGGCGGTGAGCCGTTCGCGCAGCGGGTGCTCGCCGGCCAGCTCCCGGAGTTCCGCGACGAGCTGTTCGTGCCGGCCGAGCGCGAGATCGGCTTCGACGCGGTCCTCGGTGGCGGCCAGGCGCAGCTCGGCCAGCCGCGCGGCCCGCGGCGGGTCGGCGAGCCCGTCCAGCGCGGGTCCACGCCAGAGTGCGAGCGCTTCGGTCAGCAGCGCCGACTTCGCAGCGGGGTCGGGGGTCGCCCGCGCCTCGGCGGCGAGCCGTTCGAACCGGTGGACATCGACGTCCTGGGGGTCGACGGCCAGCCGGTACCCGGCGGGGCCGAACTCGACGAGCCCGTCCGCAGCCCCGCCGTCCCGCAGGCGCCGCCGCAGCCGCGAGACCTGTGATTGAAGTGCTTCGGCGGCACCCTCGGGAGGGCGGTCCCCGTGCAGGCCGTCGATGAGCCGACCGGCACTGACGACGCGGCCGGCGTCGAGCGCGAGAAGGGCGAGGAGGCCCCGGAGCTGCGGACCGCCGAGGGGGACGGAGGTCCCATCGGGACGGCGGGCTTCGACCGGCCCGAGGATCGCGAACTGCACGCCGCCGATTCTGGCTCAGGACGGGGTCCGGCGGTGCGATTCCGCGAAGTCTCGCCGGACCCGGCGACGACGCCGTCTACCGCAGCTTCCGGAAGAACGCCCGGATATCCCCCACCAGCAGCTCCGGCGTCTCCATCGCCGCGAAGTGGCCGCCCTCGGCGAACTCCGACCAGTGCTCGACCTTCTCCTCCGGGTCCATGATCCGCCGCACCACCGGCGACGTGTTGAACACCGCCCAGCCCGCGGGCACCGCCGACGGCGCCAACCACCCGTGCCCGGAATGCGCGGCCTCGTAAAGGAACCGGGCCGCCGTCGCGCCGCTGCGCGTGAACCAGTACAGGCTGACCGTCGTCAACAGCCTGTCCCGCGAGATGCCCCGGCCCGTCCACGCCTGGAACTTCTCGGCGATCCACGCCAGCTGCCCGACCGGCGAATCGGTGAGGGCGGCCGCGATCGTCTCCGGCTTGTGCGACTGCAGGTCCAGGTACCCACGGCCCGCCTTCCACGCCTCGCGGGCCGCGTCCAGTTCGGCCTGCTCGGCCTCGGTCAGGTTGTCCGGCAACGGAAGCTGCTCCCCCGCCAGCGCGATCGTGCCGCGGTCGCTGGTGACGTGCGTGCCGAGCCCGCGGTCCGGGAACAGCGCGGCCAGCCGTCCGGTGACGCCCGCGCCGATGTCGCCGCCCTGGGCGGCGAAACGGTCGTACCCGAGGCGCGTCATCAGCTCCGCGAACGCGTCCGTCGTGCGGGCCAGCTCCCAGCCGGGCCCGCTCAGCGGCGTCGAGAACCCGAAGCCCGGCAGCGAGGGCACCACGACGTGGAACGCGTCGGGGCCCGGCTCGGTCAGCGGCCCGATGACGTCCAGGAACTCGGCGAAGGTGCTCGGATAGCCGTGCGTGAGCAGCAGCGGGACGGCGTCCGGGTCCGCCGACCGGACGTGCAGGTAGTGGATCGTCTGGCCGTCGATCTCAGCCGTGAACTGCGGAAACGCGTTGATCGCCGCCTCCTGCGCGCGCCAGTCGAAGCCGTCGCGCCAGTACTCGGCCAGCTCCCGGACGTTCTCGGTCGGGATGCCGCGGGACCAGTCCGGGGCATCACCGGGCACGGGGTCGGCGAACCGGGCCTCGGTGAGGCGCCGGCGCAGGTCGTCGAGGTCGGTCTGCGGGATTTCGATGCGGAAGGAGTTCGTCATGAGCAGCACGCTACGAACCATTGCGGAAGACTTTCTTCCGCGATTCGTGCGATGCTCGGGAAATGTTGCAGACCTCCGCCCGCCTGCTCCGGCTGCTGTCGCTGCTCGAGACCCGGCGCGACTGGACCGGCGCCGACCTCGCCGGGCGGCTGGGTGTCACCCCGCGCACCGTCCGCAGCGACATCGGGAAGCTGCGCGACCTCGGCTACCCGGTCGAGGCCTCCCCCGGCGTCCAAGGGGGCTACCGGCTCGGCGCGGGCGCGCAGCTGCCACCACTGCTGCTCGACGACGACGAGGCGGTGGCCGTCGCGGTCGGGCTGCGGACGGCCACCGGCGTCGCCGGGATCGGCGAGACGTCGGTGCGCGCGCTCGCGAAGCTGGAGCAGGTGCTGCCGTCGCGGCTGCGGCACCGGGTGCACGCCCTGCAGGCCGCGACGGTCTCGGTGCCGGGAACCGGCCCGTCGGTCGACGCCGACGTCCTCACGGCGATCGCCTCGGCCATCCGGGCCGGCGAACGGCTGCGGTTCGACTACACCAGCCACGACCGCGCGGCCAGCCGCCGGGACGTCGAGCCGCACCGGCTGGTCAGCCTGAGCCGGCGCTGGTACCTCGTCGCGTGGGACACCGCGCGCGACGACTGGCGCACCTTCCGCGTCGACCGGATGACGCCGAAACTGCCCAACGGGCCCCGTTTCACCCCGCGCGAGCCGCCGGAGGGGGACGTCGCGCAGTTCGTGCAGCGCAGCGTGGGCGCGGCGACCTGGCGCTACCACGCGAAGGTCCGGCTGCACGCGCCCGCGGAGTACGTCCGCGCCCGGCTGCCGCTCGCGGTCGAGCTGACGCCCGAGGGGCCGGACCGCTGCGTCGCCGCGGTCGGCTCGGACAGCGCGGCCATGCTCGCGCTGTACCTCGGGCTCCTCGAAGTGGACTTCGAGGTCCTCGACGCGCCGGAGCTGGCCGCCGAGCTGGCCAGGACGGGCGAACGGTTCCTGCGGGCTAGCGCAGGGAGTTCGCCAGCTCCTCGATGATGACCATCTGCTCCCGCACGCCGACCTCCATGCCGGACTCGAGGATCATGTCGCGCAGTTCCTTGCTGCCGGTCACGGTCAGCAGCTCCAGGCGCGTGCGGTCGCCGTCGAGGGCGGTGAAGGTGGCCGTGTTGAGCGGCCCGTCGACGGAGTCGAGGTCGACGCCCGGCATCTCGAACACCTCGGTGTAGACGATCTTCTCGTCCGGCACGACCTCCCGGTACTCCCCGTGGAAGCCGACCTCGGCGCCGTCGTTCGTCTCCAGCACGTACCGCCAGCGGCCGCCGGGCCGCAGGTCCATCTCGACCTTCGTGGTCGTCCCGCGCTCCCCGGCCCACCACCGCTTCACCAGCTCCGGCGTCGTCCACGCGCGGTAGACCAGGTGCCGGGGCGCGGCGAACTCGCGCGTGATGAGGATCCGGTCGTCGGCCGGGGTCGTGATCTCCATGTCACCGCTCCTGTTCCTTGAGTTCTTCGAGGACGTCGTCCAGCAGCTCGAAGCGTTCCGACCAGGTCCGCTCGTAGCGCTTGACCCAGTCGTGGATGGGCTTGAGCGCGTCGCCGTTGAGCCGGTAGAGCCGCTGACGGCCGTCACCGCGCACGTCCACCGCACCCACCTCCCGCAGGACGCGCAGGTGCTTCGACACCTGCGGCTGGGCCAGGCCGAGCGCGTCGACGAGGTCGCCGACGGACCGCTCGCCGTCCATGAGGACGTCGAGGATCTGCCGCCGCCGGGGCTCGGCGACGGCGTTGAAGGTGTCCGCCGTTGTCGCTGCTCGTGCCACGGGAGCATCATATGCCCATATGGGTATGCGTCAAGAGCCCGCATCCTGGGCACGCTGGGCTCCGGCGCCGCCGTCTGCCACGATCGGCCCATGACCTCCCGGGGCGACGGTCCACAGAGGACGGACGCGCGCGGCGCCCGGCGGAGTGCCAGCGCGAGCGCCGTCCTGCGGGCGATCCTCGACGACGGCCCGATCGCGCGCAGCACCATCGCGCGGCGCACCGGGCTGTCCGCCGCGGCCGTCACCGGGCACGCGGCCGAGCTGCTGCACCGCGGACTCCTGCGCGAACTCCCGGGAGCCGGACGGCGAAGCGTCGGGCGGCCGCACGTGCCCGTCGACCTCGACACCGCGCGGCACGTCGCCGGCGCCCTGCACCTGGCCGTGCACCACGCCACCGTCGCGCTGCTCGACCTGCGCGGGAACGTCCTGGTGCAGCACGAAGAACCGCACGACGGCCTGGCCGCCGAAGACCTCCTCGCCCGTGCCGCCGAGATCCTCGACGACCTGCTGCTCGGGCACGCCCCGGACCGCGAGCCGCTCGGCCTGGGCGTCGCCACCGGCGGCTGGGTCGACCGCGCGTCCGGCACCGTGGTCGACCACCCGCTGCTGGACTGGAAGAACGTGCCCGTGCGCGACCTGCTGGCCGAGAGCACCGGGCTCGCCGTCGAGGTGGACGGGCACGCGCGCGCCCTCGTCCACGCCGAACGTCTTTTCGGCCACCCGAAGGCGCGCGAGAGCGTCGTGCAACTGTTCGCCGGCAACGTCGTCGACGCCGCGTTCGCGACCGGCGCCACCGTGCACCACGGGCCGCGCTCGGCCGCCGGGGCCGTGGCGCACCTGCCGGTGGACGACAGCGCCGAGCCGTGCCGCTGCGGGCGCACCGGCTGCCTCGAAGCCACCGTTTCGGAAGCGACGCTCGCGCGCAGAGCCGGCGTGCCCTTTCCGGAACTGCTCGCTCTCGCCACGGCCGGGGAAACCGCGGCGGTGCGGATGTTCCACGACCGCGCCCGGCTGATCGGGCAGGCGGCGGCATTGCTGCTCGACGTGCTCAACCCGGCCGTGCTCGTGGTGGTCGACCGGAGTGTAGCCCAGGTGCCCGGCTGCCTTCCCGCCATCCGGGACGAGGTCCGCGAACGCTCGCGAGGATGCGCCGATCCGGCGGAAACCGTTGTGCCGACGAGCTTCCCGGGCACGGAGCTGGCGACGGCCGGCGGCGCTGTGCTCCTCGACGTCCTCTACGACGACCCGCTCGGCCCGCTGCTGTCCGGGTTGCCGCGCGCCTCGTGAACCACCCGAGTTATTTCACGAACTCGCAAAATTGACCGTCCGCTCGGCCGCCCCGAACAATCGAGGCATCCCCGCCGACTCCCGGAACGGACGAAACCACCGTGAAGAAAACCTTGCCCCTCTTGGCCGCCGCCGCGGTGCTGCTCGCCGGGTGCGCGTCGGCCACCGCGACCGGGGCCCCCGGCCAGCCCGAGAAACTCGAGCTGCGCTACCAGGGCAGCGCGAACTCCGTGACCCTGCCCGAGCTCGCCGAGGACCTGGGCTACTTCGGCCCGGTCAAGCTGAAGTGGGTCGGCAACACGATCAGCGGCCCGCAGGACATCCAGTCCGCCGCCACCGACCAGACCGACTTCGGCGGCGCCTTCACCGGCGCGGTGGTCAAGCTGGTCGAAGCCGGCGCCCCGGTCAAGGCGGTCGTCAACTACTACGGCTCCGACGCCAAGGCGTTCATCGGGTACTACACCAAAGAGGACAGTCCGATCCGGACCGCCCGTGACCTGATCGGCAAGAAGGTCGGCGTCAACACCGCCGGCGCCAACCTGGAGGCGGCACTCGACACCTGGCTGAAGAACCAGGGGCTCTCCGGCGACGAGATCAAGCAGGTCCAGCTCGTCGTCATCCCGCCGGTGAACGCCGAGCAGGCCCTGCGCAACGGCCAGCTCGACGTCGTCGCACTGCAGGGCATCCTGCAGGACCACGCCCTCGCGGCCGGCGGCGTCCGCTCGCTCTTCAGCGACGTCCAGGCCTTCGGTCCCTACAACGGCGGCCCGTACGTGCTGCGCACCGACTTCATCAAGAAGTACCCGGAGACCACGAAGATCTTCGTCTCCGCGGTGGCCAGGGCGATCGAGTGGGAGCGCACCACCCCGCGCGAGCAGGTGATCGCCCGCTTCACCAAGATCATCGAAGCCCGCGGCCGCAACGAGAACACCGGCACCCTCAAGTACTGGAAGAGCGTCGGCGTCACCCGCGGCGGCCTCATCGGCGACCAGGACTACACGCTCTGGCAGCCGTGGCTGAAGGAGCAGGGCTACATCAAGGGCGACAAGATCGACACCTCGAAGCTCTACACCAACGAGTTCAACCCCTACCGTGACGGTGCCCCGGCGGTGACCAAGTGATCGGCATCCGTTCGGTGACCAAGACCTTCGGCGCGCTCACCGCCCTCGACGACGTCTCCCTCGACGTCGCCGACGGCACGTTCCTCTCCCTCGTCGGGCCGAGCGGCTCCGGCAAGTCGACGCTGCTCGACCTGCTCGGCGGGCTCACCACCCCGACGTCCGGCGAGGTGCTCATCGACGGCGAACCGGTGCGCGGCCCGGGACTCGACCGCGGGGTCGTCTTCCAGCAGTACGCGCTGTTCCCGTGGCGCACCGCCCGCGCCAACGTCGAGTTCGGCCTCGAAGGCGGGCCACTCGGCAAGCGGCACCGAGCCGAGCGGGCGCGCGAATACCTCGCACTGGTCGGGCTTTCCGGGTTCGAGGACCGCTACCCGCACGAGCTGTCCGGCGGGATGAAGCAGCGGGTCGCGATCGCCCGCAGCCTCGCCTACGACCCCGCCGTGCTGCTGATGGACGAGCCGTTCGCCGCCCTCGACGCGCAGACCCGCGAGCAGCTGCAGGACGAGCTGCTGCGGATCTGGCGCCGCACCGGCAAGACGATCGTCTTCATCACCCACGGCATCGACGAAGCCGTCTACCTCGGCCAGCGGGTGGCCGTGCTGACCTCGCGGCCCGGGCGGCTCAAGGCCGTCGTGGACATCGACCTCGGCGACCGCGCCGGTGACGTCCGCTCCGACCCGGCGTTCGGGCGGCAGCGCCACCGGCTCTGGGAACTGCTGCACGACGAGGTCCGCAAGGCGGCCGAACACGAACGGAGCGCGGCCGGATGACCACCACCCTCGAGAAACCATCCGTCCACATCGGACCTGCGAGCCCGCCGGCGAAGCCGCGGCGGTGGCGCGAGCGACTCGCCCGGGCGGTCCACGCGTCCGCCGCGATCGTGCTGTTCGTGGCGCTGTGGGAGCTGGTCCCCCGGTTCGTCCTCGACGAGGGCACCCGGACCTTCCTGCCGCCCCTGTCGGAAGACCTCCAGGCGCTGTGGGACCTCGTTCTCGACGGCGAGCTGGCCGACCACCTGCTCGCCAGCGTCGGCCGCTCGGCCGCCGGCTTCGCCGTGGCCGTCGCGGCCGCCGTGCCGCTCGGGCTGCTGATCGGCTGGTACCGGCCGGTCGCGCGGTTCCTGCAGCCCCTGCTGGAACTGGCCCGCAACACCGCCGCGCTGGCCCTGCTCCCCGTGTTCACGCTGCTGCTGGGCATCGGCGAGCTGTCCAAGGTCACGCTCGTGGTGTACGCCTGCGTGTGGCCGGTGCTGCTGAACACGATCGCCGGCGTCAACACCGTCGACCCGCTGCTGGTCAAGGCGGCCCGCTCGCTCGGGCTGTCCAGTCCGCGGCTGTTCCGGAAGGTGATCCTGCCCTCGGCGGTGCCGACGGTGTTCACCGGCATCCGGATGGCGGCGTCCTACTCGATCCTGGTGCTGGTGGCCGCCGAGATGGTCGGCGCGAAGGCCGGGCTCGGCTACCTGATCAACACCAGCCAGGTGAACTTCCAGATCCAGCAGATGTACGCCGGGATCATCGCGGTCTCGCTGCTCGGCGTGCTCGTCAACGCCGGCTTCGTCGCCCTCGAACGGCGGTTTTCCACCTGGCGCCCCAAGGAGAAGCCATGATGCACCTCAACGCGTTCGTGATGCCGAACGGCCACCACGAAGCCGCGTGGCGGCACCCCTCCACCGACCCGCACCGGGCCCGGACGCTGCAGCACTACGTCGACATCGCCCGGACCGCCGAGCGCGGCAGGCTCGACTCGCTGTTCCTCGCCGACGGTGTCGCGCTGTGGGGCAACGTCAAGCACAACTCCCACAGCCACTTCGAGCCGTTGACGCTGCTGTCCGCCCTGGCCGCCAGCACGGTCCACATCGGACTCATCGCCACGGCGTCGACGACCTACAACGAGCCCTACCACCTGGCGCGCAAGTTCGCCTCGCTCGACCACCTCTCCGGCGGCCGCGCGGGCTGGAACATCGTCACGTCGGCGGGCATCGACGAGGCCCGGAACTTCAACCTGGCCAAGCGACCCGCGCACGCGGCCCGCTACGACCGGGCCGAGGAGTTCGTCGAGGTCGTCAAGAAGCTGTGGGACAGCTGGGACGACGACGCCGCGCTCGTCGACCGCGCGACCGGCGTCTACGCGGACACCGACCGGATCCGCCCGATCGCGCACGACGGCGAGCACTTCCAGGTCGGCGGGCCGCTCAACGTCGAACGCCCGCCCCAGGGGTACCCGCTGCTGGTGCAGGCGGGCTCGTCCGAGACCGGCAAGGAGTACGCGGCCCGGCACGCCGAAGCCGTCTTCACCGCTCAGCAGACTTATCCCGAGGGCAAGGCGTTCTACGACGACGTCAAGGGCCGGCTCGCGAAGTACGGCCGGGCGCCGGAGGAGATCAAGATCCTCCCCGGCATCTCGCCGATCCTCGGCCGCACCGAGGCCGAAGCCCGTGAGCGCGAGGCCGAGCTGAACGCGCTGATCACGCCGGACTACGGGCTGCGGCAGCTGTCGAAGATGCTCGACCACGACGTCACCGGCTACCCGCTGGACGGCCCGCTGCCCGACGTCGGCAGCTTCACCGAAGGCGGCCAGAGCCGGTTCGAGCTGGTCGTGGGCCTGGCCCGGCGCGAGGACCTGACCATCCGGCAGTTGCTCGAACGGCTGGCCGGCGGGCGCGGGCACCGCGTCTTCGCCGGGACGCCCGTCCAGGTCGCCGACGAGCTGGAGGCCTGGTTCACCGGCGGCGCGGCGGACGGCTTCAACGTCATGCCGCCCACCCTGCCCGGCGGGCTCGACGACTTCGTCGACCTCGTCGTGCCGGAACTGCAGCGGCGCGGGCTCTTCCGCACCGAGTACTCCGGCACCACCCTGCGCGAGCACTACGGCCTCGCGCGTCCCGTCAACCGCAACCGAGTGAAGGAGCCCGCATGACCACCATCGGCACCGACGTCCGCAAGCTGACCGGGAGGATCGGCGCCGAGATCATCGGCCTCGACCCCGCCGGGGATCTCGACGCCGCCCAGGTGGCCTTCCTCACCGACGCCCTGTACGAGCACAAGGCGCTGGTGTTCCGGAACACCGACCTTGACGACGACGGCCAGCTGCGGTTCGCCGCCCGCTTCGGCGAGCTGACCAAGGCGCACCCGACGGTGCCCGCCGCCGAAGGCGCGCCGACGATCCTGCCGGTCGACAGCGAGCTGGGCCGGGCCAACCACTGGCACACCGACGTCACGTTCGTGCTCAACCCGCCGAAGGCCAGCACGCTGCGCAGCCTCGTGGTGCCGCCCTACGGCGGGGAGACACTGATCGCGAACGCCGCCGCGGCCTACCGGGACCTGCCGGAGCCGCTGCGGGCGTTCGCGGACACGCTGCGGGCGGTGCACACCAACGACTACGACTACGTCCAGCCGCCGGAGACGGTGGACGAGCGGGAGCAGGCGCGGCGGGCCCAGTTCGTCTCGCGCAAGTACCGGACCGTGCACCCCGTGGTGCGGGTGCACCCGGTGACCGGCGAGCGCGGCCTGTTCATCGGCGGGTTCGCGCAGCGGATCGAGGGGCTGTCGGTGAGCGAGTCCCGTGATCTGCTGCGGCTGCTGCAGTCCTACGTGACGCGCCCGGAGAACATCGTGCGCGTCGCGTGGGAGCCGAACCAGCTCGTGCTGTTCGACAACCGCATCACGCAGCACTACGCGATCGACAACTACGACGGCCTGCCGCGGCGCCTGAACCGCGTGACGGTGGCCGGCGACGTCCCGGCGGGCATCGACGGGCGGCCGAGCGAGTCCCGGGAAGGGGACGCCTCGCACTACACCTCGGTGGCGTGACCCGGGGGCGGGACGGGCGTGCGCTCAGCGCCCGTTCCGCTCCATCGCGCGAAAGTAGTCCCAGGCCCGGCTGACCAGCGCGGGGTGCGTCCGCAGGTCGATCGCCGTGCGGGCCAGCGCGGCCGCCGAGGCCAGCATCGCCGACCGGCCGCGCTCGCCGGCCGACGCGGCCGCGAACTCTTCCGTGTGCACCGCGTGCTCCTCCGCCGCGATCGCCACGAACGGGTGGATCGTCGGGACCCGGACGCTCACGTCCCCGATGTCCGACGAACCCGGGTACACCCCCGGCGCGGGTGGTGTCGCGTGGATCCCGCGTGCCGCCAGGTGTTCGGTGAACCGCTCCGACAGCACCGGGTTGTCGCGGAAGTGCGCGAACCCGCGCCCTAGGCGTTCGACGTCGACCTTCGCGCCGGTCGCCAGCGCCGCGCCCTCGGCGCAGGCGCCGACGTCCTCGGCCAGGCGGTCCAGCGCCGCGGTCGTCAGCGCTCGGAGCCCGAAGCGGCCTTCGGCGCGGTCGGGGACGATGTTCGTCGCCTCGCCGCCGTGGGTGATGATGCCCTGGACGTGGGAGCTCGCGGGCAGCCGCTGGCGCAGGGCCGCGACCGCGCCGAACGCCTGGATCAGCGCGGCGAGGGCGTCGACGCCCTGCCCGGGATCGCCGGCCGGGTGCGCCGCGCGACCGTGGAAGGTCACCTTCAGCTCGACCTGCGCGGTCAGCGGTGCCCACGACCACGAGTGGACGCCGGGGTGGACCGTCAGGGCCGCGTCGACGTCGTCGAAGACGCCGGCCTCGGCCAAGGCGACCTTGCCGCCGCCGCGTTCTTCGGCGGGGCAGCCCACGGCGAGCAGCGACCCCGGGCTGTCGGCCAGGATCTCCTTGGCGGCGAGGGCGGCGCCGAGCCCGGCCGCGGCGATCAGGTTGTGCCCGCACGCGTGGCCGAGCCCGGGCAGCGCGTCGTACTCCAGCAGCAGCGCGACGCACGGCCGCCCGGTCCCGGCCCGCGCGACGAACGCCGTGGGCAGGCCGCCGACACCGGTCTCGATCTCGAAGCCGTCCGCGGCCAGCTCGGTGGTCAGGCGTTCGGCGGCCGCGTGTTCCTCATAGGACAGTTCCGGCCGCTCGTGCAGTGCGGTGGCCACCGCCCACAGCCGTTCGTCCAGCCGCTCGATCCGCTCGTCCGCCCGCTCATGCAGTTCTTCGTGCCACTCCATGCCCACCGGCCTACCCCCACCACGCACGGTCACGCCACCGTCAGTCTTTCACAGGTCGCGGGGCTAGGCCTTCGCGCTCTTCAGCGCCAGCGGGTTCTTCGGCGCGGCCGAGCGGGCGTCGATCATCCGCTGCCCCAGCTCCTGCAGCCGCTTGCGGCCCATCGCGGAGCGGACCTCGGGGAACCACTCGTCCTCTTCCTCCTCGACGTGGTGGCGGACGTTCTCCGTCAGCACCGTGACCTTCGCGTCGAACGTCTCGTGGTGCGGGTCGAGGTCGACCAGCTCGGAAAGCATCCACACCACCACGTGGTGCTCCTCGACGCTCTCCAGGACGTGATCCTTCGTCTCCGGCACGGCCTCGCGCGCGGCCGGGTAGAAGATCTCCTCTTCGATGTACGCGTGGACCGTCAGCTCTTCGATGATCGCGTCGGCGATGCGGCGCTTCTCGCGGTACGCCTCGTCCCCCGCCTTCTCGAACTCCTTGAACAGCTTCTCGACGGTCTTGTGGTCGTTCTTCAGCAGCACGATCGCGTCGGTCGACATCGGTTTCCTCACGGTGTGGCCAGGTCCCGCAGGGCGACCTGGGAGTTCTCCAGTTCCTTCGTCATCAGCAGGGCGATGGTGCCGGCGTGGGCCAGTGCCCGGCCGACGTTCCCCACCGAGTCCCACGTCGCCGCGACGCCGTCTTCGGCGACGCGGCCGGCCAGCAGGCCCTCCTCGAGCCGGTCCTGCAGGGCGGGCAGCAGGTGGGTCAGGTCGTCCGCCAGCAGCCGCAGCGAGCCGAGCACGCGGTACATCTCGGCCGGGGAGTCGATGTCGCCGTCACCGACGCAGCGGGACAGCCGGCGCACGGTGGCCCCGGCGTCGGCGGCCAGCAACGACGGCGAAGAGGCGGTGCTCGGATCCATAGCCGCCCGGTTACCCGCTCGCCGACAGGGGAAACGCCGTTTGCGCGGCACCCCGCCCGGGTATCCCACCGGCTCCCCCGATCCCCAGGAGAACACCGGTGAACGCAGACGTGCTGACCTTCGGCATCGAAGAGGAGTTCTTCGTCGTCGACCGGCGTGGCCACCTCTCTCAGGCCGGCGACGACGTCGTCGACGCCGCGGAAGCCGCGGCCGACGGGCGGGGCGAGTTGCAGCACGAGCTGAACCTGTCCCAGGCGGAGGCCGCCACGGACATCTGCAGCACGCACGCCGAAGCGCTGCGCCAGGTGAGCGGCCTGCGCGACGACCTCGCCCGCGCGGCCCGCGCCCGCGGCTACCGGCTGCTGCCCGCGGGCGCGCCCCCGCTGTCCGAAGTGGACCCGCCGCGCATCACGCCCAACCCGCGCTACCAGCGGATGGCCGAACACTTCGGCGCGACCGCGTGGACCTCGCTCACCTGCGGCTGCCACGTCCACGTCGCGATCCCCGGCAAGGAAAGCGGGATCCACGTCCTCAACAGCGTCCGGCCGTGGCTGCCCGCGCTGCTGACGATCACCGCGAACTCGGCCGTCGTCGACGGCTACGACACCGGCTACGCCAGCTGGCGCTACCACCAGTGGAGCCGGTGGCCTTCGGCCGGGCCGCCGCCGCGGTTCGCGTCGCTCGACGAGTACGAGAGCATCGTCGACGGCTGGCTGCGCTCGGGCGCGATCCTGGACCGCGGAATGGTCTATTGGGACGTCCGGCTGTCGGAAAAGCAGCCGACGCTCGAATTCCGCATCTCCGACGTCGCCGCCACGCCCGTGGAGGCGGTGCTGCTGGGAGTGCTGGCCCGCGGCCTCGTCGCGACGGCGCTGGCCGACGACGCCCGGCCGCCGGAGCTGTCGAACGAGGTGCTGCGCGGGCAGCTCTGGCGGGCGTCGAAAGAAGGGGTGACCGGCTCGTGCCCGCATCCGCGGACCGGCGACCTGCAGCCCTCGAAGACGGTGCTCGACGATCTGATCGAGCTGATCGCGCCCGCGCTGGAAGCGGCGGGGGATCTCGATTTCGCGCGGGAGACGACGGCCCGGCTCATCGCCGAAGGCGGCGGTTCCGACCGGCAACGGCGTGCGTTCGCGGAGAAGAACCGGGCGGAAGCCGTCGTGGACCTGCTGACCGGCGGCTAGAAGACGGGCCCGCCGAGGTCACCCAGCACCCGGAGCGCGCGCCCGGCGGCGTGGGAGCGGCCGGGGTCGACGACGAGGTGGACATCCGCGGCTTCGGCGTCCCGCTGGGCCTGCAGGAGCACTTCCAAGCCGGCGGAACCGAGGAACCCGACCTCGCCGAGGTCGACGCGCAGGACGGCGGGGCGGGCGCGCAGGTGCCCGGCCAGCGTCGCGCGCAACCGGGGTGCGGTGCGGCCGTCGATTTCGCCCGTCACCTCGACGACGATCGCGTCGGCGCTCTTGCAGCGGACCTCGGTGCGCAGGTCGGAGGGGGCGCGCGGCGAAGGCAGACGGTCGTGCGCCGTAGCCGTGCGGGCCTCTCCCGGCCGGGAACAAGTCGTCATGAACGGAGAAGTACCCCTGGCGCGTCGAGCACCAAACAACGCCACGGCCCAGGCACGTTTCCGGCGGCTTGAACCGGCTCCGGCGGGGTATCCGCCCGGAAAGGATCCCGACGGAAGGCACCGCGATGACGTCCCAGGACCACACGCAGGACCCGGCCAAGCCGGCGGAAGGCACCGGCGGCGAAGACCCGCACGGCGACACCTCGCAGGCCCAGCGCGAAACCCTGCGCGGTGAGCAGGGCACGTCGAGCGGCGACCAGCACGACGACAGCGACCCGCAGTCCGGCTGACCCGGTTCGGAACCGCCGGCGGCCGAGGTCGCGTTCGGACTGTCCGAACGCGACCTCGGCGTGCGCGTCGACCGCTACCCGCCGCCGAGACCGCCGGAAGCGTCGGTACGCCGGGTGAGCACGGCCCAGACGGTTTTGCCGCCCGACCAGGAACGGCTACAGCCCCACACCCGCGCCACCTGGGCGATCATGCGGAGACCGAGCCCCGGTTCGAGGGCTCCCAGCCGCTCCAGCAGGACCGCCTGCGCCGCGTCGTCGTCGCTGACCGCGACGCTCAGGACGCCGCGCCGCAGCTCCAGGCGCAACCGCGGGAGCGAGTCGGTGTGGCGGATGGCGTTCTCGACGAGTTCCGTCGCGACCAGCAGCGCATCCTCGGCGAAGTGCGGCACGCCCCACTCGGCGCAGATCCGGCGGACGAAGTCGCGGGCGAGGGCCGAGGAGTTCGCCGAGCGGGCGAGCAGCTGGGCGGCCCGCCGCCGCGGCGGCCGGGACAGCAGGTTCTCGGCCGTCTCGCGGTCGTCGTGCACCGGGACGAACCGGTCGACGGTCCGCTCGGCGAACATCGTCCGGTGCTCGGGACGGCCGGTGACGACGGTGAAGGGGATGCCCGGCCAGTCACCGATCCGCAGGGCGACCAACGAGAACACGGTCACCAGCGCCGCGTCGCCGATCTCCAGCCCGTCGATGTCCGCGATCAGCCCGTCGGGTGCCTCCGTGGCGATCTTGAGCAGCCCGTCGCGCAGGTGGGGGTAGGACTCGCCGTCGAGGACCCCGGTCACGAGAGTGGTCGTCGCCGCGGCCCGGTGCCGCGTCTCCAGGTGTAGCCGGCCGCTCACCGCGTGGTCCCCTCCCCCGCGTCCGCCGACAGCGTGAGCGGCGACCGAACCGGCGCAGGTACGGCTTCGACACCGCCGGCGCACGCGCCGACGACCACGACGTCCCGCGGGGATGCGGGCAAGGCCACCACCTCCTGCGAACACGGTAGACCCAGAGATCCCGCGCGGGTAGCCCAGCGGAGGCAGGACGAAACGCGTGGTCACGCCCCGGCGAACTCCGGCGCGTCCACGCACGCTTGGTACTTGTGCGTCCTCTCGTGCTCGGTGTGCGCCGCCACGAACAGCCGTCCTGTTCGGTCTACCCGGCTCCCGATCGGCCGAATCGGCCCGCCCGGCCGAGTTTCGGCCCACCTGCAGCGGGCATCCCGCGCGCATGACCGCACTGCCCGAACCGCTTTCCCTCTGGGTCGAGACCGCGCCCGCGCCGGACCGCACCGGGGTGCCGCTGCCCGCGGAGGCCGACGTCGTGGTGCTCGGCGCGGGCATCGCCGGGCTCACCACCGCCGTGCTGCTCGCCCGCGCCGGGCGGTCGGTCGTCGTGCTGGAGGCGGAGCGGGTCGCCGCCGGGGTGTCCGGCCACACCACGGCGAAGGTCAGCGCCCAGCACGGGGCGAAGTACGCGAAGCTGGCGTCCCGGCACGGCGCGGACGCTGCCGGGATCTACGCCGCGTCGCAGGCGGCCGCCCTCGAGTGGATCGCGGCGACGGCGGCCGACGACGGGATCGACTGCGGATTCACCCGCGAAGACAGCTACGTCTACACGACGCGCGAAGACACCGTCGACTCGCTCAAGCGGGAGGCGGCCGCCGCCGCGGCCGCCGGGCTGCCCGCGTCGTTCGTCGAAGACGTCCCGCTCGACGTGCCCGCGCTCGGCGCGGTCCGGACCACCGGGCAGGCCCACTTCCACCCGCGCCGGTGGCTGCTCGGGCTCGCCGCCGGGATCGAGCGCGCCGGCGGCACGGTCGTCGAACACGCCCGCGCGACCGCGCTGAACGGGCATACCGTCCGCACCTCGCGCGGCGACGTCGTGGCGGGCGAAGTCGTCGTCGCGACCCACTACCCGGTGCTCGACCGCGGCCTGTACTTCGCCCGGCTCGAGCCGGTCCGCGACCTCGTCGTGGCGGGCCCGGCGGCCGGGAACGCCCCGCCGGCGGGCATGTTCCTCGACGCCGACACGCACCACTCCGTGCGCGGGTACACCGAGCAGGGCACGCCGATGGTGATCGCCGGCGGCGAGCACTACCGCGTCGGGGCGCACGTGAACGTCGAGCGCCGGTACGGCCGGCTCGCGGACTGGGCGGACGCGCACGCGGGCCTGCACCGCGTGACCCACCGCTGGTCGGCCCACGACATGTCCACTCCGGACGGCATGCCCTACATCGGCCGCTACCTGCCGGGGACGAAGAACCTCCGGGTGGCCACCGGGTTCGGCCAGTGGGGCATGACCGGCGGCACCGCGGCCGGGCACATCCTCGCGGCGGGGATCCTCGGCGAGCCGCACCCGGCCGCGGACCTGTTCGACCCCAACCGGTTCGACGCCCGCTCGGTGCTCGGCGTGGCCGAGGACAACCTCACCGTCGCGCGGTACCTGATCGGCGACCACGTCGCCGCGCTGTGGCGCACGGAGAAGCTCGACGACCTCCGGCCCGGCGACGCGGCGGTCGTGCGCGTCGGCGGCGAGCTCGTCGCCGCCCACCGCGACGAAACCGGCCGGCTGCACACCGTGGGCGCGCACTGCACCCACCTCGGCTGCCTGGTTTCGTTCAACGACGCGGAAAAGACGTGGGACTGCCCCTGCCACGGCTCACGGTTCGGCGTCGACGGCGAAGTCGTGCAGGGCCCGGCGGTCCGGCCGCTGCGCCCCGGGCCCGCGTGAGCCGCCCGCGCGTCGTCACGATCGACGTGCCACCTGGCCCGGGTGATCTCCCCGGACCGCGGGTTTTCCCGGTACACCGGGCGGGTATTCGCGCCGATGGGACGCACCAGACTCCGGCGCAGTGACCTGCGCGGCCCGGGTATCCGGCGGGTCCGCCGCGGGCGCGGGTTCTCCTACGCCACCTCCGATGGCGAGCCGGTCACCGACGCGGAGCTGCTCACCCGGATCAAGGACCTGGTCATCCCGCCCGCGTGGCGGGACGTGTGGATCTGCCCCTACCCGAACGGGCACGTCCAGGCCGTAGGGACCGATGACGCGGGCCGGCGCCAGTACCTCTACCACGAGCAGTGGCGCCGGGACCGCGACGAGGAGAAGCACGACCGCGTGCTGGCGATGGCCCGCCGGCTCCCGGACTGGCGGGCGGCGGTCGAGGCCGACCTGGCCGGGCGCGGCCTCACCCGGGAGCGGGTCCTCGCGGCGGCGCTGCGGATGCTCGACCGAGGGGTCTTCCGCACCGGCGGCGAGGAGTACGCCGAGGAGAACGGCACCCACGGCGTCGCGACGCTCCTGCGTTCCCACGCGGCGGTCCGCGGCGACGAGTGCCGGTTCTGCTACGTCGCCAAAGGCGGTCTCGACCGCGAAGTGGCGATCCGGGACGCCGCGCTGGCCTCGGTGGTGAAGTCGCTGTTGCGCAGCCGGGCGGGCAGTGACCGGCTGCTCGTGTACCGCGCGGGCCGGACGTGGCACGAGGTGCACGCGGCCGACGTCAACGAGCGGTTCAAGGAGCTGGCCGGCGACGACTGCACCGCGAAGGACCTGCGCACCTGGAACGCGACGGTACTGGCGGCGACCGCGTTCGCCACGGCGGACCCACCCGCTTCGGAGGCCGCCCGCAAGCGCGCGGAGGCCGGCGTGATGAAGGAGGTCTCACGGGCACTCGGCAACACCCCCGCGGTGTGCCGATCGTCCTATGTGGACCCGCGGCTGGTGGAGGCGTACCGCGACGAGCGCACGATCGCGCCGGCGCTGAAGCGGGCCGCACGCCTCGAGGGCGACGACGCGCGGGCCGTGCTGGAGAAAGCCTGCGCGCGGTTGCTCAGCCGCGCGTGATTGAACATCACCCGGGCGGGGAAACCGTCCGATGGTTCCGCACCGACGAGGGACAGGAGACACGGTGAGTGAGCGACGATCCACCCGTCCGTGTACTGGTCCGCCGACCCGTTCTTCCGGGAGCCTGGGACCGATGAATCCCGACACCTCTTCCGTGCGCTGGCGCGCGTCGATCGCCTTGGCGGTCGGCGGCGACGGCCCGGTGTCGAGCATCGTCGAGTCCGACCACGGGAGCGAGGGCTCGGCCCGGGAGTGGATCGAGCGGAAGCTGCCGGGCACGAGGTTCCCGGCGTGGATCCCGGCCGCCCGGCGCGCCGACGGCGTGGAGTTGTTCGGCCGGGTCGCCCGCGGGCGGGTCGTGACGGGCCGGCTGCTGCCGACGTGGGAGTCCGAGGCCACTCAGGTGTGGCACGCGGACCGGGCCGGCGATCAGGTGTCGTGGCGCCGCTGCGCGGCCGAAACCGACTGAGACCGCTGCGGAACGAGCCACCGTCGGTGGCGGATTGCCGCGACCCGACACGTCCTGAACGCGTCAGGCCCCCACATCCGTGCGCAGCAAGCAGAACTCGTTCCCCTCCGGGTCCTGCAGCACCTCCCAGGACTCACTGCCGTCCTGACCGACGTCCGCGCGCCGCGCGCCCAGCGCCACCAGCCGGGCCAGCTCCGTCTCGTGGTCGCAGCCCGCCGGGCTCACGTCCAGGTGCAACGGCAGCTTGCCGCCGCGGGGGTTCGCCGTCCGGGCCAGCACCAGCGTCGGCGGTCCGGCGCCGAAGCGACCACCGGGCGGGCCCAGCTCGAGGCCGTCCGGCTCGTGGCCGACGACCTCGTAGCCGAGCACCGCGCACCAGAACTCCGCGAGCCGGTCGGGGTCCCGGCAGTCCAGCACGAGCTCGGTGATCCGGCAGGCCATCCGCTCAGCTCCGTTCGGTTTCCCTGGCCACGTCCGCGGCTTCGTCGTCGTCCATCGCCTTCGTGTCGCGCGGGGGCAGGAACGGCTCCTCCTGATCCTCCGCACGCCCCGCCTCGATCGTGCGCCCGCGGGCCACCTCGGCGTCCAGCTCCGCCCCCAGCAGCACGGCGAGGTTCGAGATCCACAACCATACAAGGAACACGATCACGCCGGCCAGCGAACCGTAGGTCTTGTTGTACGAGCCGAAGTTCGCGACGTACAACGCGAATCCCGCCGACGCCAGCACCCACAGCACCACCGCGACCAGCCCGCCCGGAGTCAGCCACTTGAACCCCGGCTGCCGCACGTTCGGCCCGACCCAGTACAGCAACGCGAACGCCAGACTGACGAGCAGCGCGATCACCGGCCACTTCGCGATCTCCCACACCAGGACGCCCGTCGAGCCGAGTCCGATCAGGTCACCGATCCGGCGGGCGACCGAGCCGGTCGCCACCACGCCCAGCGCGCACGCCGACAGCAGCACGACGATGCCGATCGTCAGGCCGACCCGCAGCGGGATCGTCTTCCAGATCGGGCGTCCTTCGGGCATGCCGTAGATCGAGTTCGACGCGCGCATGAACGCACCGACGTACCCCGACGCCGTCCACAGCGCACCGAGCAGGCCGATGATCGCCAGCGGCCCGGCCAGGCCGCGCGAGCCGGCCAGCTCCTTGATCGCGCCGACGAGGATGTCCTTGCCCTGGCCCGGAACGACCTGGTTGATCGTGTCGATCACCGTCTGGATCGCGGTCGGGCCCAGCAGCCCGAGGATCGCCGTGAGCACGATGATGCCCGGGAACAGCGACAGCACGGCGTAGTAGGTGAGTGCCGCCGCCCAGTCGGTCAGGTTGTCCCGGTTGAACTGCTTGAAGGTGCGCTTGAGCACCGCGCCCCACGTCCGCTTGGACAGCTCGCCCGGTCCTTCGGGCTCTTTCCGCGTTCTGGCCACCATTGCCGCCTCCTGCTTCGTCGGCGCAGGCATACCCCGTCCGCGACGGGGTACTCCTGGCTCGCCGCCGACGAGCAGGAGGAAGCCGTGACCGAGGTCAGCCGCGTGATCGACGTGCCACCCGAGGCCGTGTTCGAGGTTCTCGCCGACGGCTGGCTCTACGCCGGCTGGGTGGTCGGGAGCTCGCACATCCGAGATGTCGACCTGGACTGGCCGCAGGTGGGTTCGCGGATCCACCACAGCGTGGGCCCGTGGCCGGTGCACATCCAGGACGAGACGGTCGTGACGGCGGTCGAGCCGGGCCTGTCGCTGTCGCTGGAGGCGCGGGGCTGGCCGCTCGGCGCGGCGGCGGTCGGCCTCACGCTCGTGCCGCACGGCGAAGGGACCCTGGTCCGGATGACCGAGCACATCGTCCGCGGGCCGGGGAAGGTGCTGCCGGCCGCCCTGCAGTCGCTGCTGATCAAGCCGCGCAACACCGAGTCCCTGGCCCGGCTGGCCGACCTGGCGACGGGCAAGCACGCCCGTGCGGAGAGCGGCCACCCGCGCCCGTGACGCTCGAAGCCGGACCGCGGGTCAGCCGTAGATCGCGCGGTGGGCCGCCCGGATCACGGCCGCGTATCCCCCGCCCAGCCGGCCGCCTCGCGCCAGGGCCGCCCGGGCCGCGTTCGCTCCCGGTCCGCCGTGCACCGCGCCGCCCGGGTGCGCCGACGCTCCCGCCAGGAACAGCCGGTCCACCGGCGTGTCCGCGCGCCCCGTCCCCGGCACCGGGCGGAAGAACAGCTGCTGGTGGATCGCCGTCGTCCCCGCGTTGATCGCGCCGCCCACCAGCCCCGGGTTGCGGTCCGCGAGCTCGGCGGGCCCCTGCACGTACCGGGCCTTGATCAGGGCGGTGAACCCCGGCGCGTTCGCCTCGACCGTCTCCTCGATGCGCTTGGCCCGCCGCTCCAGGGCCGCGCGGTTCTCCATCGTGCCGCGCGGCACGTGTGTGTAGGCCCACGCTGCCTCCGTGCCCGCCGGCGAACGCGTCGGGTCGGTCGTGGTCATCTGACCGAGCAGCAGGAACGGGCGGCGCGGCGTCCGGCCGCGGGCCAGCTCGCCCCCGAACGCCGAGAGCCCGTCGAGATCCGTGCCGAGGTGGACTGTGCCCGCGCCCCGGGCACCCGGTGCCGTCCACGGGATCGGGGCGGACAACGCCCAGTCCACCTTCACCGTCGCGCTGTCCCATTCGAACTTGCCGAGGTCCTCGACCAGCCGCGGCGGCAGCCACTCCTCCCCCACCAGCTCGCGGTACAGCAGCGGCGCGGGGACGTCGGCGAGCACGGCCTTGCGCGCCCGCACCGGGTCGCCGTCGGCGTCGCGCACGCCGAGCGCGCGGCCGTCGCCGACGAGGACCTCCCGCACCGGGCGTCCACAGTGGACCTGACCGCCGCGGGACTCCAGCCGCCGCACCAACGCCGAGATCAGCTCGCCGGCGCCGCCTTCGGGGACCGGGAACCCTTCGTCCTGCCCGATCATCGCGAGCAGCCAGCCGAAGACCGCGCTGCCCGCGTTGTCCACGGACAGGTCGCTGTGCGCGGAGTTCCCCGCCACCAGCAGCCGGGCGCCTTCGCCGTCGAACAGCTCGTCGCCGAACCGGCGGGCCGGCAGCGTCAGCATGCGCGCGAGGCGCAGCGCGTCCGCCGTACCGGTGCGGCGCAGCAGCTTCAGCGCCGGGCGGACCGGCGGGAACGGCGTGAACAACGCGTTCAGCAGGGGCTCGCGGATGTCCCGCCACTCCTCGAACAGCCGCTTCCACGCGTCGCCGTCGCCGGGCGCGAACTCGTCGACCGACGCCGCCGTGCGGTCGACGTCCCGGGACAGCACCACGCTCCGGTCGTCGGGCAGGACGTGCGCCAGGACGTCGGGCGCGTGCCGCCACCGCAGGCCGTGCTCCTCCAGCCGCAGGCTCTTGATCGCCGGCGACACCGCGGTCAGCGGGTAGAAGGCGCTGAACAGGTCGTTGCGGAAGCCGGGCTCGGTGACCTCGGCGGTCCGCACCGCACCGCCCGGGTGGTCCGCGGCCTCCAGCACGAGCACCGACCAGCCCGCGTCCGCGAGGATGTTCGCCGCGACCAGGCCGTTGTGCCCCGCGCCGATCACGACGGCGTCGACGGCTTCGGTACTCACTGGCGGCCTCCCGGAACTCAGGACTGCGACTGGTGGCTCGGCCCGACCCGGACGAGGGAGCGGAGCCGGGCCAAGGCCCCGTCGCGGCGCGGCGGAGCCAGGGGCGCACTCGCCGCTCCCGCACCTGACCGGAGCCCGGCGACCAGCTCGCCGACCGCGGACGCGGCGTCGTAGCGAGGTTGCCAGCCCAGCGCGGTCTCCGCCAGCGTCGTGTCGGCGAGCGCGGCCCGGTCGGCGAGCTCGAGCCAGCCCGGGTGCAGCGGCAGCGCGCCGGTCCACCACGCGGCCCGGGCCGCGACCTGCACCAACGGCTTCGGTACCGGCACGCGGACGCCGCCGACGATCGCGGCCAGCATGTCGGCGTCCAGCACCTCGGGCGCGGCGAGGTTGACCGCGCCGGTGAAGCGGGTGTCGAGGATGCGGCGGATCGCGCCGGCGACGTCGGAGGTGTGCACGGCCTGCGCGCGCAGGTCCGTCCACAGGGGAACCGGCAGCCCGCGGCCGCCGACGAGCCGGGCGGGCACCACGGGGTCGAGCAGCCAGCGCGCGAACTCGCCCGCCGCCCGCCGGTGCAGGACGGCGCACGGCCGCAGCCGCGCGACACCGACCTCCGGATGGCGCTCCTCGAACCGGTCGAGCAAGGTTTCCAGCGCGGCCTTGCCCCGGCTGTAGGCGCTGTGCGCGATCCCGGTGCACGGATGCGCTTCGGGCACCTTCTCCCGGCGCGGCGCGGGTCCGTAGGCGGCCACCGAAGACGCGACGACCAGGTGCGGCACGTCGGCGGCCGCGGCCGCGGACAGGACGTGCCGGGTCCCGTGGTCGTTCGTGCGCCACATCGGCGGGTCACCGCGCACCGGCGAGATCGCCCACGCCAGGTGGACGACGGCGTCGGCGCCCTCGAACAGCTCGGCCAGCTCGCGATCCGCCCCGGGCTCACCGATGTCGACGGCACGCCACCCGGCGGCGCGATAGGGCTCGGCCGTCGTGTCGGGCAGCCGCCGGGCGAGCCCGACGACGTCGTGGTGGCCGGGTTCGAGGGCGTCGAGCAGCGCTGTCCCGACGTTGCCGGTGGCTCCGGTGATCACAATCCGCACACCCGGTGCGTACCCCGTCACGCCCAGGTGAAACCAGACGAGGTCGCGCGGGATCCGCCGGTGCCGGTTGCGGCGGCGGTCAGGACGACGGCCAGTACGAAGTGGACAGTGCCAGCCGGATCCGTGCCCCGCCGGGAAAGCCCGCGCCACGGCGGTCAGCACGGTTCCGTCCGACACCGGGATCCGGACGTGGCCGGTCCCGGTGCTGGCGTACGGGTGAATTCCCTCCCGACGGCTACTTCGCGGGCTGCAGCAGGATCTTCTGGGCGCCGTCGAGCTTCTTCTGGAAGATCTCGTACGCCCTCGGCGCCTCGGACAGCGGCAGCTTGTGGGTGGCGAAGCCCTCGACGCCCAGCGGGTCGCCGTCGGCGGTCAGCACCGGCATGATGTCGTCGAGCCAGTGGCGGACGTTGGCCTGGCCCATCCTCAGCTGGACCTGCTTGTCGAACAGCTCCATCATCGGCATCGGGTCGACCATGCCGCCGTAGACGCCGGACAGCGAGATCGTGCCGCCGCGGCGGACGCTGTCGATGGCCGCGTACAGCACGCTCATGCGGTCGATGCCGGCCTTCTCGGTGATCTTCGCGCCGACGGCCTGCGGGAGCAGGTTGACGAGGTTGTGCGCGAACTTGCCGACCGGCGCGCCGTGGGCTTCCATGCCGACGGCGTCGATGACGGAGTCGGCGCCGCGGCCGTTCGTGAGCTGGCGGATGGCTTCGCCGATGTCCTTGTGGTCGCGGGTGTCGATGGCGAGGGCGCCGTGCTCGCGGGCCCGGGCGAGCCGCTCGGGCACGAGGTCGACGCCGATCACCTGGCCGGCGCCGCGGTGCCGGGCGATCCGGCAGCTCATCTGCCCGATCGGCCCGAGCCCGAAGACGACGACCGTGCCGTCCTTCGGGACGTTCGCGTACTCGACGGCCTGCCACGCCGTGGGCACGACGTCGGAGAGGTAGACGAACCGCTCGTCCGGCGGGCCCTCCGGGACCTTGATCGGGCCGTACTGCGCCTGCGGGACGCGCAGGTACTCGGCCTGGCCGCCGGGGACCTGGCCGTAGAGCTTGGTGTAGCCGAGCAGCGCGGCCCCCTTGCCCTGCTCCTTGACCTGGGTGGTCTCGCACTGCGACTGCAGACCGCGTTCGCACATCCAGCAATGGCCGCAGGAGATGTTGAAGGGGATCACGACGCGGTCGCCGGGCTTGATGCCGCTGACGGCGTCCCCGACTTCTTCGACGATGCCCATCGGCTCGTGGCCGAGGATGTCGCCTTCGGTCATGAACGCGCCCAGGACTTCGTAGAGGTGCAGGTCGGAGCCGCAGATCCCGGTCGAGGTGACGCGGATGACCGCGTCGGTGGACTCCTCGATCTTCGGGTCCGGCACCTCCTCGACGCGGACGTCGCGCTTGCCGTGCCAGGTGACTGCCTTCATGGCTCTCCCATTCCGCGTGCGGGTCTCGTCGGGCTCTCTCGGGCCCCGGTTTCCCGCGCGGGGAGCAGGCAAACGCGTCTCAGGTGAGCGCGTCGGCCACCAGGTACACCGCGGCCGCGACCGCCGCCGCGGCGGGGAACGTCAGCACCCAGCCCAGCACGATGTCCCGCGCGATCCCCCACCGCACCGCCGACAGCCGCCGGGTGGCACCCACCCCCATGATCGCCGCCGTGATCACGTGGGTCGTCGAGATCGGGGCCTTCACCGCGAACGCCGTCACGTACAACACCGACGACGCCACCGACTCCGCGACGAAACCGTGCGGCGGGTCCAGGGGGAACACCCGCCGGCCCAGGGTCCGCATGATCCGGAGCCCGCCCGAATAGGTACCCAGCGACAACGCCGCGGCGCACAGCAGCGTGGCCCACAACGGCACGTCGAACGTCTTCTGCTCGCCCGCCGCCACCAGCGCCAGGACGATCACGCCCATGCCCTTCTGCGCGTCCTGGAGACCGTGGCCGAGGGCGAGCGCCGACGCCGAGAGGATCTGGAACCGGCGGAACACCCGGCCGCTGCGGTGCGGGTTGGCGCGCCGCAGCAGCCACAGCGCCGCGACCATGGCGAAGTAGCCGAGCCCCAGCCCGAGCAGCGGCGACGCCACCATCGGGATCAGCACCTTCTCGCCGATCCCGGCCCAGTGCACGGTGCTCGCGGCGGCCAGCGCCGCGCCGACCATCCCACCGATCAGCGAGTGCGAAGACGACGACGGGAGCCCGAAGTACCAGGTGGTCAGGTTCCAGGTGATCGCCCCGGCGAGCGCGGCGAACACGACCGTGAGCGCGTCCGGGCCGGCCGGGACGTCGATGATGCCCTTGGCCACCGTCGCGGCGATGCCGGTCGACAGCAGCGCGCCCGCCAGGTTCATCACCGCCGCCAGCAGCAGCGCCGCGCGCAGGGTCAGCGCCCGGGTCGACACCGCGCTCGCGATCGCGTTCGCCGCGTCGTGGAACCCGTTGGTGTAGTCGAAGAAGAGCGTCAGGACGATCACGACGACCAGGGCGGCGGTGCCCGTCACTCAGGACTCCTTGACCGCGATGGTCTGCACCACGTCGGCGACGTGCTCGAACGCGTCGGCCGCCAGCTCGAACTGCTCGACGACCTCCTTGGTCTTCAGCACCTCGAGGGCGTCCCCGCCCGGCTCGAACAGGTGAGCCAGGATGCGCCGGTAGATCCGGTCGGCCTCGTTCTCCAGCTCGTTGATCTCGATCCAGTACGGCTCGAGGTCCCCCACCTTGGCCAGCCCGGGCATCGACGTCGCGGTCAGCTCGGCGCAGCGGGACAGCACCCGGACCAGCAAGTCGGTGCCCGGCGGGAAGGCCCCGAGGCGGTACAGCACGGCCAGGTCCGCCGCGGTGTCCATGAAGTCGAGCGCGTCGTCGATCTTCCCGGCCAGCGCCTGGATGTCCTCGCGGTCGAACGGCGTGACGAACGAGCTGTTCAGCTCCACCATGATCGTGTGCATCAGCTCGTCGCCGTGGTGCTCGACCTCGTGCAGGCGCTTCGCGAGGGGTTCCCGGTCGGCCGGTTCGGCGGCGACGAGATCGTGCAGCACCGCGGTGGCGGTGACCAGGTTTCTCGCCGCGTCGGTGAGCAGGTCGAAGAACCGGGTACCCCGTGGGGTGAACCGCATGAAGAGCCGTCCCTTCGTCGACGCGACCGCCACGAGCGGCGGTACCCCTTCCGGGGCACATTCAACAGGTGTCCGCCGGGAACCGCAGCGGTGATCCCTCGCGCGCGCTGCCGGGGGTGTTTGCGACCACCGGGGCCGGGTAGCCGCACCAGCGACTCGCCCGTGATTTCACGCCGGGCGCCGGCACGGATCCACGGAGGCAGTCATGACCCTGCGCGTCCTCGCGCTGACCTGCACGCTCAAGCCGTCGCCGTCGAAGTCGAGCAGCGACCTCATCGCGCGTCAGCTGCTCGACCTCTTCGCCGAGCACGGCGCCACGGGCGAGGTCGTCCGGGTCGTCGACCACGACGTGCGCCCCGGCGTGGAAGCCGACATGGGATCCGGCGACGAGTGGCCGGATATCCGGCGGAAGATCGCCGCCGCGGACATCCTGCTCGTCGCCACCCCGACCTGGGTCGGCCACATGTCGAGCGTCGCGCAGCGCGTCCTCGAGCGGTTGGACGCCGCTTTGGCCGAAACGGACGACGAAGGCCGGCCGGCGATGTTCGGCAAGGTCGCGGTCGCGGCGGTCGTCGGCAACGAGGACGGCGCCCACAAGATCATCGCCGACCTGTTCCAGGCCCTGAACGACGTCGGCTTCACGGTGCCCGCACAGGGCGGCACGTACTGGAACGGCGAAGCCATGCAGGGTGGCGACTACCAGGACCTCGACGAGACGCCGAAGGCCGTGGCCTCGGCGAACGCGACCCTGGTCCGCAACGCCGTGCACCTGGCGACCCTGCTCGGGGAGCGGCAGTACCCGGCGTCGTGACCGGTCAGCGGTCTTCCAGCTTTTCCACCAGCAGCCGCGCGGGGAGCGTCATCGTGCCCAGGCCCAGGCGGGCCGGCACCCCGTCCTCCTCCGCCGTCACCAGCCGCTCCTCCAGCTTCTCCAGCAGGGCGCGGCACTCCTCCAGATCGACCGGCGCCCCGGCCACGGCCACCGCCTGGACGGCGCCGGCCAGCAGGTGCACCAGGTCCGCCAGCGACTCCCGCGCGTCCGGCCAGGGGTACTCGAACGGGTGCTGCTCGCGCCGGACCGCGGTGGTGTGCACCGCGGTGATCAGCTGGGCCACCGAAGGCCACAACGCGATCAGCGTCCGAAGTGGACGCTCGTGGCGCGCGCCGGCCTTCGGGCGGCCGCGGCGGAGGTTGAGCAGCCGCCCTTCCCGCGTCAGGCCGGCCGCCTCTTCGGCCGCCAGCACCTGGCTTCGCGCGTCCTGGGCCTGGGACAGCAGGTCGTCGAGGTTCCCCGGCTCGTCGCGGCGGACCAGGTCGGAAAGCGACTCGAGGAGGTCCGCCAGGGCCGTGGCGAGCCGGTCGGCCGCCGTGGCCAGGCGTTCGCCGTAGAGCGGCGGGAAGATCAAGGTGTTCACCGCGACGCCGATGGCCGCGCCGATCGCCGTCTCCAGGAGGCGGTCACCCATCAGCGCCGGGTCCCGCGCCGTGCCATAGGAAACCAGCAGCATGCCGGTGACGCCGACCCAGACCCCCGAATCCCCGAAGCGCCGCCAGTTGCCCGCGAGCAGGCCCACGAACACGACGACGGCAAGCGCGACGGCCTGCGACGGAATCAGCTGACCGGCCACCGCGGCGAGCAGCACGCCGGTGGCCACCGAGCCGACCTGCTGGACCCACCCGCGCATCGACCGGTACACGGTCGCCTCCACGAGGAAGATCGCCGCGTACGGGGCGAGGAACGGCTGCGGCAGCTTCAGCACCAGCGTCGCCAGCAGCCACGCCCCGGTCGCCGCCAGCGTGGCCTTGGCCGCCTGGACGACGATCCGGCGTTCGCGGCCCGGCACCCGCAGCGCGCGGGCGAACCAGCCCAGCGGCGTCCGGTCGTGCCGTTCGGCCTCACCCGGCGCGAAGGCGGCGGCCAGGCCGCGCTTGACGTCGTCGCCCGCCTTCAGCCGCAAGGCGCGGGCGCGGTCACGCCGTCCGGTCATCCCCACCTCCTCGGTGTCGCTCCCTGTTACCCGCGCGCGCCCCGGCCGACACGCGGGGTCTCATGTCCACTTCGGACACTTCAGCTTCCACGTTTGGCCCCGTGAGGACGGGGTAGCCGCCGGGGGAACGTCCCCCTGAAGACCAGGGGCCCGCGTCCTGGCTGCAGGGACCGGCGCGGGTCCCGGCCGCGGGCCGGACGGCGGGCCCACCAGCTCCGCCGTCCGGCCTCTTCCCCTTCCCCGTTTGCCGGTCACGACGCCGGGTATCCGCCCCTGAACGCCGAAGGAGACTCCTCTATGACGTCCGCCGAGACCCGCTCGCGCAGCGGCGCGGCCTGGCTTCGCCCGGCCGTCGCGTCGCTCGGGCTGCTCTACCTCGCACTGGGGATCGCCGGGTTCCTGACGCCGGGAACGCCGGCACTCGGGATCTTCGGCGTGACGGCGCTGCTCAATCTCGTCCACGCCGCCGTCGGCGTGCTCGGGCTGCTCGCCGCGACGCGGCGCACCGGCTCGATCATCTACTGCTGGGTCGTCTTCACCGGCTTCGCCGGGATGACCGCTTACGGCGTCCTGGCGGCGGCCTTCGGCAACCCGGAGGACCCGATCGACATCAACTGGGCGGACAACGTGCTGCACGGTCTCACCGCGGTCGCCGGGCTGGTGCTCGGGATCGCCGGGGCCCGCGCCACCGCCCCCCACCCGACGAAGGGCACGAGCGCATGACGACCACGGATCCGGCGGCGACGGAACCCGCCGTCGTCGTGCACTACCGCCTGCGCGCGGAGTTCGCCGTCGGGTTTCCCCCGCTCCGCCGCGCGCTGGGTCACCGCAGCGGGCTGGAGCTCGACGCGGACGGCCTGCGCGTCCGGCTCGGACCGTGGTTCGTCTCGACCCCGCTGAGCAACGTCGCCGGCGCCGAAGCCAGTGGCCCGTACCACCCGCTTCGCGGTCTCGGCGTCCGATTGTCGCTCGCGGACCACGGCCTGACTTTCGGCACTACGACCGAAGGCGGGGTGTGCGTGCGGTTCCACGAGCCGGTGCCGGGCATCGACCCGTGGGGCCTGATCCGCCACCCGGGACTGACGGTCACGGTGGCCGAGCCCGACCTGGTCGCCGAGGCGATCAACCGGGCGGTGGAGCGGGCGTGAGCACCCTGGGAATCCTGGCCGTCGCGGTCGACTGCCGTCGGCCGGACCGGCTGGCCGAGTTCTGGGAAAAGGCGCTGGGGACGGGGAAGACGCGGACCTGGACCGACTCCCACGGGGTGACCTACCGGCAGCTGGACCTCGACGATGGGCCGGCCTTGCTGTTCCAGCCGGTACCCGAGGAGAAGGCCGGTAAGAACCGGCTGCACCTCGACCTGGCCCCGGCGGCCGGCGACCAGCGCGCCGAGGTGGCGCGGCTGGTGATGCTGGGCGCGAAGGTCCTCGACGATCCGCCCGACGACCCGTGGATCGTGCTCGCGGACCCGGAGGGCAACGAGTTCTGCGTCCTCCCGCCGCGCTGACTCAGGCTTGGCCCTCGGGCAGGCAGACGTCGTCGCCCGCATACGTGGCGAGCCGTTCGTCGAAGCCGTCCGGGGCCCCGGGTCTCCGGAAGTCCGGCGGATCCGGCTGCCCGGGGTAGCTGTCGCCGTAGAGCCCGCGCACGAACGCCACGACCGCCTTCGGGGCCGGCAGCACGTCTTCGCCGAGGTAGGCGAGCACGACGACGTCGTCGCCGGTCGCCGACTCCACCGCCGCGGCCCAGCCGTCGCGCTCGTCCCACAGCAGTGCCGTTTCGTGCTCCGGGAACCGCGCGAGCCGCTGCTCCAGCGCGAGGTACGCCGTGGCGGGCGCGTCCACCTCGCAGAACCAGGCGGGCGCGTCCAGCTCGGCCGCGATGGCCAGCAGGTACTGCCTCAGTCCGCGCGCCGCGGCCCCGAGTCCGTCCCGTTCGATCATCACGCGCCTGCCCATCTCGCTCGGTATCCCCGCCGGGTGGTACCCCACGGCCCATCCGGTCAACCCCGGCGTTCCCCCAGGTGGAGCAGCAGGTCAAGGACATCTTCGTCACTCGTCTGGCGGAAATCCGCGTACCACTGGCCGACGGCGCGAAAGTCCGGCGGTTCGGTGACGCAGACGACCTCGTCCGCTTCGGACCGCAACCCCGCGGCCGCGCCCGGGGCGCCGACCGGCGCCGCGAACACGACGGTCCGCGGGTTCCCGGCCCGCACGTCGCGCAGGGCCGCCGTCGCGGTGACGCCGGTCGCGAGCCCGTCGTCGACGAGGATGACGTCGCGACCGGCGACGGCGGCGGCGGGCCGCCCGGCCCGGTAGCGCCCGAGGCGGCGGCGCGCCTCCGCGCGTTCCCGGCGTTCCACCCGCGCCATCCGGGCCACGGTGAGCTCCAGCCCGCGCAGGATCGCTTCGTCGTAGATCGCGGGGCCGTCCGGGGTCACCGCGCCGACGCCGAACTCGCGCCGGCCGGGCGCCCCGATCTTGCGCGCCACCGCGACGTCGAGCTCGGCGCCGAGCCGTCGCGCGACCACGGCGGCCACCGGGACGCCACCGCGGGCGAGACCGAGCACGAGCGGGCCGGACCAGGTGCGACGGGCCAGCTCCGCGGCCAGCCGGCGGCCGCCGTCCTCGCGATCGGCGAAGACCCGCTGGCCGTCCATGCCGCTCCCTCCGCGTCGGCCACCAGGGTAAGCCCGCGCTTCCCGGCCGGACGTCGTCGAAATCCGCCATGGCGGGGAGTCGCCGCGGGAATTCCTGTCCGAAACCTGTCCGACAAAGGACTGGACCAATATTATTAGCTCCCGAAAATGGAAGCATCGCCCTTCGGCGCGGAAGGTGACAGATGAGCTTCCTGATCCCCCTGCTGACCGTGGTCTTGGCGGCTACCCCCGCTCCGGCCCCTTCCCCGGCCGCCGCTCCCCTGGCGGCGATCTGCGACAAGTACTGCGACGCCAGGGATCCCGCACTCTCCCCCGGCGACCGCGAAGGCGCGTCGGCGTCCATCAACGGCCGCCGGCTCTCCCTGCACCTCGACGACGGCGACGACATGGGCTGGGCCGCGATCACCGGCGGTGCGGCCGGCGACCACGTCTGGCTGGACCGCTCGTTCGACGCCGGGCGCACGTGGGCGTCGGGCAGCAAGCTCGGCGACACCGCGACGCCGTCGGGTTCGACCGGCTGGCGGACGCTGATGTACAACGCCGACGACTGGAACAACCGCGGTGTCGGCCTGCTGCGCGCCTGCGGGCAGCCCGCGGGTTCGGGGAGCATCGCCTGCACCGGCTGGGCGCGCCCGACGTGGAACGCCTGGGACCGGCGCACCGCGGCCGCGACGGCGCTGATGGAGCGCTACAACCAGGGCTCCGGCCTCTTCGACACGACCGGCTGGTGGAACTCGGCCAACGCGCTGACCGCGATCATCGACAACGCCCGCATCAGCGGCATGGGCAGCTACCGCTACGCGATCGACACGACGTACACGAAGAACCTCGGCGCCCAGGGAGGCCAGTTCCGCAACGACTACCTCGACGACACCGGCTGGTGGGGCCTGGCGTGGGTGGACGCGTACGACCTGACCGGCGACAGCAAGTACCTGAACACCGCGCGCGCCGACGCGGACCACATGTTCGCCTACTGGGACGGCATCTGCGGCGGTGGGGTCTGGTGGAGCACGAGCCGCACCTACAAGAACGCGATCCCGAACTCGCTGTACATCCAGCTGAACGCGGCCCTGCACAACCGGATCCCGGGCGACACGGCGTACCTGGCGCGAGCGCGCGCGGGCTGGAGCTGGTTCGCCGGCAGCGGCATGATCAACGGCTCGAACCTGGTCAACGACGGCTTGACCTCGTCGTGCGCGAACAACGGCCAGGCGGTCTGGTCCTACAACCAGGGCGTGCCGCTGGCGGCGCTGACCGAACTGAACCGCGCGACGGGTGACGCGAGCCTGCTGACGAAGGCCCGCGCGATGGCGAACGCGTCGACCACGAACGGCTCCCTGAACCCCGGCGGCATCCTCCGCGACCCGGGCGAGTCGGCCGGCGGCGGTGGCGCGGACGGGCCGACGTTCAAGGGCGTGTACGCCCGGGACCTGGCGACGCTCAACTCGGCGCTCTCGGACCACCCGTACACGGCTTACCTGCAGCGCCAGGCGAACTCGGCGTACGCGAACGACCGGAACAGCGCGGACGCGTACGGCCTGCTGTGGGCCGGCCCGTTCGACCAGGCCGACGCCGCCCGCCAGCAGACCGCACTGGACCTGATGAACGCGGCCCCCTGACCGGGTCGTGAGTGAGAAACAGGGTCAGAACACTGTTTCTCACTCACGACCTCTCAGAGGGTCTTCTCCAGGCGGCTCGCCAGGAGCTTGATGAACCGGGCCGGGTCGCCCAGCTCGCCGCCCTCGGCCAGCAGCGCCATGCCGTACAGCAGCTCCGCCGTCTCCGTCAGCCCGGCGTCCTCCGGCCGCGCCGCGTGTGCCTCGCGCAGGCCGGTGACCAGGCCGTGCTCGGGGTTCAGCTCCAGGATCCGCTTGATCGGCGGCAGCTCCTGCCCCATCGCGCGGTACATCTTCTCGAGCGTCGGCGACAGGTCGTGCGTGTCCCCGACGATGCACGCCGGCGACGTCGTCAGCCGCGACGAGAGCCGGACCTCCTTGACGTCGTCACCCAGCGCCGTGCCCATCCACGACAGCAGGCCCTCGAAGTCCTTGTTCTGCTGCTCGCGGGCGACCTCGGTGGCCTTCTTGTCCTCGTCCGACTCGAGGTCGACCTGGCCCTTGGCGATCGACTGGAACTGCTTGCCGTCGAAGCCCGGCACCGCGTCGACCCACATCTCGTCGATCGGGTCGGTCAGCACCAGCACCTCGTAGCCCTTGGCCCGGAACGCCTCCATGTGCGGCGAGTTCTCGATCGCGGACCGCGACTCGCCGGTCATGAAGTAGATGTGCTCCTGGCCGTCCTTCATCCGCTCGACGTACTCGCGCAGCGAAGTCGGCTTCTCCGCGTCGTGCGTCGAAGCGAACGACGAGATCTCGAGGATGGCCTCGCGGTTCTCGAAGTCGTCGAGCAGGCCCTCCTTGACCGCCCGCCCGAACTCCCGCCAGAACGTCGCGTACTTCTCGGCGTCGGCGGTCATCATCGTCTTGACCGTCGAGAGGACCTTCTTCACCAGGCGACGGCGGATCAGCTGGATCTGCCGGTCCTGCTGCAGGATCTCGCGCGAGACGTTCAGCGAGAGGTCCTGCGCGTCGACGACGCCCTTGACGAACCGCAGGTACTCGGGGACGAGCGACTCACAGTCGTCCATGATGAAGACGCGCTTCACGTACAGCTGCACGCCGCGCTTGCGCTCCCGCAGGAACAGGTCCATCGGCGCGTGCGAGGGCAGGAACAGCAGCGCCTGGTACTCGAACGTGCCCTCGGCCTGCAGCCGGATGGTCTCCAGCGGGTCCTGCCAGTCGTGGCTGACGTGCTTGTAGAACTCGTGGTACTCGGCCTCGGTGACCTCGCTCGACGAGCGTGCCCACAGCGCCTTCATCGAGTTGACGGTCTCGGTCTTCGGCTCCTCGCCCTCGGCGGCCTCGCCCGCCATGCGGATCGGCCAGGTGATGAAGTCGGAGTACTTCTTGACGATCTCCCGGATCTTCGCCGGGGACGTGTAGTCGTAGAGGTGGTCCTCGGCGTCCTCGGGCTTGAGGTGCAGGGTGACCGTGGTGCCCTGGGGCGCGTCTTCGACGGGTTCGATCGTGTACGTGCCTTCGCCGGTCGACTCCCAGCGGACGCCTTCGGTGGTGCCCGCCTTGCGCGTCACCAGGGTGACCTTGTCCGCGACCATGAAGCTCGCGTAGAACCCGACACCGAACTGGCCGATCAGGTCCTGCGACGCCGCCGAGTCCTTGGCTTCCTTGAGCTTGGTCAGGAAGTCCGCGGTGCCGGACTTGGCGATCGTGCCGATGAGCGCGACGACCTCGTCGCGCGTCATGCCGATGCCGTTGTCGCGCACCGTCAGGGTCCGCTCGGCCGCGTCCGTCTCGAGCGCGATGTGCAGGTCGGACGTGTCCGCGCCGAGGTCCTTGTCGCGGTACGACTCCAGCCGCAGCTTGTCGAGGGCGTCGGAGGCGTTGGACACGAGCTCCCGCAGGAACGTGTCCTTGTTCGAGTAGATCGAATGGATCATCAGCTGGAGCAGCTGACGCGCTTCCGACTGGAACTCCAGCGTTTCGATCGGGGTGGTCACTTCCGGTCCTTTCGGGTGCGACGGCCGAGGTGGGGCGATCCTACCGAGGCGGTCCGACATTCCCCGTGCTCACCCGGTCGCGCACTTTATGAACGCAATGTAGGTGGGCCCCGGCTCCCGGGGTGATGCTGGCCACGCCCCGCTGCCGATCAAGGAGGATCGAGTGCCCGGACCCCTGCCCCGGTGGGCGGCCGCGTTCGCCGCGGCCTGCGCCCTGACCACCGCCTTCGCCGCTCCCGCCGCCGCGTCGGCCGTCGTCGACCACCCCGTCCGCACCACCGGCTGCGGCCGCGCCGCGCCGGTGCCGTCCGGGGTGACGACCACCCGGCACGTCGTCTCCGGCGGGCTCGACCGCGAGTACACCGTGCACCTGCCGGCGCACTACAACCCGCGCCGGGCGTACCCGCTGGTCCTGTCGTTCCACGGGCACAAGCGCACGTCGCAGTACCAGGAGGAATTGTCCGGTTTCTCGACGCTCGACGCGATCTCGGTCTACCCGCAGGGCCTGATCGGCACCGACGGCGAGTCGGCCTGGACCGGCGCGCCCTACTCGGCCGCCGCCGACGACGTCCTGTTCACCAGCGACCTGCTGAACTCGCTGCAGCGCGAGCTGTGCGTCGACAACGACCGGATCTTCGCGGCCGGGAAGTCCAACGGCGGCGGGTTCGTCGGCGTGCTGGCGTGCCGGCTGCCCGGCCGGATCGCGGCGTTCGCCCCGGTGTCGGGAGCGTTCTACCCGCAGGGCGGCGCCTGCTCGCCGAGCCGCCCGGCGCCGATCCTCGACTTCCACGGCACCGCCGACACGACCATCCCCTACACCGGCAACCCGGCGAAGGGCCTGCCCGCCATCCCCGACTGGCTGACGGCATGGTCCACAAGGGACGGTTGCTTCCCGAAGCCCGTGTCGTGGACTCCGGTCAAGGGTGTCGTCGCGCAGAAGTGGCTCGGCTGCGACCGGCGGAGCACGCTCGAGCACTACCGCGTCGAAGGTGCCGGGCACGTCTGGCCGAGCACTCAGCCGAACAACGACTCGGCCACGCCGACGGTGATCGACGCGACGCCGGTCATCTGGCGCTTCTTCCGCACGCATCCACTGCGGTGAAACACGATTGACGCACCTCTTTCCTCTCGGCGACGATTTCGCCGAGAGGAAAGAGGTGTGTTGTGAAGGTACTCGTCCTGAACGCCGGTTATGAGCCGCTGCAGACGGTCTCGGTGCCGCACGCGATCCGCATGCTGGTGCGGCACGTCGCCGAGATCCACGAGGCCGAGGACGGTCTCGCCTACGGGCTGTTCCCGCGCCCGAAGATCGTGCGGTTGCTGAGGTACGTCGTCATGAAGTGGCGATATACGCAGCCGCCCCGCTGGTCCCGCCGCGGGGTGCTGACCCGCGACGGCCACCGCTGCGCGTACTGCGGCCGCCGCGCCACGACGATCGACCACGTGACGCCGCTCAGCCGCGGCGGCGCGCGGACGTCGTGGCTGAACACGGTCGCGGCGTGCGGCGGCGCGTCCCGCAGCTGCAACGCGCGCAAGGCGGACAAGCTGCCGTCGGAGGCGGGGATGACGCTGCGGTTCGAGCCGTACGTGCCGACGTGGGACCAGCTGCACGCACCCGGCGCCTGAGGACGCGGCCCGTTCACCCGGGTGGCGGTGGGCGGGCCGCGATGCCCGGCGTTCGTCGGCGCCGCGAAGCGCGGGTCGTTAAGCTCGAACCGATCGTCCCCCGCATCCGTGTGTTCCGGGGAAGGCCGGGAGGTCGTCGTGATCGACGCAGGACCGCTGATCGCCGGGCGCTACCGGCTGACCGAACGGGTCGGCCAGGGCGCCATGGGCGTCGTCTGGCGTGCCCGCGACGAGCGGCTCGACCGCGTCGTCGCCGTCAAGCAGCTGGGCTACGACCCGGCGATCGGGCAGGCCGCCGGCGAGGAGGCCGCCCTGCGTGCGCTGCGGGAGGCCCGGCTGACCGCGCGGCTGCGGCACCCGCACGCCATCACCGTGCACGACGTCGTCGAAGAAGGCGGCGAGCCCTACCTGGTCATGGAGTACCTGCCGTCGCGGAGCCTCGCCGACGTCCTCCTCGACCGGGAGCGCCTGCCCGCCGACGAGGTCGCGCGCATCGGCGTGCAGGTCGCGTCCGCGCTGGCCGCCGCGCACGCCGAAGGCATCGTGCACCGGGACGTCACGCCGGCCAACATCCTGCTCGCCGACGGCGGCGTCGCCAAGATCGCCGACTTCGGCATCTCCCGCGCCACCGGCGAAGGCACCGTCACCGGGGGCGGGTTCATCGCGGGCACGCCCGCCTACCTCTCCCCCGAGGTCGCCGGCGGCGGCGAAGCGGGCTTCCCGTCCGACGTCTTCTCGCTCGGCGCGACGCTCTACCGCGCGCTGGAGGGCATGCCGCCCTTCGGCAACGAAGACAACCCGATCGTCCTCCTGCTGCGGGTCGCCCGGGAGGAGCCGATCCCGCCGCGCCACAGCGGGCCGCTCGCCGAGGCGCTGAGCCGGCTCCTGCACCGCGACCCCGCGCAGCGCCCGGCGATGGCGGAGGTCCAGGAGCTGTTCGAAGCGGTCACCGGCGGGCATCCGCTGCCGCCGCCGCGGCCCCGCCCGCGCACCGGGACCCGCATGCTGCGCCTCCCCCGCCCACGCCGCCGGGCGGTGCTGGCGTCCGCGGGCGGAGCCGTCCTGCTGGCCCTGGGCGTGGTGATCGGGACGGCGCTCGTGCCCGACGGCAGCACCCCGGTCGCCGCGCCGCTCTCGTCCGCGCCCCCGGTCACCACGCCGCCGACCACCACCGCACCCCCCGCCGACCTGGGCTGCGCGGCCAGCTACGCGGTGACGACGTCCTGGCCGGGCGGCTACCAGGTCCAGGTGACGGTCCGCAACGACCACGGCACCGGCCTGCGCGGCTGGAGCGTCCGCTGGTCCCTCCCCGACGGGCACCACATCACGGGCCTGTGGAACGGCACCTTCACCGTCGACGGCAAGACGGTGACAGTCGACAACGCGGACTGGAACGCGAAACTCGACGCGGGCGGCTCGACGACGTTCGGCTTCAACGCGGTGACCGGCAACGGCGACGCCACCGGACGACCACAGCTCACCTGCCGGACGGTGTGACCGCGCTCAGTGCACGCGGTCGAAGGGAAGCCGCAGGACCTGGCCCGCGGGAACCGGTGCGTTCCGCAGCCGGATCGCGTCCAGCTCCGGTGACGTCAGCGCCCGGCGGTAGAAGCGGACTTCGTCGAACGCACCGTTCCAGCGGAACTGGTTGTCCAGCCGCTGACCCAGCTGCAGCTGGAACGACACCGTCCGGCTCACCGAACCGGAAGCGGCGGGACCGGAAGCGACCTGGACGCCGTCCACCCACAGCAGCAGCTTCCCGCTCGCGCGCTCCAGGGCCACGTGGTGCCAGGTCTGGTCGTCGTACGCCTGTGCCGACGAGATCGACGCGCTTCCGGCCGCCGTCGTCATCATCGCGATCAGGCGGTGGTTGGCCGGCTCGCCGCGCAGCCACAGCTGCGGCGCGGTCGTGCCCATCCCGCCCAGCCAGAACAGGACCTGGTTACCCTTCGTGGCGCCGTACCGGAACCAGCCCGTCCACGTGAGGTCACCCTCGCCGGGTGGCTGCGCCGGGTCGTACGGGACGCGGACGTAGTCGTCGACACCGTCCAACGTCAACGCTCCGCCGAAGCGTCCCGCAGCGACAGAAGCGCCGCCGAGGACCCGGGCGTCGGCGTGCCGCGAAACGTCCGGTGTGGACGGTCCGGCCGAGTTCTTCCAGCCCAGGTAGGACTCGTCGAACCGCGCGAAGCGGATCTCGTCGCGCGCGTCGACCGCGCCGCCCTCGTACAGGAGCCCGATCTCCGGGCCGCCGATCTGCACCAGATCCGAGTAGCCGGACCAGTCCGTCGTGATCCGCGTGCCCTGCTCGGCGTTCTCCCACGTCCGGCCGCCGTCGTACGACGAGCGGATCATCATCCACCGCCGCCGGTCGGTGTCCGAGGGCGACGAGAACAGGAGGCGGTTGCCGACGCGCAGCACCGCGCCCTGCACCATCGGCGTCACGAGGTCGGGGATGGTGGTGAAGGACCTCGTGAACGTCTCGCCGCCGTCGCGGCTGACGGCGTAGTCGCGGTTGCCGATGTCCGTGCCACCCTGCTCGCGGCCGCCGGCGTAGATCGACCCGTCGGCCAGCTCGGCCACGGTCACCTCGGACGGCTTCTGCGTGTACGTCCCGCCGACCGGGTGCGGGTACGAGTTCACGGCGCCGACGTGCCAGGTGCGGCCGCCGTCGTCGCTGTAGACGAGCCCGGCGTGGTTTTCGACGGAGTTCGTGCCGTCGCTGGTTTCCGCGTTGACGCCGAACACGAGCCGTCCCGCGTGGCGGCCGTGCGTCAGCTGGATCCCGTGCACCGGCCCGGACGCGTACCACGAGTCCCAGTTCGGCAGCTTCGCCTGCGCGCTGATGTCGACCGGCGCCGACCAGGTCAGGCCGTCGTCGTCGCTGTACTGCGAGTGCGGGGTGCGCGGGCAGGGGACGTCGCAGCCCTTGTCGTCGGTGCGGCCCTGGTTGTACGTCGTGATCAGCACGATCCGGCCGGTGCGGCTGTCCACGATGGGCACCGGGTTGCCGTGGGTGTCCCCGCCACCGCGGTTGACGACCTGCAGCGGCGACCACGTCCGGCCGCCGTCGGTCGACCGCTTGAGCACGAGGTCGATGTCGCCGGTGTCGCCGCAGTTGTCGATGCGGCCTTCGGCGAACGCCAGCAGCGTGCCGTGGGTGGACTTCACGATCGCCGGGATCCGGAAGCAGCTGTACCCGGGATCCTGCGACGCCTTGAACAGCACCTGCTGGTCGAACTGCGGCGCGGCCTGCGCCGGGCTCACGGCGAGCAGCGTGCTCGCCACCAGGGCCACCAGCGCGGCCCATCTCCCCAGTGTTCTCATTCTCATCCTTTCAGGACGGCGACACCTCGCGGGGCGAGCCGGACCTCGCGCACCGGCCGCGACGGGTCGGTCAGCAGGTCCGGCGCGGCGTGCGGCAGGTCGACGGTGACCGGCGCGGTGCCGTGGTTGAGCAGGATCAGGTAAGCGCTTTCCGCACCGTGCCGGACGACCGCCTGGACCCCGGGCGGGGTGTCGAGCACCGGCGTCACCCCGGCTTCGGCGGTGATGCGGCCTAACAGCGCCGCCAGATCGGGCCGGGTGCCGAGGTACCAGGCGACGCCGTCGCCGAACACGTGGCGGGTGATCGCGGGCCGCCCGGCCAGGTCACCGGAGGCGAGGGACGCGACGACTTCGGCGCCTTCGGGTTCGATCCATTCGGACCAGATGACCCCGGAACCCGTTGTCCCGTCCGCGAAATCGAGATCGACCGGCCCATCCGGGGGCCAGAACTCGTCGACCCGCAGGCCGAGGATGTCCCGCAGCGGCGCGGGATGGCCGCCCGGGTACGCGCGGTCGCAGCCGTCGACGATGCCGGAGAAGTACGACACCACGAGGTGCCCGCCGCCCGCGACGTACGCGCGCAGGTTGTCGGCGGCCGCCTGCTCCAGCAGGTACAGGTTCGGGACGACGACCAGCTTGTACGACGTGAGGTCCCGCGAAGGGTGGACGACGTCGCAGGTGACGTTGGCGTCGAACAACGGCGCGTAGTGCGCGAGGTGCGTTTCGAGGTACTCCAGCCGAGCCGGATGCGAGTCGAGTTCGAGCCCCCACCAGCTCGGCCAGTCGTGCAGCAGGGCGACGTCGGCGCGCACGCGCGTCCCGGCCAGCTCCGGCACGCGGGCCAGCTCCTGCCCCAACGCGGCGGTCTCGCGGAACGTCCGGGTGTCGCGGCCACCGTGCGGCACCATCGCGGAGTGGAACTTCTCGGCGCCGCCGCTGGTCTGGCGCCACTGGAAGAACAGGACGGCGTCGGCGCCCTGGGCGATGGCCTGCCAGCTGCCGAGCCGCATCGCGCCGGGTGGCTTGGGACTGTTGCGCGGCCGCCAGTTCACCGCGCTGGGCGCCTGTTCGAGCAACATCCACGGTTGGTCCTTCGTGGACCGGATGAGGTCGTAGGCGAACGCGGCTTCGACGTGGGCGCGCGGGTCGGACGGGTCGGGGTAGGAGTCCAGGCTGACGACGTCCTCGTGCGGCGTCCACAGGTGCCAGTCGAGCGCTTTCTGGACCAGGCCGACGAAGTTGGTCGTGATCGGGACGTCCGGCGTGACGCGGCGCAACACCCGCTGTTCGGTGAGGAAGCAGCCGAGCGCGGCGTCGGAGGAGAACCGGTGGAAGTCCAGCTGCTGCGCGGGGTTCGGGAACGTCGGTGCCACCCGGGGTGGCAGGATCTCGGCCCAGTCGTCGTACCGCTGGGCCCAGAAGGTGGTCGTCCACGCCGCGTTGAGCGCCTCGATCGTGCCGTACCGGTCCTGCAGCCAGACGCGGAAGTCCGACGCGGACTCGTCGCAGTAGCACGCCCGGACGTGGCAGCCGAACTCGTTGCCGACGTGCCACATCGCCAACGCGGGATGGCCCGCGTACCGCGTCGCCAGCTCGCTGACCAGCCGGGCGGCGTGCGCGAGGTAGACCGGGCTCGACGGGCAGAACTGCTGCCGCGCCCCGGGTGAGAGCCGGACGCCGTCGGCGCGCACCGGCAGGATCTCCGGGTGCGCGTGGGTCAGCCACGGCGGCGGGGACGCGGTCATCGTCGCCAGGCACACCTGGACGCCCGCGCCCGCGAGGTCGTTCATGACCCCGTCGAACCAGCCGAAGTCGTACTCCCCCGGCCGCGGTTCGACGCCGGCCCACGAGTAGATCCCCGCCGTCACCATCGTGACGCCCGCTTCGGCCATCAGCTTCAGGTCTTCCCGGCGGACCTCTCCGGGCCAGTGCTCCGGGTTGTAGTCGGCGCCGTAGCGGATCATCAGAGCAGCCCCGCTTCGGCGAGCTTCTCCTTGATCCGCAGCAGTTCCTCGTCGTCCAGGGGCAGTTGCGGCGGCGCCATGACCGCGTTGTCGATGAACCCGCGCATCTTCATCGCGGCCTTGAAGGCACCGAGGCCGGCCGAGCCGCGGCCCATCCGGCTCGGCGGGGCGACGGACGTGATCGAGAACAGCTTCATCAGCCGTTCCTGCTCGCGCCTCGCCGCGGCGAGGTTGCCGGACTTGAAGTGGTCGTGGATGAGCACGTACCCGACCGGGTCGACGTTGCCGAGACCCGGGACGGCGCCGTCCGCGCCCATCGCCAGGGCCGCGTCCACGATCAGCTCGGACCCGGTGAAGACGGCGAAGGCGTCCAGGCCGCGGTCGCGCTTGCCGAGCAGCACGGCCCGGAACGCGGCTTCGTCGCCGCTCGAGTCCTTCAGGCCGGCGAGGACGCCGTCGGCGGCGAGATCGAGGACCATCCCGCCGTCGAGCTTGGTGTGCACCGCGACCGGGATGTCGTAGGCGACGATCGGCAGCGCGGTCCGCTCGTGCAGCAGGCGGAAGTGCCGGTCGATCTCCGCGACGTGGGTCCGCGTGTAGTAGGGCGCGGTGACGACGACGGCGTCGGCCCCGGCGGCTTCGGCCACCTTGATGTGCTCGGCGACGCGCAATGTCGTCATGTCGATACAGCCGACGAGCACCGGGACGCGCCCGGCGACCTGGTCGACCGTCGTTTCGACGACGACGCGGCGCTGGGCGTCGGGCAGGAAGGCGACCTCGCTGGAGGAGCCGAGGACGAACACGCCGTGGACGCCGGCGTCGAGCTGGAACTCGACGTGGCGCCGCAGCGAGTCGGTGTCCACGCTGAAGTCGTCGGTGAACGGCGTGCACAGCGGCGGGACGATTCCGGCGAACTTCGGCATCAGGTGCTCACTCCGGTGGGGATCTCGGGATGGATGCAGCGGTACGTGTGGCCACCGTCGGCCACGGCGAGCGGCGGCAGCTCGGCCGCGCACTCGTCGGTGGCCTTCGGGCAGCGGGTGCGGAACGGGCAGCCGCTCGGCGGGTGCGTCGCCGAGGGCACCGGGCCGGTCAGCACGATCGGCTCGACCGGGTTCAGCAGGCTGGGCGTCGCCGAGAAGAGGGCCCGCGTGTACGGGTGCCGGGCCTCGGCCCCCACCGGCGCCTCCTCGACGATCCGGCCCAGGTACATCGTGACGATCCGGTCGCTCATCTTCGACACCGTCTGGATGTCGTGGGAGACGAACACCATCGCCAGGTCCAGCTGTTCGCGCAGGTCGAGCAACAGGTTCAAGATCTGGGCGCGGACCGAGACGTCGAGGGCGGACGTCGGCTCGTCGGCGACCAGCAGCGCGGGCCGCAGGGCCAGGGCCCGCGCGATGGCGACGCGCTGGCGCTGGCCGCCGGAGAGCTGGCCCGGGACCGCGTCGGCGGCGCTGGCGGGCAGGCCGACCAGCGACATCAGCTCGCGGACGCGGTCGTCGCGCTCGGCCGGCGTCCCGGCTTTGTGCACGTCCAGGGGGTCGCGGATGATCTTGGCGACGGCGAGCCGCCGGTTGAGCGCGGTCGACGGGTCCTGGAAGACCATGCCGACCTCGCGTCCGAATCCCGCGTCCAGGGGCTTCCCGCGGAACCGGACCGTGCCGGCGGTCGGGGACTGCAGGCCGACGATCACCTTGGCCAGGGTCGACTTGCCGCAGCCCGACTCGCCGACGACACCGATCGTCTCCCCCGGTGCGACGACCAGGTGGGCGTCGGTGAGGGCGTAGACGCTGTCGTGGCCGAAGAGGCCGCGGCCGCGGATCTTGTGGACGACGTGGACGCCGTCGAGCTCCAGGAGGCTCACGCCGTCGCCTCCTTCTCGCGAGCGATGTCGACGGCCGGGAAGTGGCAGGCGACGAGGTGCTCGACCGGCTCGCCGAAGCGGACCGGCGTCTCGTCGTGGCACTTGGCGCGGGCGGCCGGGCAGCGGTCGGCGAAGCGGCAGCCGGCCGGGAACTCGGCCGGGGCCGGGACGACGCCCTTGATCTGGGTGAGCCGCGCCTCGTTCTCCTCCAGCGACAGCACCGCGCTGAGCAGCCCACGCGTGTAGTGGTGCCGGGGCGAACCCACGACCTCGGCGGTCGCGCCCAGCTCGGCGACCTGGCCGCCGTACATGACGACGACGCGGTCGGCGATCTCGGACACCAGCGCGAGGTCGTGCGAGACGAGGACGAGCGCGAACCCGAGCTCTTCCTGCAGCCGCAGCAGCAGTGCCATGATCTGCGCCTGCACGGTGACGTCGAGGGCCGTGGTCGGCTCGTCGGCGACGATCAGCTTCGGGTCCCGCGAGAGCGCCATCGCGATCAGCACGCGCTGGCGCTGGCCGCCGGACAGCTCGTGCGGGTACGCGCGCAGCGTCCGTTCCGGGTCGAGGTTGACCAGTTCGAGCAGCTCGGCCGGGGTGCGGGTGCCGCCGCGGCGGGTGAACTGCTTGAGCTGGGCCCGGATCGTCATCGCCGGGTTGAGCGAACTCAACGCGTCCTGGTAGATCATCGCGATGTCGTGGCCGAGGTGCCTCCGTCGTTCACCGGGGCGCAAAGCGAGCAGATCGCGCTGGGCGAAGCGGATCTGGCCGGACACCCGGGCGGTCGCCGGCTGCAGGCCGAGGATCGACAACGCCGTGAGCGTCTTGCCGCAGCCGGACTCGCCGATCAGGCCGAGGACTTCCCCGGCACGGACGCTGAAGGACACGCCGTCGACGACGGCCACCCCTTCGTGGCGGCCGGGGAACGCGATCGCCAGCCGGTCGACCTCCAGGACGGTCTCGCGGTGGTCCAGGGACCGGGCGGTGCGGGCCAGCCGCTCCCCCGCTTCCCGCAGGCCGGCGATCGGCAGGACGGGCGCGGTGTCGGCGTCTTCGCGCTTCTCGACGGCCTTCGCGACTTCGGCCGCCTTGACCGCGCGGGCCGACGGCGCGGCCCAGGCGTCCGAGATCCGCTCGGACAGGATGTTGAGCGCGAGGACCGTGACCAGGATCAGCAGGCCGGGGAACAGCGTCGCCCACCAGCCGCCGGTCAGCACGAGGTCCTTGCCGTCGGCCAGTACCGAGCCCCACGACGGGTCCGGCGGCTGGATGCCGGCGCCGATGAACGACAGGGACGCCTCGAACACGATCGCGTCGGCCACCGTGACCGTGCAGTAGACCAGCACCGGCGCGGCGCAGTTGATCGCGACGTGCCGCGTCAGCACGAAGAACCGCCTCGCGCCGATGACGCGTTCGGCCGCGACGTAGTCCTCGCCGTACTGGGCCAGGACGTTCGCCCGGATCACCCGCGCCACCGCGGGCATGTTCAAGAACCCGATGGCGAGGATCAGCACCAGGATCCCGTGGCCGAACACCGCCACCAGCACCGCGGCCAGCGCGATGCCGGGGAACGCCATGATGACGTCGAGGACCCGCATGACGACGGCGTCCACGCGGCGGTTCGAGGTCGCGGCGAACGCCCCGATCACCGCCCCCGACACGAGCGCGAGCGCCACCGCCCCCAGGCCGATGGCGAGCGACCAGCGCGTGCCGGCGACGAGCCGGGAGAAGATGTCGCGGCCGGAGGTGTCGGTGCCGAACCAGTGGGACCCGCTCGGGCCGCCGGTGTCGGTGCTGAGCGCGTCCGGGTTGTGCGTCGCGACGAGCGTGCCGAGCACGGCGACCAGGAGCAGCACGCCGAGGATCGCGAGCGCGGGCCAGGCCGCGCGCAGGCGCTTCACGCGTGGCTCCGCAGGCGCGGGTTCGCGATCAGGTACAGGACGTCGACGATCAGGTTGACCAGCACGAACCCGATCGCGATCGTGATGACGAAGCCCTGCACCTTGGCGGTGTCGCCGTCGGTGACGGCCTGGATCATGTTCTGCCCCATCCCCGGCAGCGCGAACATCGTCTCGATGACGACGGCGCCGCCCAGCAGGTAGCCGACCCGCAGGCCGAGCACGGTCAGCGGCGTGACCAGCGCGTTGCGCAGCACGTTGCGCCCGACCACGACCACCGGCGGCAGGCCGCCGCCGCGCGCGGTGCGGACGTAGTCCTTGTCGAGCTCTTCGACCATCGACGTCCGGATCACCCGGGTCAGCTGCGCGGCCACCGGCAGCGCCAGCGAGACCGCGGGCAGCGTCAGCGAGTTCAGCCACCCGCCGAAGGAGTCGGCCGGGCTGACGTAGCCGCTGGTCGGGAACAGGCCCTGGCCGACCGCCAGCCACTGGACCAGCAGCAGCGCCACCCAGAACGCCGGCGCGGCGACCCCGGCCAGGGTGACCACACGGATCACCTTGTCCGGCCAGCGGTCGCGGAACAGCGCCGACGTCACGCCGAGCACCAGCGCCGTCACCAGCGCGAGGACCAGGCCGAGCAGGGTCAGCTGGACGGTCAGCGGCAGCGCCGTCGAGATCGTGTCGCCGACCGGCTGCTTGGTGATCACGCTGGTCCCGAAGTCGCCCTGGGCCAGGTGCCAGACGAAGTGGACGTACTGCAGCGGCAGCGGGTCCAGCAGCCCGTTCTCGAGCCGGAACTGCTGCAGCTGCTCGGCGGTGGCGTTCGCGCCGTCGAACGCGGCCAGCGCCGGGTCGACCGGCGCGAACCGCATCACGATGAACACGAACAGGATCACGCCGAGCAGCAGCGGGATCAGGGCGAGGATGCGGCTGAGCAGCATCCGCACGACGACGGCCACGGGTGTTCTCCTCCTAGACCGGCTTGGCCTGGTTCAGGTAGATGCCCGGGTAGCCCTGGGCGCGCACGCCGCTGAGCGCCTTCGGGTCCCACGCCGTGCCGAGCTGGGTGAACACCACCGGGTAGATGACGGCCTGCTCGGAGATCAGGTCCAGCAGCTGCTTGTTCAGCGCCGTCCGCTTGGCCTCGTCCGTCTCCGCCGCGGCCTGGTCCTGCAGGGCGAGCAGGGACTGGGCGTCGGGGCCGGTGAAGCGGGCGTACTTGCTCGTGAGGATGGACTTGGCGTCGTAGTAGTACCGGATCATCAGGTCGGGGTCGTTGCCGAACTGCAGCGGGTTGTTCGTCGTGGCGACGACCTGGAAGTCGGTGCCCGCGTCCAGCTTGGAGAACAGCGCCTTGGTGTCCTGGCTGTCCAAAGTGGTCTGGACGCCGATCGCGTCCCAGCCCTCCTTGATCACCTTCACGCAGTCGGCGACCAGCGAGGTGTTCGTCGTGGACAGCGTGACCTTGAGGTTGCTCACGCCGGCCTGCTGCAGCAGCTGCTTCGCCTTGTCGGGGTTGTAGGCGAAGTCCTGCGACGCCGGCTGTGAGGACGGGAGCTTCGGGTTGATGAACGACGTCCCGGGCGAACCGGCGCCCTTCAGCCCGATGTCGATCATCTTCTTCTTGTCGATGGCGTAGTGCAGCGCCTGGCGCACGAGGTTCTTGTCGAACGGCGCGTGCGCGGTGTTGAAGAGCAGGAAGAGGTTGTTGCCGCCGTCGGCGAACTCGACCGTGCGACCGGCCTTGCGCAGCTGGTCGGCGTTGGCGGCCGGGATGTTCTCGGCGATCTGCGCGTCCGGCTTGGCACCGGAGATCGCGGCGACGCGCGGGGCGGAGTCCACGATGGACTTCCAGAGCATCTTGTCGTAGGCCGCCGGGCGCGGGCCGTTGTAGTCGGCGAACTTCTCGAAGCTGGTGTGGGACAGCGGGGCCTGCTCGACGACCTTGTACGGGCCGGAGCCGACGACCTTGCCGCCCTTGGCGTCGTCCCACTTGCCGTCGTAGACGTGCTTCGGGACGATCTTGCAGCACTGGATCCGCTGCAGCGCGTACGGGAACGGGAACTTGAGGACGAACTCGACCGCGCGGTCACCGGTCTTGCGTACCTCCTGCAGCCAGTGCGAGAAGAAGCTGTGGATCAGCACGTTCTCCTTCTCGTCGAGCGCACGGGCGTAGGTGAAGACGACATCGTCGGCGGTCACGGGCTGGCCGTCGTGCCACTTCGCGCCGTCGCGCAGCTCGAACTTCAGGCTGGTGCCGCTCGCGTCGGCGGGCAGCGCCTTCGCCAGGCCGGGGAAGGGAGCGCGGGTGATCGGGTCACCCTCCACGAGGGACTCGTAGCAGTGCAGGATCGCGGCCATCGAGAACGCGGACGCGGTCTGCAGCGGGTCCCACGTCTGGTTGTTGCCGTAGCCGATGACGGCGGTGAGCGAGCCCGCCGAGCTGCCGGTCTTGTTGGTGGACGCCGGCCCGCCGCACGCGGCGAGCACGGTCGGGAACGTCATGGCCGCCCCGGCGAAGGTGGTGTAGCGCAGCAACTGGCGGCGGCTGAGCGACGGGCTCTGGGACATCGGTGTCTCCGGCTGGCCTCGAACGGTAGGACATGGGACGTCCTATGACCGGCGTGAGCCTAGGATGGGTTCGCGTGCTGGTCAACCCTTCTGGACGTATGACGTAGGATGTCCTCTCACGACGCATCCGGGGAGGACAGCAGTGGCCCGTCCGCAGCGCAGCGAAGAGATCACCAAGCGCATCATCGACCTGATCGTCGAGCGGGAGCTCCCGCCGGGCGCACCCATGCCCACCGAGCTGAGCCTGATGGAGGACATCGGCGTCAGCCGCAACTCCATCCGCGAGGCGATCAAGGCCCTGCAGGCCCTCGGCATCGTCGAGATCCGCCACGGCTACGGCACGTTCGTCGGGTCCGCCGGGTCGGAGTCGCTGCAGACGTGGCTGCTGTTCCGCACCCGCGCCCGCGGGGCCACCGACGTCGGACGGCTGCGCGACCTCCTGGAGGTGCGGGAGATGCTCGAGACCGAGCTGACCCGCCGCGTCGCCACCGACCACCGGCCCGGCCTGGTCGAGGAGCTGCAGGCCTGCGTCGCGCGGATGAAGCGCAAGGGCCCGGACGCCGCGGAGGCCGACCGCGAGTTCCACGACCTCATCTGCGCCGAGGCCGGGTTCGACCTGGCGCGCGAGCTCACCGGGCTGTTCTGGGACGTCTACCGGATCGCGGAAAGCGAGCTGGGCGGACCCGCGTCGTCGCCGACGGCGACCGCGAAGCGGCACCAGGCCATCGTCGACGCGCTCCTGCTGCGCGACGCGGACGCCGCGGCCGAGGCCGTGCACCGGCACTTCGACGAGGTCCGCAAGCGCGCGAAAGCCGGTCCGTACGGCGGTTTCGGCGTCGCCCGGCCGGTGCCCGCGGCCCATTCCTGACTCTCGGTCGTTGACCCGATCGAGGTAACTTCGCGAAGATCGAGAACCGGCCTCAACGGCTTCGGCGTCTGGCTCGTCGGTAGTGGTGATCAACCACCACACGGAGGTGCCAGTGCGAAGAACTTTGTCCGTCCTGGGGGTCGTGCTCGCCGGGCTCGGGGGAATCGTTCCCCCGCAGGCCGGCGCCGCGGTGCCCACGACGTCCGCCACCTTGATCACCGGCGAACGCGTCAGCGTCCGGACCACCGCCGACGGCCGGTCCCTGTTCGACGTCCGGCCGGCCGCCGGGAAGGGCATGGCGCGGGCGCTGGTGCACCTGCGGCTCGGCGCCCGCGACTACGAGCTGCCCGGTACCGCGCTCCCCTACCTCGGGCGCGGGCTGGACCTGAGCCTGTTCGACGTCGGCGCGCTGCTGGCCGGCGCACCGCTGCCCGCCGACCCGGCGACGTTCGGGCCCGCGCTGGCGAAGCAGTTCAAAGAGGACAACGCGCGCGGGCACTTCGGCGGGCAGGGACTGTTCGCCGGCGGCGCCCGGTTCGCGCTCCCCGGTGCGCGCCCGGCCGTTCAGCCGCGCTCGGTGATGCGCACGGTGTCGGTCGACGCCACCGACATCGCCGGCCACCCGGCCGACACCGGCGTCGCGTTCCTCTACAACACCGACGACGGGAACCTGCTCGACCCGGTCGAGAGCGTCAACTACTTCGCGAGCGGCACGGCGAAGTTCAGCGCCCCGGACGGGAACTACAGCGCGCTCGGGCTGTTCTGGACGGCCGACGCCGACGGCAACCCGACGGAGGTGCGGTTCAGCGCGCAACCGGAGTTCGCGGTCAAGGCGGACAAGACCGTCCGCGTCGACGCTTCCCGCGCTTCGAGCAAGCTGACGTGGGTGACGCCGCGGCCGGCGCTGCTCGACGACACCGGGTTCCTGTTCCGCCGGGCGGCCACGACGGGACCGGCGCTGCTCGTCGACTTCGACGCCGGGCCCGGCGTCCCGATCGCGGTGTCGCCGACGGCGGTCCCGGTGCGCACGGGCGCGCTGCAGACGTACCCGTACAGCAGGCTGGTGTCCCCGCCGGGGCCGGGCACGCCGTACGAATACGTGCTGCAGAAGGCCTCGCTGGGAACGATCCCGCAGCAGCGGTACGTGATCACCGCTCGCGACGTGGCCGCGGTCGACTCGACCTACTTCAGCGAGTACTCGTCGCTGGGGTTGCGGCAGCGCAGCGGGATGTTCTCCTTCGAGGACGTCAGCGGCCGTGTCTCGCACCCGATCCAGCTGCCGCGCAAGCAGGTCGAGTACGTCTCGGCGGCACCGGACCTGCGCTGGTTCGGCGGGTTCTCGAAGTACGTCCTGCCCGGGCCGTTCCCCGGCTGGGCCGGCGGCCAGTACGAGCCGTTCCACGCCTACCGGGGCGGTTCGACGGTCACCGAGGAGTGGAACAAGTTCCCGCTGCACCCGGCGGGCGAGGTCGCGCTGCTGCCGCCGGACGACGGCAGCGCGCCGGTGGCGCCGGCCGCGACGAGGGCCGGGGACCTGCTGCGGCTGTCGATCACGCCGTTCAGCGACAACCAGCCGGGGCACACCGGCTTCGGCTTCTACGGCGAGTCTCGCGACACCGTCACCGGGCACTACACGCTGACCCAGGACGGCGCCACGCTCGCCGAGGGCGACCCGGCCGGGACCACCGAACTCACGCTGGAGCAGCCGGTGGCGTCCGGACCGTCGACACTGGGGCTGACGATCGATGCCGGGCGCACCGGGCCGATGTACCGCCAGAGCACGGCGACCCACACCGAGTGGACGTGGAAGTCGCAGCACGTCGAGGGTGCGCAGCTCCCGCCGTCGCTCGTCTGCCTGCGTCAACGGGGCGGAGTCGACCGGTCGTGCGCGGTCGAGCCGATGCTGACCCTCGGGTACGCCGTCGGCGGGCTGCGTCCGGACGGCTCCACGGTGTCCGGGCCGCAGAGCCTCGACCTCACGGTCGGGCACCTGCAGCAGAGTGTCGCCTCGCCGATCACCGGCGCGACGGTCCAGTACTCGACCGACGGCACGACCTGGCTCGACGCGCCGGTGACCGCCCGCGGCGCCGGGGTCTTCCACGCGGACTTCACCGCGCTCACGGAGGCCTTCCGCGGCGCGGACGTCTCGCTGCGCGTGACGGCGTCCGACGCGGCCGGGGCCACCGTGGCCGAGTCGATCACCGCCGCCTACCACGTCTACCCGGCCTGAGGAGAGTCCACTGTGAACAGAAGATGGATCGGCCTGCTGGCCGCGCTGGTGGCGGTGGCCGGGTTCGCGCCGGCCGCGACGGCCGCCACGGCACCTCGCGCGGCGTGCCCCGACCCGGGACCGGGCCTGCTGCGCTGCCTCACCACGTACACCTCCGCGCCCGCGTTGGCCGACGGTCCGATCGGCTGGGGTGCGGACGACCTGGCGTCGGCCTACCGGCTGCCCGCTTCGCCGGGCCCGGAGACGGTCGTCGGCATCTCGATCGCCTACGACGCCCCGAACCTGGAGGCGGACCTGGCGGTGTACCGGGCGCAGTACGGCCTCCCGCCGTGCACGACGGTGAACGGCTGCTTCCGCAAGGTCAACCAGCAGGGCCTTGCCGCACCGCTGCCCGAAGCGGACTTCGGCTGGGCGCTGGAGTCCACTTTGGACGTCTCGATGGTGTCGGCGGCGTGCCCGTCGTGCCGGCTGGTGGTCGTCGAAGGCAACACACCGGGCTTCGCCGACCTGGCGGAGACGGAGGACACCGCGGTCCGGCTGGGCGCTTCGGTGGTCTCGAACAGTTACGGCGCACGGGAAGGCGGCGCACCGCTGGCGTTCGCGAGCCACTACCGGCACCCGGGCGTGACAGTAGTGGCGTCCTCGGGAGACGCCGGCTTCACGGCGGCGAGCTACCCCGCGGTCCTGGCGACCACGGTCTCGGTCGGTGGGACGACGCTGGCCCGCGACCCGTCGTCGGCCCGAGGGTGGGCGGAGTCGGCGTGGCAGTACGGCGGCAGCGGCTGCTCGGCGTACATCGCGAAGCCGTCGTGGCAGAAGGACACCCACTGCGGCAAGCGCACAGTCGCGGACATAGCGTCGGCGGCGGAGGACATCGCGATCCACTACACGGACGCGGGCGGCTGGCTCCCGGTGAACGGCACCAGCGCATCGGCGCCGTACATCGCGGGGTTGATCGGCCGCTCAGGCCAGGCGGGCGCGACACAGCCGTCGAGCCTGTACGCGAAGGCGGCGTCGTTCGTGGACATCACGACGGGCAACAACGACCCCTCGGGCGCGGGCAGGAAGTGCGGCAATGACTACCTGTGCGTCGCAGGCCAGGGCTACGACGCCCCGACGGGGCTGGGGGTACCCAACGGCCTGACCGGCTTCTGACGCTCGCACCACCGAGGTGATCGCCCCTGGGCCGCTTCGCCGGGCTTACTCGGCGAGGCGGCCCTCGGGCGGCTGTCAGCTCGCTGGTCACCTGCCCGGCCGGGTCGGCATCCGCCCCGGCGGCCGCCCGCGCCCGGCCACTCACAGACTCCGCCGGGCGACTGCCGGTCCGCTGGTCAGCCGCCCCGGTCGACCAGTACCCCGCCAAAGGCCGTCCCACATCCGACCGCTCACGGACCCCGCTGGAGCCACCTCCGGCCGCCCTCAGCCGACCCGGCTCAGCCGCCAACCCCGCCTCCGCCCGGCGCCACCAACTCCGCACCACCAGCCTCACTCAGCCAGGCCGGCACAACCCCCGCTCATACGCCAGCAACCCCGCCTCGGTCCGATGCGCACACCCCAGCTTCCGCACCACCTGGGCCACCAAACTCCGCACCTCCGGCTCACCCAGCCCGAGCCGCGCGGCGATCTCGGCGTTCGTCAGTGCGGAACCCACCCCGACCAGCACCTCACGCTCGCGCACCGACAACCGGTCCACTCCGGCCAGCCGCTCGTCCCTCGGGCCCGACAGCCGCGTCGCCGCCGATACCAGGCGGCGGGAAGCGTCCGGGGACAGCACCACGTGCCCGTCGGCCGCCAGCCGGACCACCTTGATCAGCTCGTTGCGCCGGGCCGAGCGCAGCACGTACCCCGAAGCGCCGTCGCGTAGCGCACGGAGGATCCCCGCGTCGGAGTCGAACGTCACCAGCGCCAGCACCGCCGGGCGGCGGAACACCGGCCCGAGCGGCCCCAGCCGCAGGTCCAGCAGCACCACGTCCGGCAGGCGGCTGCGCAGCGTCGTGCGGGCCGCCGTCGCGTCCGGGGCCGAGCCGATCACCTCGATGCCGTCGGTCTCGGCCAGCAGGGAGCCCAGGCGGGCCCGCACCGCCGGGTCGCGTTCGGCCACCAGAACGCGGACCGGGGGCGGGGGCAGCACCGTCAGTCCTTGGGTCGCAGGCGGATCAGCGGCAGGTCGGTCCGCGACGCACCCACCAGGTCACGCCCGCCCGGGCCGCGCAGCCGCAGCTCGCGGAACCGCACCGAAGACAGCTGCGCCGCTTCGATCGGGTACACGTCGCCGTAGCGCTTGATCTTCTCGACCAGTTCCTTGCCCAGCAGTTCCACCAGGCCCGCGTGCCGGCTCGCGCCGCCGCCGAGGGGCACGTCCAGCTGCTTGCGCACCTCGGGGAACCGCTGGTCCAGCTCGACGGCCAGCTGGTGGATCGTGACGTAGGCCGGGCCGAACTCCGACGCGTCCGGGCCCGGAGGGATCTCCTTCAGCACCTTGATGAGCTTGTCGTCCATCCCCAGTTTGTCCCACAGGGTCACGTTTCCTCCTGTCGTGGCCGCCGCAGGTCTACCAGAGGACCGGCACGCGGTCCACTCCCCCGGTCACCCGGTTCGACCGGACCTCCAGTTGCCCGACCGGCACCGCGAGCCGCAGTCCGGGGAACCGGCGGAACAGCGAGCCGAACACGACGCGCAGTTCCGTGCGGGCGAGACTCGCGCCGATGCAGAACCAGCCACCGTAAGCAAACGACACGTGCGAGTTGGGCTTGCGCCCGGGGTCGAATTCCGCGGCGGCGGGGAACACCGACGAATCCCGGTTCGCGGCCGCCAGCGAGAGGACGACCGCGTCCCCCCGGGCGACCGTCACGCCGCCGAGCTCGACGTCGTCGTGCGCGTACCGCAGCACCCCCAGCCCGCCCGGCGCGGACAGCCGCAGGATCTCCTCGACGACGCCGTGCACCCGGTTCTCGGGGTCGGCGGCCAGCGCGTCGCGCCGCGCGAGGTCGGTGAGCAGGTACAGGACGCCGAGGTCGATCCGGTTCGACGTCGTCTCGTGGCCGGCGAACAGCAGGCCGGCGCCGAGGCGCGCGAGGTCGTCGTCGGTGAACGCCGGGTCTTCGGCCTGGGCCCGGACCATGTCCGAGACGACGTCCTGGCCGGGTGAGCGCCGCTTGGCCGCCGCCAGCCGCCCCATGTAGGCGGCGAACTCCTCGAGCGCCGCGTCGGCGCCGGAACCGATGTCCATCCGGCCCATCCGCTCGGACAGCACGCGGAACGTGTCGCGGTCTTCGTACGGCACGCCGAGCAGCTCGCAGATCACCAGCACCGGCAGCGGGAACGACAGGTGCTCGTGCAGGTCGACCGGCTCGTCCGCGTGCCGGGCCCGCTCCATGGCGGCGAAGCAGCCGTCGGCCAGTTCCTGGACGCGACCGGCGAGCCGCCGGATCCGGTTGGCGGAGAACGCGGGCACGAGCATCTTCCGCATCCGCGCGTGCGCCACGTGCTCGGTTTCGTGGTCGCCCTGCGGCCGGCCGAGGATCGCCGCCTCCGACAGCGCCGACGCGGTTTCCGGCGCCGGGTGCGACCGGCCGAAGCGCGGGTCGGTGAACACCGCGCGGACCTCTTCGAACCCGGTGACCAGCCACGCCGGGTCGCCGGCCGGCGTGGTCACCGGCACGACCGGGCCCTGGCGGCGCAGCACCTCGAAGAGCGGGGCGATCTCCAGGACGTTCGGCCGTTCGAACGGCAGGCGCGGCGTGTCCGTGGACGCGGTCATCGGGTTCTCCTCCCGGCTGCGCGACCGGTCGGCGCGGACGCGGGCGGTCCGGTCACCGGCCGCTCCCCCCGGTCCCCCTGCGCTCCACGGTACCCAGAAACCCGCGCGAGAGCGGGGAACGCGCGATTCCCCGCCCTTTCGGGCCAACGCCCTATCCGGCGAACCGCCCGCAAAGTCTCGAATGGGTCATACACGTCGACGGAGGCACGCCAAACTGTCGGTGCCCTCCGCTACCGTGGAAATCGGGGGCCGGAGGCACGCCCTACAGCAGTTTCCACGCCCGGGTGAGCGTGTCACGCAGGATCTGCTCCATCTCGTCGAATTCCCGCTGGTCGCAGATCAGCGGCGGCGAGAGCTGCACCACCGGCTCGGCCCGGTCGTCGGCGCGGCAGTACAACCCGGCCTCGAACAACGCGTCCGACAGGAACCCGCGCAGCACCCGCTCGGACTCCGGACCGCTGAACGTCTCCTTCGTCGCCTTGTCCTTCACCAGCTCGATGCCGTAGAAGAACCCGGCCCCCCGGACGTCCCCGACGATCGGCAGGTCGGTCAGCTTGTCCAAAGTGGACCGGAACGCGTCTTCCCGCGCGAGCACGTGGTCGTAGAGGCCCTCGCGGGAAATCAGGTCGAGGTTCGCCAGCGCGACCGCGCACGACACCGGGTGCCCGCCGTAGGTCGAGCCGTGCATGAACGTCGTCGCACCCCGGGTGAACGGCTCCATCAACCGCTCCGAAGCCAGCACCGCCCCCAGCGGCGCGTACCCCGACGTCAGGCCCTTCGCCGTCGTGATGATGTCCGGCTGGTAGCCGTAGCGCTTGGCGGCGAAGTCGTACCCGACCCGGCCGAACGCGCAGATCACCTCGTCGGACACCAGCAGCACATCGTGCTTGTCGCAGATTTCCCGCACCCGCGCGAAGTAGCCCGGCGGCGGCACGAAGCAGCCGCCGGTGTTCTGCACCGGCTCGAGGAACACCGCGGCGACCGTGTCGGCGCCCTCGAACTCGATCGCCTGCTCGATCTGATCGGCGGCCCAGCGCCCGTAGGCCTCGTAGTCGTCGGCGTGCTCGGGCGCGCGGTAGAAGTTCGTGTTCGGCACGCGCAGGGTGCTCGGCACCAGCGGTTCGAAGTCGGCCTTCGCGCCGGGGATGCCGGTGATCGACAACGCGCCCTGCGACGTCCCGTGGTAGGCCAGCGAACGGCTGATCACCTTGTGCTTGGTGGGTTTCCCGACGAGCTTGAAGTACTGCTTCGCCAGCTTCCACGCCGTCTCGACCGACTCGCCGCCGCTCACTGTGAAGAACACGCGGTTCAGGTCGCCGGGGGCCGCGTCGGCCAGGCGGGAGGCCAGCTCGATCGCCGTCGGGTGGGCGTGGCCCCACAGCGGGAAGTACGCGAGCTGCTTCGTCTGCCGCGCGGCGGCTTCGGCGAGCTCCTCGCGGCCGTGGCCGACCTGGACCGCGAACAGCCCGGCGAGCCCGTCCAGGTAGCGCTTCCCGCGGGCGTCCCAGATGTAGGCGCCTTCGCCCCGCACGATCACCGGGACGTCGGTCTCGTCGTAGGCGGAGTGGCGCGTGAAGTGCATCCAGAGGTTGCTGCGAGCTGCCTGGGCGAGGCCGGCGGCATCGACGGAGGCGCGGTCGGCGGTAGTGGTCATGCCTCGGTTATCGCACGCGGCGACCACAGGACGCAAGCGATTCAGTCGTCCAGACGAACATCATCAACTAATCCGTGGCCAATATTTCCGCGAAACCTTCGGATTTCGTCGTCACGGTCAGCGAGAGCCCCACTGGTAGGTCTGCTTCCGCAGCTTGAGGTAGACCATCACCTCCGCGTGCCGGACGCCCGGCAGCGCGCGGATCCGCGCCGAGATCAGCTGCAGCAGTGCCTCGTCGTCCGCGCAGACGGCTTCGCACAACAGGTCGTAGCGCCCGGCGCAGAGGATCACGTACGCGATCTCGTCCATTTCGGCCAGTGCGTCGCCGACCGGCTCGAGCGGCCCTTCGACGGTGATCGCGATCATCGCCTGCCGGAACAGCCCGACCTGCAAGGGATCCGAGACCGCGACGATCTGGATGACGCCGGAGTCGGACAGCCGCTGCACCCGCTGCCGGACGGCGGCCTCCGACAGGCCGACCGCCTTGCCGATGGTCGCGTAGGCGCGCCTGCCGTCCTCTTGGAGTTGCGCGATGATCTGCCGCGAGAGGTCGTCGAGCACCGGCGGGGCGGGCCGGCTGGGGGTGTCCTGGCTGCTCACGCCCCGGATCATCCCCGACGCGGGTGACACAGGGCAAACGCTGCACCCTGGTCACGATGAGTGACTAAATCCGAAGGCACTGTCCCCTGTGGACAACGATTTCAGTCGTCTTCGCGGCGTTGACAACACCGAATCGGTGCTGTTCCATCCGTCGCACCTTGCCCCGGCCGGAGGGAACGCCGATGCCCCGCACTCCCGCCCCGCCCCAATCCGCCGCCGCCACCGCACCCGCCGGACCCCGCACGCTGACCCGGTCCATCGGCGTCGGCGGCGGCACCCTGCTGACGCTCAGCTGCGTGACGCCGGCGTCGTCGCTGTTCGTCCTCGTGCCGCCGCTGTTCGCCGACCTCGGCACCGGCACCGCGCTCGCCATCGCGCTCGCGGTGCTGCTCTGCGTCGGGATCGCCTTCTGCTACTCCGAACTCGGCACGCTGGTCCCGAGCGCCGGCGGCGAGTACGCGATGGTGACGACGGTGGCCAACCGGTTCGCCGGCTGGCTGACGTTCATGCTCTCCTTCATCGTCATCCTCGTCGTGCCGCCGATCATCGCGATCGGCGTCGCGGACTACGTCGCCGCGGTCGCGCACATCGACCCGTCGGTCGCCGGGGCGCTGGTGATGCTCGCGTCCACCGTGATGGGCCTGCTGAACCTGCGCTCCAACGCCTGGATCACCGGGATCTTCCTGGTCGTCGAGATCGTCGCGATCTTCGTCGTGTCACTGCTCGGGTTCACCCACACCACGCAGAGCGCGGCCGTGCTGGTCAAGCCGTCACTCGGCACGAGCGGGATCGGGCTGATCGCCGTCGTCGCGGGGCTCGCCGTCGCGTTGTTCGTCGTGCAGGGCTTCAGTACCGCCGTCTACCTCGCCGAGGAGATGCGCGAGCCGCGGAAGACGGTCGCCCGGACCGTGTTCTGGACGCTCGGGATCAGCGCACTCGTCATCCTGGTCCCGGTCGTCGCGATCACCCTCGCCGTCCCGGACGCGGCCGCGCTCGCCGGCGTGGACCTCACCGCGCTCGTCACCGGCTGGAGCAACTCGGCCGTCGGTACCGCGATCAGCCTGTGCATCGCGGCGGCGATCGTGAACGCGGTGATCGTCATGGTCATCCAGAACTCGCGCGTGCTCTACGCCTCCGCGCGCGACCGGGCGTGGCCGACGCCGGTGAACCGCGCGATGAGCGTGGTGAGCGCGCGGTTCGGCGCACCCTGGGTCGCGACGCTCGTGGTCGGGCTGTCCGAAGCCGTGCTCTGCTTCGTGCCGGTGGACACGCTCAGCGGCGTCACCGGGGTCGCCGTCGTCGCGCTCTACCTGTGCGTGGCCATCGCCGCGCTGCGCGCCCGCCGGGCGGCACACCGGAAACCGCACGTGTGGCGGATGCCGGCCTGGCCGGTCGTCCCGGTGGTCGCCGTCGCCGCGCTGGCCTACGTCCTGGTCGAGCAGAGCGCGCTCGACCTCGGCATCACCGCCGGCGTGCTGGTGGTGTCGGCGCTGTACTGGTGGGGCTACCTGCGCCGCCGTCCCGAACGCTGGGTCGTGACGGTCCCGGTGGAGGACTAGCTCAGTCCTTCCCGCGGCCCCTCAGCTGACGCAGGCCGACGACGATCACCGCGAGCAGCCCGACGACGCCGACCACCACCCAGATCCAGCCGGGGATGCCGCTGGTGTCCACCGCGGTCGGGGCGGTGGGTGCCTGGGCCTGCTCCGGCACGGACGTCGTCGGCGCCGCGGCGGACGAAACCGCGGCGGCGAGGGTGAAGTGCACGGTGCCGGTGAGGTTGTCGCCGTCCTCCGCGATCACCTTCCAGGTCAGCGTGTAGGCCTGGGCCGGTCCGGCCGGGGTCACCGGCGCGGTCACGACGGCGCCGGCCACCGCGGGCGTGCCGACCGTCCAGGCGGTGCCGTCGCGGCCGGTGATCTTGACGGCCTCCGGCGGCAGGGTCACGGGCTCGCCGAAGGTCAGCCGGACCTCGGTCGGCGCGGCCGCGAGCGTGGCACCTTCGGCGGGTGAGCTGGACTCCAGCTCGGTGTGGGCCGAGGCCGGCCCGGCGAGCACGACGAGCCCGGTGAGGGCGGCGAGAACGGCTCCGAACGCACGACGCGGGATCATCCGGACATCCTGCCCTATCCGCCCGTGCAGTCTTCGTGTCCACCCGTGCACGCGGGTGGGGGTCCCTTCTCATCGCGGCGCGCATTGGCCAGGATGGACGCCTGGGTGGCGAGGGAAGGACCTCCATGGCGACTGTGCGCGACGAGGCCGACGCGCGGCGGCAGCTGCGTGCGGAGCACCGGCGGGACGAGGACGGACCGAGGGAAAGCGCCTCGGCGGTCGCGAGGCCGCAGGGCACCGGCGCGGCCGCGCTGGTCGCCGACGGCACCGACGTCCTCGAGCTGGACTACGCCGAGATCGACGCCGCCAAGAACGCTCTCGACGCGCGCCACCAGGAGCTGTCCGGCTACCTCGAAAGCGCCCGCGAGCTGGGCACACCGCTGGCCGACGGCAAAGGCCCGGTGTCCCACTGGATGCGCCGCTCGTTCGGGCTGCGCGGCGGCGCCGAGGCCGGCGGCGTACAGGCCGCGCTGGAGTCCTACCTGACCGAGCTGGCCTCGTTGCGCCAAGCCCTCGACACCGTCGCGGCGTCGCACCGGAGCAACGACGAGGAGGCCGCGGCGTCGTTGCGGGCGGGTGAGCGCGATGCCTGAGTTCCACTCCACGCACCACCGGCCGACCGCGCGCGAGCAGGCGAAGGCGCGGCGGGTGCGTCGCGAGAAAGCCGTGAACAACCGCGAAGACGCGTTCGGCAAGATCAACTGGGACTCCTACGACCACCGCGAGCTGTGGGACATGGTGCAGTCGGCCGACCCGCCGCGGCTCGGCGAGCAGGCGCACCGGTGGGCCGAGCTGGCCCGGGGCGTCGACACGGCCACCAGCGACGTCCACACGCTGGTGCAGAAGCTGCTGCTGTCGTGGCGCGGGCCGTCGGCGGCGCAGGCCGCGGACTCGATCCAGCGCCTGACCGGCTGGGCGAGCACGGCGGGCGAGAACGCCCGCCACATCGGCGACGGCCTCGACACCTACACCGCGGCGATCGGCGAAGCCCGGCGGAAGATGCCGGAACCGGTGCACTACTGGGCCGAGCGGTGGTTCAAGGAGGGGTACGCGGTCAAGCGGCTCGACGGCCCACAGGGCGCGTACATGCTGGACGAGCTGCTCGACGACCAGCTGCCGACGAAGAAGCAGGCGGACGACGCCAAGGCCGAGGCGGTCCGCGTGATGGAGCAGTACGAGAGCGCGAGCCACGACGTCCGCCACCGCCTGCCCCCGGCGTTCGACGCGGCACCGCAGGTGAGCGCGGCCGGTTCGGACGCGGTGGCCCCACGGGTGCCCTCTACGCCCGTGGTCACGGACCCACATACGCCCGTGGTCCCGGACCCGCCGCTCGATCGGGGTCCGGACGAGGGCCGGGCGACGGTGCCGGGCCGGGTGCCGGACGACTCGACGTCGACCGCGTCCGCCTTGCCGCCCACGTTCAGCGGCGCCGGGGTGCTGCCGGGCGGACTCGACGGGGTGATCGGCACGGGCGGGACGGTCTCCGGACCGGGTTTCGCCGGCTTCGTCGGCCCAGGCCCTGGCGGCTCGGGTGGGTCGGGTGGCTCGGTGGGTGAAGGCGGCCGGGCCGGCGCGGGTCGCTTCGGGAACGCGACGTCGGGTTTCGGCCCGGGAGCGGCGGGCGGTCGCGGCGCGGGCACCGGGTACGGCATGTACCCGCCGGGCCAGGGCACGCGCCGCGAAGAGGACACCGAGCACCGCGACAAGTACGCGGACGGCTACGACCTCCTGGACGACCTGCCCCCGGCATATCCCCCGGTGTTCGGCGAATGACCGGCTTCCACGCGGACCCGGCGGCCCTCGACGCGCTGGCACTCCGTCTCGAGGGGACGGCAGAGGAGTACGGCGCGGCCGCGGCTTCGGTCGAGACGGCAGCGTCCGGCGACTTCGGACCCCTGGCGATCTCGGGCGCGCTCGCGGTGCTGACGGGCGAGTGGTCGGGCAGGATACGAGCGGTGGAAACGGACTTCACCACGGCGGCGAGCAGCGTCCGCGCGGCCGCGAAGGCCTACGGGACAACAGATGCGGCCGCGGCCGAAGACCTGGGCCGAGCCGCCGATGGCTGAGTTCCGCGGCCTCGGCTTCAACCCGGTCCCCGGCCGTCCCGACGCCGTCGCCGAAGCCGCCCGCCACTACGCCGCCGCGGCGGCGCGGCTCGACCAGGCCCCCACTCCCGGCGAAATCCCCGAGTGGGCCGGAAATTCCGCCCAAGCCCTCGCCGACCGCGCCGGACGGGCCGCGACCGGCCTCGCCGCCGTCCCCGAAGCCCTCCGCGCGGCCGCAGCCATCCTCGACGACTGGGCGGGCACCCTCGTCGCCCACCACCGCCGCGCCGAGGACCTCGACCGCCAGGCCACCGTCGCGCGCCAAGCCCTCACCACCGCTCAGGACGACGTCGACCAAGCCGAAACCGAAGCCCAGTTCTCCCCCGCCGCTCAACCGAACCTCACCACGGCCCGTGCCCGGCTCGCGACGAGACAAGACGACCTCGACCGCGTTCTCGCCGAAGCCCGCGAGCTGGAACGCGCCCACACCACGGAAGCAGCCCGCGTCGCCGACCGCCTGCGCGCCCTCGGCGACGGCTCCCCCCTGCCGAGCGCCCCGGATTTCCCCGCCGTGACAACACATCTGGAGACGTTCTCGGCCGCCGGGCGCGAGCTGGGCGTGACCGTCGCGAAGACCCCCGTCGCGCCCGTGACACCGCCGCCGGGCGCGGTCGGCGCCTTCGCCGCGGCACTGGGTGGCCGGTGAAACTGCCCGCCGTTCCGGGGATCACCCCGGTGAGCCTGGACTCGGTCGAGCGCACCACCGCCGAGCTGCACGCGCTGATGGCACGCCTGCGCGGCCCCGACGCCGCCCGCGACCTCGGCCTGGAAGCGGCGGCCGTCCAGTGCGCGGAGATCGCCCACGAGCAGCGGGCCGGGCTGCTGGCCCTGGTCGAGCACCGGGACGCCGATCCCGCGGTGCTCATCGCCGGGGTCGTCCCGATCGAGGGCACCCTCGACGATGCCGCGGACCTCGGCCACTTCGTCGCCGACACGACCCCGGGCATCCGGGAGGTCAGCCACGCGAACACCCGCCGCGGCTACCCGGTGGTGATCGTCGAGCGGATCGGCCTGTCCGGCGCGCAGCTGCAGGCCGTCGTCCTCGACCCGGATCGCCCGCGCGCGGCCGTGTTCACCCTGCACTCCCCCGGCGGCCGCGGCTGGCTGGAGGTCGCCGGCCTGGCCGGGACGCTCGTCGCCGGCGTCGACCTCACCCCCGCAGCGCCCGCTCCCGGAACTCGCGCGGAGTCCGGCCGGTCGCGCGGCGGAACGTCCGCGAGAAGTGCGGGGCGCTGGTGAACCCGCAGTCCCGCGCGATCTCCGCGATCCCCCGCCCCGCCTTCGCCGGGTCCGCCAGCAACGCCTTCGCGCGCTCGACGCGCAGGCCCTTCAGCCGTTCCGCAACACCTTGGCCGTCATCGAAAAGCTGGTACAGCCGCCGACGCGAGATGTACAGCGCTTCGGCGATCTTGTCGGCGCTGAGCGACTGCTCGCCGAGGTGCGCGCGCATGTACTCGAGCGCTTCACGCCTTCGCGCCGCCAAAGCGTCGACACGATCGAGTTCGACGCGCAACGCGCTGCGCAGCACCAATTCCGCCAGGCCGAGCAAGTGGTGGGCCAGCCCGTGCGGGTCGAGCCGAGGACCGGCCGCCACGACGTGCGCGACCGCGCCGGCGAACAACGACCGCAACGGCGCGTCGACCTCGACCGGCCGGAACATCAGCGGCCGCAGCTCGGCGAACGAGATCGACAGCTTCGCCGCCGCGACCGTCAGCATCACGACGCCGGAGGGCTGCAGGTGCAGCGTGGCGTCGGCGAACGTCAGCTTCGCGCCGGACTCGGCGACCGCCCGCGGGACGGGGCAGCGCAGCAGCAGCTGGATGCCTTCGGGGTCGCCGCGGCCGCCGAGGATCGCGGCGCGGGCGGCCGCGGCGCCGGAAGCGCGGACGACGAGGTACCCGCTCGCGGGGACGTCCATCGACTGCGGCTCGGCCATCGGCACCATCGTGCCCGACGGCGGCCGCGCACCACGGGAAGGGTGACCATGGCGCGGCGCACCGCGACGGCGGCCGGAGTGATCCTGTCGCATCTCGAATTCGATCTCCTCTGGGCGGACCTGGGGCCGGGCGGGCCGCCGCCCTACCCGTTCGACGTGCCGGTGCACGGCGCCACCCAGGCCGAGCGCGACGACCTGGGCGTGCGGGTCTTCGCCGGGCTGGCGGAAGCGGGCCTCACCGACGGCGACGACGTCGACCCGGCGCTGGCGGACCTGGTCGTGCTGCTGGGTGCGCCGTCGCTGAGCGTCGACGCGCTGGTGCTGGGCGAAGCGCCGTGGCGGCTGCTCGCGGCCGTGCGGGACGCGGCCGGGGTGCTCGCGGTCCTCGACGAGCGCGAGCTGGTGCTGGAGCCGCTACGCCCCGCCGACCTGGTCGCCGCGGTGGCCCGGATGCTCGGTGACGCCGAGGCGGGCCCGGGCGACCAGCTCCGGCTTCCCCGCGCGACGTACTCGGCGGCGATGGACGCGTACGCGCGCAACGGCTACGACGCGTTCGAGCGGGCGCTGAGCGCGGCCGGGATCACCGGCCGCGCGGTCCGTCCACTGGCGACGCTGGTGACCGCCGAGCGCTACGCGGCGGGCCAGCTGGCAGCGACGGCCCCGGCGGGCCGCGGCCCGGTCCTGGCCTGGTTCGACACGGCGGCCGGGCGCTACGCGGTGACGCCGGAGGACGTGGCCGGCGAACCGTGGGTGATGGTCACGCCGGCCGACGGCGCCTGGCTGGCCGACCGGCTGACCCGCATGCTCGGCGACGCCCGCTGAGCGGTCTGCCGCGGCGGTCGTGAGTGAGAAACAGTGTTCTAACCCAGTTTCTCACTCACGACCGCCAGCCGGTCAGGTCGCCCAGGTCGTCGGCAGGAACTCGTCGGGGGCCGGCCGCGGCCGGATCGCCGGTCCGCCCACCTCACCGGGTGGCTCGCTCGAGGGCCGCGGACCGAACCTCGGGCCTTCCGCACCGTCCGGCAGCACGTCCCCCAGCACCTCGCGCCCCTGCCGCAGGGCATCGGCGCCCGCCTCCGATGCCAGCCGCCGGATCACCCCGGCCAGCTCCCCCGGCGACCGGTTCAGCGCCCACCGGTCGAACCGCAGGTCCACGAGCGCGCCGTGGAGGTCGACCAGCACCGACACCCCGTCGGCCTCGGCGGAGGCGCGGATCGCGGCCAGCCGCGTCCCATACGCCGGTTCCGGGGCCTCGAAGGCCGCGTCGGCCAGCTCCGAAGCCTTCACTGGGACCGCCAGCTGTCCGGGGTGGTCGCTTCCGCGTCCTCACCCGCCTCGGGCAGACCGAGACCGTCCACGTTGTGCCACAACGAAGCCGTGGCGCGTGCCGACGCGGCCGCGGCCAGCACCAGGATCCGGCGGGCCAGCTCGTCCGGCTCCAGCCTCAGCGCCGACGCCTCCAGCGTCAGCTCCTGCAACGCGCCGCCGGGCGCGACTTCGACGGCGACCGTGCGGTCGGCGGCTTTTCCGGTGATCACGGGTGGACCCCTCCGTAGAACGTGGACGCCGAGAGCGTGTGCGTGTTCCGGCGGACGGCGTCCCCGGAGTTGCCCTCGATCATCGTGACCTGGTTCCCTTCGACCTTCTCGACGATCCCGATGTGCGTGCTCGTCGACGTGTTCTGCGGCCCGGTGCCGAAGATCAGCACGTCCCCCGGCTTCGCTTCGTGCAGCGAGTGCTTGCCATAGGCGTGGCCGTTGCGCTCGCCCCAGTGGAAGACGTCGCCGCTGAAGGGCAGCACCGGGATCTTCACGCCGGCCTTCCGCCACATCGCCGTCGCGAACGACGAGCACCACGCGGCGGTCGGGCCGTACGGGTTCCGGTTGCTGCCCGGCGGGTTCTCGCGGACACCGAGCTGCGTGCGCGCGGCGTGGACGACCTCCTGGCCGCGTCCGCCGGCCTTGCTCGGGTGCGTGGTCTTCGTGGGCACGGCCTTGTCCATGACACCGTCGTGGGTCAGGTCCTTCCGCAGGTCGTGCAGCTTCTCGGCCGCCGCCTTCAGTTCCGCGTCGACGTGCCGCAGCGTCGACGCCGACTGCCGCGTGTACTGCGGTGCCAGGTCGGCCGCGTGCCCGACCGCGCGCATCAGCGCGGCCTGCGTCCCGGCCGCGACGCCCGCGTCGAGGACCTGCTTCGCGCGCGCGGTGTACTCGTCGACCAGCCGCTGCACGGCCGTGTGCCCGCTGTCCACTGTGGACGCGACGTGCGCGACGACCTTCTCCGCCGCCGCCCCGGCCGCGCCCGTGATCCGAAGCTCCTTCGTCAGCTTCGCGCTGGTGTGGCGGAAGCCGTCGGCGCCGTGGCCGTGCCAGTGCTCGAGGACGGTGGCGCTTTCCTTGTGGTAGGCGTCGTGCTGGGCGTCCAGCGCACCCGCCACCTGGTGCAGGGCGTACTCGGCCCGGACTGCGTCCTCGGCCTTCCCGGCGAGCTTGTCGCGGTGGGCGACGAGGTCCTTCGCGAAGGAGTGCGCGAGCGCGGCGGTGTCCATGTCAGCCCAGTCCGTTCAAGGCGGCCACGGTCGCCGTCTCGTGGTCGCGATAGGACTTCGCGGCCTTCCGCGCCGCGGCGGCCAGCCCGTCCGCGTGCGCGCCGACGCCCTTGACCTGCTTCTGCAGGGCCAGCCCGAAGCCGGCGAGCGCGTCGGCGAACCCCGACTCCTCACCGATCTTGCCGAAGCTCTCGCGGCCGATCTCCCGGACGCCGCGCAGGTGCCCGGTCGCGGTGCCCAACGCGTCGCCGACGTGCCGGGTCCGGGCCACGTAGGAGTGCAGCACGCTGTCGTCCACTCTGAGCGGACGGCCGCTCGCGGTGCCGGTCCCGGCGGACTTGCCGTGGTGCTTCGTGACGTCCTGAGCCGCCTGGCGAGCGGCCGTGAGGTGGTGCTTGTAGGCGCCGTTCGTGTACGTCGACCAGGGCGTGAAGTCGTGGCCGTCGCTCGAGATGCTGTTCGCGACGCGGGCGTTGGTGTCCGGGTCGAACAGCCGGTCGTCGGACTTCAGGTGGTACTGCCGGCGCCGTTCCGGGCCGAGCGCGCCCAGCATGTTGATCTGCCAGAGGCCGTAGGAGTCGTCCGGTGGCGTGGCGTTGTGCGCGGTCGTCCGCCCGCCGGACTCGGCCAGCGCGACGGCGACCGCGGTGGTCAGGCCCTGGCCGCGGAACCCGGCCGCGTAGGCGTGCCGGGCGATCTGCTCGGCGCTCAGCTTCGTCATGGTTCGACCTTGACCGTCCGGGTACCCCCGGCGGTAGCCGCGGTGCACGCAGGGACAACCCGGGTGCACGCGCGGCTCAACCTTCGGGGCCGTTCACGCGTACTGATCCCCGGGAGACCTTCGACGAGGGGATGCACGGATGCGCGGCGCCGGGGTGGTGACCCTGCTGGGGTTGACGCTGGTCACGTCGTCGTGCGCGGCACCACGCACGACGACGCCGAGCCCGATCGCCGAACCGGCGCCGCTCGTCCGCACGACCACTCCGGTGCCCACGACGACTCCTCCTCCGCCCGCGCCGCCCTGCGCCGTCACGACCGGCGCGTGCGTGAGCCTGGCGCAGCGCCTGGCCTGGCTGCTGCGCGACGGCCGGGTCGTGCGAGGCCCGGTCCCGGCCGGCTTCGGCCCGCCGGACCAGGCGACGCCGGCCGGATCGTTCCACGTCGTCTGGAAGGACCGCGAGCACACCAGCAGCGTCTACGGCACGGACATGCCCAACTCGGTGTTCTTCGCCGCCGGCGGCATCGCCTTCCACGCCGGGCCGCTCGACGCGCCGTCGCACGGCTGCGTCCACCTCACCGACGCCGATTCGGCGGCGTTCTTCGACGGCCTGAACGTCGGGGACGCGGTGCAGGTCCTGTAGCGTCACTCCCCGGTGGACACTTCGACTGTCGTTTCGCGCCTGCGCGCCGCGGGCTGCGTGTTCGCCGAGGACGAGGCGGACCTGCTGATCGCCGCCGCCACGACCCCCGCCGAACTCGGCTCGCTGGTGGAACGCCGCGTTGCCGGGCTCCCGCTGGAGCACCTGCTCGGCTGGGCGGAGTTCCACGGCCTGCGGATCACCGTGCGGCCCGGGGTGTTCGTCCCGCGTCGCCGCACCGGGTTCCTGGTCGACGTCGCCGTCTCGCTCGCGCCGGCCGAGCCGGTGGTGCTCGACCTGTGCTGCGGCTCGGGTGCGCTGGGCGCCGCGTTCGCCGCCGCGCTGCGCCCGCGTGAGCTGCACGCGGCCGACGTCGAGCCCGCGGCCGTCGCGTGTGCACGGCTGAACCTCCCGGAGGCCCGCGTGTACGAAGGCGACCTCTACGACGCGCTGCCGTCGTCGCTGCGCGGCCGGGTCGACGTACTCATGGCGAACGTGCCGTACGTCCCCTCGGACGCCGTCGCGACCATGCCGCCGGAGGCTCGGCTGCACGAACCCCGCGTGGCGCTCGACGGCGGGACCGACGGCCTCGACCTCGCCCGCCGCGTCGCCGCGGGCGCGTCGCGATGGCTCGCGCCGGGCGGGACCCTGCTGACCGAATCGAGTGAACGGCAGGCGCCGGTATTGGCCGCGCTGTTCGCCGCCGCGGGGCTGGCTCCGCGCGTGCACGATTCGGAAGAGCTGGGCGCCACCGTCGTCAGCGGGACCGCCCCACCGTCGTGATTTGCCCGGTGGGGCAACGACTTTCGTTCACTCCTTCGTCGGAGTGACCACCCGGATCGACGTTCGACGAGTGCGACAAGGACATCCGCGCCGGGTACTGGACGAAAAACCGGTTGGCCGGCTGCACCATCACGGACATGGCCTACCAGCGGTACGCGTGTCCCGAGGCGGGCTGCGCGGTCTGGGCCCGCGTGATCTCGACCAGCAACCTGCTGCCGGCGCAACGGAAGCTCGAAGTCGCGACACAGGTCGTCAAGAGCATCGCCGACTGGCGGGCGCAGTCCGACGAGACGCACGTCTTCACCATGGAGGGCACCGACGCGCCGGTGGCGACTGATTCGGCCGCGGTGCAGGCGGAGCAGCGCACCTGGTACGTCGGCGAACGGCACCTGGTCGCCGAGGACACCGGCGACCGCACGACCTGGTCACCGGCGCCCACAGCGCGTTCCTGCGCTGCGACATCGCGCGGCTGCTGAACCCGAGCATCGGGCAGTTCGTCGTGAGCAACCACATCCTCGACGGGGACGGGTACTGGGTTTACCCGTACGCGTGACAAACTCGATCTCACGTTCCGGCGCCGGCGGACGTCTACAGGGTGTGATCGTGAAACCGTTCGAGCAAGTCGTGACCGAGCACGGGCCGATGGTCCTCCGGGTCTGCCGGGCCGTGCTCGGCCCCGCCGACGCCGAAGACGCCTGGTCGGAGACCTTTCTCGCCGCCCTCAAGGCGTATCCGGAGCTGCCCGCCGAGGCGAACGTCCAGGCGTGGCTGGTCACGATCGCGCACCGCAAGGCCATCGACGTCACCCGCGCCCAGGCGCGCGTCCCGGTGCCGGTCGGCGAGATCCCGGACCGCCCGGGCGGAGCCGGCCCGCTGGACGGCGACCTGTGGGACGCGCTGGCGAGGCTGCCGGACAAGCAGCGCGTCGCCGTCGCCTACCACTACCTGGCCGGGCTGCCGTACGCGGAAATCGCGGAGATCACGGGAGGCAGTGTCGACGCCGCCCGCCGCGCGGCCGCCGACGGCGTCAAGACCCTGCGGGCCACCTACCCCTTGGAAGGAGCGCACTCATGATCGACATCATCCCGTCGCCTCCGGTGGCTTGCGAACTGCTGCCGGACCGCCTGCACGACCGCCTGACCGCGGCCGCCGAGCGCGAGGGCCTGCTGGACGTCGCCTACCGCACGCTCGACACGCCGGTCGGTTCCCTCCTGCTGGCGGCGACGTCCCAGGGCCTGGTGAAGGTGGCGTTCGACCGCCAGGACCACGACGCGGTCCTGGCCGAGCTGGCCATGGCGATCAGCCCCCGGCTCCTCCACGCCCCGGCCCGCCTCGACCCGGTGGTCCGCCAGCTGGACGAGTACTTCACCGGCGGTCGCCGGTCATTCGACGTCCCCCTGGACTTCCGCCTGGCACGCGGCTTCCGGCTGTCGGTGTTGGAACACCTGCCGGAGATCGAGTACGGCCGAACGGAGAGCTACGCCCAGGTGGCCACGGCGGCGGGCAGCCCCAAGGCAGTCCGGGCAGTCGGCACGGCGTGCGCGCTCAACCCGCTCCCGGTGGTGGTGCCGTGTCACCGGGTGGTGCGGTCGGACGGGTCGTACGGCCAGTACGCGGGTGGTGAGGAAGCCAAGCGGGTGCTGCTGACGATGGAAGCGGCCTGAGCTTCGGGCTTTCTCTGCCGGTCGGTGTGGAGGGCGACCGGGGCAGGCCGGGCAGGCCGGGCAGGCCGGGCAGGCCGGGAGGCCGGGCAGGCCGGGCAGGCCGGGAGGCCGGGTGGGCCGGGAGGCCGGGTGGGCCGAGCCGAGCAAGCCGGGCCGGGACAGGCCGGGCGGGCAGGGCGGCCGGGCCGCGCCGGGCAGGGCCCGGTGGGCCGGGCAGGGCCCGGTGAGCCGGGCAGGGCCCGGTGGGCCGAGCCGAGCAAGCCGGGCCGGGGCGGGCAGGGCAGGGCAGGGCAGGCCGAGCGGATCGAGCCGAGCCGGGAGGCCGAGCAGGCCAGAAGGCAGGGCAAGCCGGGCCGGACAAGCCGGGCCGGGCAGGCCGGGTCAACACCCCGCCGCTCCCCGCCAGAATCCCCGTACTACACACCGCTGCTGGCCGCGCCCAGAACGGGTCGGCCAGGCCGAACCCGTTCGCCACGGCCACCAATCCGGACATTCGCTCCTGCTCGGCACCGCCAACCGTCCGGCCAGCTGTCGCTGCGGCCCACCCGGCACCTTAGGTAGCAACCTTTCGGTCTCCGGCACTCACCGCGAACCTGCCGCCCCGCGGCACGACCTTGAACCTGTCGCCGCATCCGGCCAAGGCCCACCCCGGCCGACACGTTCCTTGGCCAACCTGGTGCCCACCAAGAAACCTGCCACCCACCCGACCGGCTCGTCGCCCCTGCCCACAACCACGTAGACCGAGCCGTTCCCCAGCGACCCCCAACCCGACCGGAAATCTCGCCCAGCCGATCTCACGTTTCGCCTCGCCGGAGCGTCTACCTAATATGAGCACTTACGAGAAACGCGTCGCCGCAGCCGATTGGGGGGCGGTGGCCGCCGAGGTCGATGACTACGGCTGCGCGCTGCTTCCCCAGCTGCTCACCCCCGCCGAGTGCGCGAAGCTCGTCGCCCTCTGGGACCAACCAGAACACTTCCGCGCGACAGTGAACCTGCGCCGCTACCGCTTCGGCGACAATGGCGACTACCACTACTTCGCCGCACCTTTCCCGGAGCCGGTTGAGCGGCTGCGGCAAGCGCTCTACCCGCGTCTGCTGCCGATCGCGCAGGACTGGTACGCCCGCCTCGGCCGCGATCCGGAATGGCCGTCCACTTTGGACGAATGGCTGAAGGTCTGCCACGACGCCGGCCAGCAGCGGCCGACCCCGATCCTGTTGCGCTACGAAACCGGCGGTTGGAACGCCCTCCACCGCGACCTCTACGGCGACAAGGTGTTCCCGCTGCAGGTCGTGATCAACCTCAACGACCCGGGCACCGACCACACCGGCGGCGAATTTCTCCTCGTCGAGCAGCGGCCGCGAGCGCAATCGCGCGGCACCGCGACGCTCATCCCCCAGGGCCACGGCCTCGTGTTCACCACCCGCGACCGCCCGGTCCGCTCGGCCCGCGGCTGGTCGGCGTCGCCGGTGCGCCACGGCGTCTCGGCGGTGCGTTCGGGCCGCCGGCACACCCTGGGCCTCGTCTTCCACGACGCGACATGACCGCCGCGGAACTCGAGGCGCTCGTGAAGCTGATCGGCGAGGCCCGGCACATCGTGCTCGGCACCGCGGCCGACCCGGCGTCACGGGCCGATGGCGAGCGGATCGCCGAAGCCTGGGGCGGCCTGGTCCTGGCGACCGTGACGTGGCCGGAGACGGCGGCATCGTGGCTGCGCCAGGCCCAACGGTTCGCGGCGCCGGACCCGGACGTGTGGGTCGTGGCCGCCACCCCGACCGGCTGGGCCGGCCTGTCGCGGCGGCTGCTGATGTCGACGAGATGGAGTCCTCATCGGACGGTCGTCACAGCAACCCTGACGGATTCCCGCCTGCCCGGCCTACGCGGCGCACGAGCAGACGGCACTACTTGGGAGAACTGATGAAGCACGCGATCATCGACTCGCCGATCGGCGAGCTCACCCTGGTCGGCGACGGCGACGTCGTGACCGGCCTGTATTTCCCGCACCACTGGACCCGCCCGGACCACACCACGTTCGGCCCGCGCGACGACTCGGCGTTCCCGGCGGCGACGGAGCAACTGAAGGAATACTTTGCCGGCCAGCGCAAGGAGTTCGATGCACCCACGCGCGCCGAAGGCAGCGAATTCCAGCGCGCGGTGTGGGCCGAGATCACCAAGATCCCGTACGGCTCGACGGCGACGTACGGCGACCTCGCGACGGCCGTCGGCGGGCTACCCCACGAGGTCGGGGCGGCGGTCGGGCAGAACCCGCTGAGTATCTTGGTGGCGTGCCACCGGGTCGTCGGCAAGAACGGGAAGCTGACCGGCTACGCGGGCGGCTTGAAGCGCAAGCAGTTCCTGCTGGAGCTGGAGCGCCCGCCGGCCGCGGAGCGCGGCCAGCTCTGGTGACTCACACGTGGCTCAGCAGCATCGCGGCGCCGAGCCCGGTCATGGTCACGGCGATGACGACGTCCAGAACGCGCCACGCCACGGGCCGGGCAAAGACGCCCGCCAGCTTCTTCGCGCCGAAACCGAGCGCGCTGAACCAGACGGCGCTGGCGATCCCGGCTCCAAGCCCGAACAACCACCGTCCATCGCCGTGAGCGACCGCGACGGAGCCGAGCAGCAAGACGGTGTCGAGGTAGACGTGCGGGTTGAGCCAGGTGAAGGCAACGCAGGCAAGCACGGCCTTCCGCAGCGGCGTCCGTTCGGCGCCGACGGTCATGACGGAGGGCCGAAACGCCCGCCGCGCGGCCAGCGCGCCGTAGCCCAGCAGAAAGAGCCCGCCCCCGACAGCGATCACCCCGATGGCGGTCGGCCACTGCTCGATCACGGCCCCGATCCCACTGACCCCGAGTCCGATCAGCACCAGATCCGACACCGCGCAGATGACGACCAACGGCGTCACGGCGCCCCCACGCAGCCCTTGCTGCAGGAGAAAGGCGTTCTGTGAGCCGATGGCGACGATGAGGGACAGCCCGGTCCCGAAGCCGGCGAGGAGCAGGGGAAGCACCGTTCCACGGTACGACCGTACCGCTGGATTACTCCACCTAAAGATTCTTACGTAACATTAGCGCTCGTGATGTCAGATCTCCCACTGGACCAGGTCAGAACGCTGCTGGCCGTAGTGGACGAGCAAAGCTTCGACGCAGCGGCGGCCGTCCTCCACGTGACCCCGTCGGCGGTCAGCCAGCGCATCAAGGCGTTGGAGCAACGCACCGGCCGAGTCCTGCTCCTGCGCACGAAGCCGATCTCCCTGACGGCATCCGGCCAGGTCCTGATCCGGTTCGCGCGTTCACTGGCCCAGCTGGAGCAGGACGCGGTGTCCGAACTGGGCCTGGACTCCTCCACACGCACGCTGTCGATAGCGGTGAACGCGGACTCCTTGGCAACGTGGTTCCTCCCATCCCTGTCCCGCGTCCCGGCGCCCCTCTCGCTCGCGTTCGACCTCCAACGAGAGGACCAAGACCACACGGCAGCCCTCCTCCGCGAAGGCTTGGTGATGGCGGCGGTAACGGCATCGCCCCAACCAGTCCAGGGCTGCACATCAACCCGCCTGGGCCGCATGCGCTACCGGGCCATGGCCTCCCCGGCGTTCATCGCCCGCTGGCTGACTTCTCCCCTACCCACGTCGCTCCCGGCAGCGCCGGTGATCATGTTCGACCGCAAGGACGACCTCCAGGACCGCTTCTTGCGCAGCCTCACCCGCCGCCGGACGTTCACCCCGGTCCGCCACCACATCCCCGCATCGGAGTCGTTCGTGGAGGCGGTAGCGGCCGGCCTGGGCTGGGGCATGATCCCGGAACTCCAAGCAGCCCCCCGCGGCGACGCCCTGGTGGACTTGGCACCGGATCGTCCGCTGGACGTACCACTGCACTGGCAGCAGTGGAAGCTGGACTCGCCGGCGCTGGCCACCGTCGCGAACGCCGTGGCCGCCGGTGCGGGGAAAGCACTTCGCTGAGCGGCACGGCAAGCCCGAACGCGACTGACGTGGGTGACCGCCCCAGCACCCATGGTGACGACAACCAGCTGACCAGCAAAGGAATCCCGAACCTCGCCCTGCCTGTTCCGAGTGCTTCGCGGTAGGGAAAACTCCACCCCGCACGGTGGGGTCGTCCCCTGGACCGGTCGGGGTGCCACCTTGATCGCGTGCGGCGCCAAAGCCGGACAGGCTTGTGCCGTGGCCCAGATGACTGACTTTCAGCCCCGCCCCGCGGACGGCGGCCGGTGGCGGCGCGTATCGGAGGGTTCCGGATGACCATCATCGGGATCGCGTTTGCCATGGCGGGCGCCGTGTTCGCCGCGCTGGCCGCGCACATGCAGCACCGGGCGGTGCACACGACGATGCGGGACGCCGACGACGGGCCGACGCTGCGATTTCGTTCGTTCAGCCGGTTGCTGTGCCAGTCAGGCTGGCTGCTCGGCCTGCTCGTGATGATCGTCGGCGGGAGCTTGCACGCGGTAGCGCTCGGCGTCGCACCGGTCATCGTGGTGCAGCCGGTCGGCGTGCTCGCGGTCGGTGCGACCGCACTGTTCGCCGCCCGGGCCGGCGGCCCGAAGCTCACCGGACGCGGCTGGCTGGCGGTCGGCGCGATCGCGGCAGGCGTGGCCGGTTTCGTGGGGATCGCGGCCAGCAACACCACACCGACCGAGGTGAGCGGTTTCGCCGGCCTTCAAGCCGGCAAACTCGTCGCCGTCGGCGTGGTCGGCATGTCCCTGCTCGCCATGACGACGAGAGGTCGGGCACGCGGTCTCGCGTTCGCCACCGCCGCGGCCACGGCCTACGGGCTGGTATCGGTCTTGACCAGGGCAGTGCTGCAGCAGGTTCAGCACGGCGGTCCGCTCTCCGCGCTGATCGTTTCCGTGATCGCCATCGTGCTCGCGCTGCTCCTCGGCGCCTGGCTGGTGCAGCAGGCCTATGCCAGCGCACCACCCCACACGGTCATGGCGTGCATCACCGTGGTGGACCCGATCGTCGCCGTGGCGATCGGGGTCGGGCTGCTCGGCGAAGCGAGTTCGATCAGCGGATGGGTTGCTGTGTCCGGGCTGCTCTGCGCGCTCCTCGCCATCGGGGGCGTACTGGCACTGGCCCGGTTCACCGAGCACCGCGGCGAGAACGTACCGCCGCACCCGGTCCCCGATTCGACCAAGCAACCAGCGCCGGAACCCGTTCGCATAGGGTGACCCCAGGGTGCCGACGGCGCTGGGCGAGGATGACATTCGCGGCCGGAAAACTCACCCTGTCGCCGGTGGGAAGTCACCCACTCCGTGTTCTGCCAGGTCGAAAGCCTGGTCGATCACCGCGACCTGCTCCCGCCGGACCACCTCGACATCATCCCCGGCCAAGATCCGCTCCATCGCGTGAGAAAACACCGTGGTGATCGCCGTGGTCAACAACCCCGCGACCATCCGCGACCGGAACGCATCCCCCGTCTCCTCGACGAACACCTCCGCAAAAGCCGAAGCGATCTCCCGCTCCTGCTCGTACCACCGGGCCATCAGCGCCGGGCTCGAAGTCAGCACCCACCAGAACCCCGGCCCGCCGGCGATGGCGCCCGACAGCGGATGGCCCGAAGCCAGGAGCGAGTGCTGGTGCGCGCGCAAAGCCGCGCATGCCGATACCCCCGCCGGGCGGGACTGCACCACTGACACCAGCTCGGCCAGCCGGTCCGCGTGGCGGTCCAGGAAGAGATCTTCCTTGCGCGGGAAGTAGTTGAACACCGTCATCTTCGACACGCCCGCCGCTTCGGCGATCTCCGCCACCGTCACCTCCGCGAAGCCTCGCTGGATGAACAGGCCCGAGGCCACGTTCGAAATCAGCTGGCGCGTGGCCCGCTTCTTCCGCTCGCGCAGTCCGTGATCCGCCATGAGCCAAGAGTATAGACCGAGCCAAAAGTTTGACTCGGTAAAAGTTTCGCGGCATCATCGGTGGCATGAACTGGGATGTGGTGATCTCCGGGGGCGGACCGGTGGGGTTGATGCTGGCCTGTGAACTCCGGCTCAAGAACGTGGACGTACTCGTCGTCGAACGGCTCGCTGAGCCGGATACGACGATCAAGGCCGGGTCGGTCAACCTGACCACCGGCGAAGCCTTCTACCGCCGTGGCCTGCTGCCCGCGGTGGACGCGATCGTGCAGCAGAACGCGGAACAGATCCGGAAGTTCCTCGAGTCCCGGGGCGGGGGTGGGCCGAAGCCGGCGATCCCCGTGGGGCACTTCGCCGGGATCATGGTCGCGTCGAACGGCGTCGACTTCGAGGATCCGGCCTTCCGCGATGTCGGGCCCGCCGCCAAGGTCGTCGTGATCCAGCAGCAGGCCGTCGAGGCCATCCTCGCCGAACGCGCCGCCGAGCTGGGGGCCGAGATCCGGCGGGGCGTCGAGGTGATCGGGTTCGACGCCGATGACGACGGTGTCACCGTGCGGCTCGGCGACCGGACCGAAGTCAGGGCCGGGTGGCTCGTCGGAGCGGATGGGGGCCGCAGCTTCGTCCGGAAGCACGCCGGGTTCGAGTTCCCCGGGACCGATCCCGCCGTCACCGGACGGCAGGCGCTCACCGAGATCACCGGCACCGACGCCCTGCCCGGCGGCTGGCAGCACGGCACCGGCGGGCTCTACGTCCACGGCCCGATGCCCGGCCGGATCCTCACCGTCGAGTTCGACGGGCCGCCCGAGGACCGCGACGCCCCGGTCACCGCGCAGGAGCTCGAAGACAGCTTCCGGCGGGTCTCCGGCGCCGACGTCCACGTGACCAAGGTCCACAGCGCGACGCGCTTCACCGACAACGCGCGGCAGGCCACCACCTACCGCCGAGGCCGCGTGCTCCTGGCGGGCGACGCCGCGCACGTCCACTCCCCCTTCGGCGGGCAGGGGCTCAACCTCGGCCTCGGCGACGCGGTCAACCTCGGCTGGAAGCTCGCCGCGACGATCCGGGGCTGGGCGCCCGACGGCCTCCTCGACACCTACACGACCGAACGCCACCCGATCGGCGAGTGGGTCCTCGAGTGGACGCGGGCGCAGGTCGCGCTGATGCGGAGCGACGTCCGGACGAAGGCGCTGCGCCAGGTCGTCACCGACCTGCTGCTCACCGACGACGGCGCGACGTACCTGGCCAAGAAGCTCTCCGGTGTCCTGCACCGGTACCCGATCGAGGGTGAGCACGACCTCACCGGCCGCGGCGCGCCCGACTTCGCGTTCGCCGACGGCACCCGGCTCGGCGAGCACCTCCAGGACGGCCGGGCGCTCCTGCTCGACCTCGCCGACAACGCCGAGCTGCGCGACACCGCGAGCGGCTGGGCGGGCCGCGTCACGACGCTGACCGCCAAGTGCGACAGCGAGCCGGCCCTGACCGGCGTCCTGATCCGGCCGGACGGGCACGTCGCCTGGGCCCGGGAAGACGGCGCGACGACCGGTCTGGACGCCTCGCTGCGCCGATGGTTCGGCGAACCCACCTGACGCCTGCCAGGGGCGCGACGGGAAACCGGCGCGCCCCCCACCGGATCAGTAAGCGACCGCGAAGGCGTGGCTCATCGCGTCGTTGTGCGTCGCGGTCGAGCCGACCGCGTCCGGCAGGCCACTCGCCGCCAGCTGTACCGCGCCGGTCGATCCGCTCAGCCAGTCCGTCTTCACGTAGAAGTTGAACTTCGGCACGCAGCCGTTGCCCGTCGCCGCCGCGAAGTGCGTGTTCAGCGGCACCACCAGGTGGTGGACGTCGCGCCGGACGACCGCGGTCTCGCTCGCGGACGCGTCCGACTTGCACAGCGTGCCGTCGGCCTTCCACTGGTTGACGAACAGCGTCACGCGCGCCGTCATGCTGTTCACCGGGCAGTCGTAGTTCGCCGGTTCCGGGTAGCAGGCCATGAGTTCCATGTCGCCGAACACGCTGAGCCCGGTCACCGGCGCGGTCTCGAAGACCTCGGTCGCCGGCTCGCGCACCGTCGGCGCCGCCGAGTTCAGCGCGATGACGCGCCCGGACGGCGTGTCACCGTCGTCGGCCTGCGGCGGCGTGCCCGCGGTCGTGTTCGCGACGCTGGTGTCCGCGAACTTCAGCTCCCCGCTCACCAGCCGCACGGTCGAGTTGCCCGACCCGAGGTCGGCGCTGCGCAGGTACGTCGTGCAGGTGACGGTGCCGGCCGCGCCGGGGTGCACCAGGAACCGGGTCGTGACGCCGATGTCCCGCAGCGACGCCGGGGCGTCGGCGCTCGCGATCAGGACGTTCTGGCCGAGTACCTCGTTCTTCGTCCAGCCGCTGGTGCTCACACAGCGGACCTCGTTGTCGATCAGCGTCGTGTTCGACGCGTTGTTCGCTCGCAGCGTCGAGTAGACGTACGCGGTCTGGCCCGCCGTCATGGCCAGCTGCACCGAGCCCAACGCCGCGACGTACTGGGTTTCGTGCGGCGAGGTCACCGTGCGCGGGGTGAACGTCACCGACGTCGCCGCCTGCGCGGCGGGCGCGGCGCCGACCAGCCCGGCGACCGTGGCCGCGCAGGCCAGTGCCGCGGCGAAGATCCTGCGTTTCATCGAAATCCCCTCGGAGGAAGTGGGTGCGGTCCGGCATGATCACCGGCCGGACCCGAGTCTGGATGGCTTCCGGCCCGGCCGGACCGGTCTGTTCCGGACATTGACCGAAGGTGGACACGCGCGATGCCCGAGATGTACCCGATGACCGAGCCCGATGACCAAGGCCTGCTCGACGTCGGCGACGGGCACCGGATCTTCTGGGAGACCAGCGGCAATCCTCGCGGCAAGCCCGCGGTCGTGCTGCACGGCGGACCCGGCCAGGGCAGCAGGCCGGGCATGCGGCAGATGTTCGACCCGGCCCGTTACCGGGTGGTACTGCTCGACCAGCGCGGCTGCGGCCGGAGCGTGCCGCACGCCACGACGTCGTTGCGCGACAACACCACCGACCACCTGGTGGCCGACTTGGAGAAGCTGCGTGAACACCTCGGCATCGACCGCTGGCTGGTCACCGGCGGCTCGTGGGGCACGACCCTGGCGCTCGTGTACGCCGAACGCTTCCCCGAACGGGTGACGGAACTCGTGGTGAGCGCGATCAGCACGACGCGCCGTTCCGAAATCGACTGGCTCTACCGCGGCGTGGGCCGGTTCTTCCCCGAGGAGTGGGCGCGGTTCACGCTGGGCACCGGCGACGACGTCGCCGCGTACGCGCGGCTCATGGCCGACCCCGACCCGGCGGTCCGGGACCGGGCGGCGGCCGCCTGGCGCCGCTGGGAGGACGTCGTGCTGTCGCTCGAGCCCGGCGCTCCCCCGGTCCGCGACGAACCGGTGGACGACGCGACCCTCGCGTTCGTCCGCCTCACGACGCACTACTACGCGAACGCGGGCTGGCTCGACGAAGGCGCGGTGATCCGCGACGCGGGACGGCTCGCCGGCATCCCCGGCGTGCTGATCCACGGCCGGCTCGACCTCAGCTGCCCGGTGACGACGGCGTGGGAGCTGGCCGAGGCGTGGCCCGGGGCCGAACTGCTCGTCGACGACCACGCCGGGCACCGGGGAAGCGACGTCAAGCGCGACTGGAAGCTCGCCGCGCTGGACCGGTTCGCGCGCTGACCGCCGCGGCGAGCACGGGCCTCGCTCACGCCACCTTGATGACGACCTTGCCCGAGGGGTGACCGTTCTCGACGGTGGCGAGGGCGGCCGGGGCGTCGGAGAGCGGGTGGACCGCGGTGATCACGGGGGCGAGGACTCCGTCGAGGGCCAGCCGGGCGGAGCGCGCCAGGTTCTCGCGATCGAGGCGACGCTCGACGAACCGCCCGCCGAGTTCGGCCACCGACATGTCACCCACCGAGATGACCGTGCGGGCTTCCCGGGCCAGCGGGGCGACCGTCCGCAGCGACGGGCCGCCGGCCAGGTCGACGATCCCGTCGAAGCCGTCCGGAACCAGCTCGCGCGCCGCGGCGCCGACGTCCCCGGCGGTGTAGTCGATGAACCGCGCCCCGACGGCTTCGGCGGACTCGCGCTTGGCGGTGCTCCCGGTGCCGATCACCCGCAGCTCGCGGGCCACGGCCAGCCGGGCGACCGCGAGCCCGACCCCGCCCCCGACCCCGTTGACCAGGACGGTGGCACCGGCCGGGAGACCGAGCTGGTCGAGCGCGTCCACCGCGGTCGTCCCGGCCACCGGCAGCGTCGCCGCCACGGTCGCGGACAGACCCGCCGGGATGCGCGCGGTGTTGGGCGCGGACAGCACCGTCGTCTCGGCGTAGGTGCCGCCACCGGTGAGCGCGAAGCCGAAGACCGCGTCACCCACCTCGAGCCCGTCGACGTCCTCGCCCAGGGCGAGAACGGTTCCCGCGGCCTCCATGCCCAGCACGCGGGGAAACGGGCGCCCGCCGTCGAGCCCGGGGACCAGGCCCGAGCGCAGGAGGTGGTCGAGGGGGTTCACACCGGCGACGTCGACCCGGATCAGCACCTCACCGCTGCCGGGGACGGGATCGGGACGATCGAAGAACTCCTGCACCTCGGGCCCGCCGTGCCTGCCGAAACCCCACGCCTGTCCCATTTTCCGCTGCCTTCCGGGTGACCGGCCCGGTCGTTCCGGGCCTGTCGCCATCCTCATCTTTGACACCGATGTGAGGGGCAAGCGGCCGAGACGCAGGTCACAGGTTCAGGCGGATCGGGTCACCGGGGTCGTCGACAGCTCCGCCCGGTGCCGGCTGTTGGCCTTGATCAGCACGTCGAGGGCATCCCGCGTCTCGACCAGGTGCGCGATATCGGCGTCGATCCGGTCGCGCTCGCGCATCATCGCCGTGAACGTCTCCTCGGCGATGCCCAGGTCGTCGGGGACGTCGACGCACGGCAGCACGGTCGCGATCACCCGGCTGGACAGACCGGCCTCGAACAACCGCCGGATGAGCGACACGCGCTGGACCTCGGCATCGGAATAGTGCCGCTGCCCCGTGTCGGAGCGTGAGCTGGTCAGCAAGCCTTGCTCTTCGTAGTACCGCAGTGAGCGCGGACTCACGCCCGTGCGCCTGGACAGCTCGCCGATCCGCATTCCGGAAAGCCTACGCCCGCGTGGCCCGGGTACAAGGCGAGCTGCCTACCCCTCCGCCGCCAGCGTCACCGCGACGTCGATGATCATGTCCTCCTGGCCGCCCACCAGGGCGAGTTCCCCGCAGCGGCGCAGGATCGCCTGCGCCGGGACGCCGTACCGCTCCGCCGCGCGCTCCGCGTGCAGCAGGAAGCTCGAGTACACCCCGGCCCAGCCCTGCACGATCGCGTTGCGGTCCATCTTCGGCCAGCGGTTCAGGTACGGGCGGACGACCTCCTCCGCGCCGTCGAGCAGGGCGCCGACGTCGAGGCCCGTGTCGACGCCCAAGCGGTCGAACACCGCCGCGAGAACCTCCGTCGGCGAATTCCCGGCGCCCGCGCCGAGCGCGCACAGCGACCCGTCGATGTAGCGGACGCCGGCTTCGTACGCCAGGACCGAGTTCGCGACGCCGAGCGAGAGGTTCTGGTGGCCGTGGTAACCGACCCAGGCCGTGTCGCCGACTTCGGCGACCAGCGCTTCGAACCGTGCGCGGGCTTCGTGCATCAGCAGGGCGCCGGCCGAGTCCGTCACGTACGCCGCCTGGCAGCCCGCGTCGACCATGATCCGCGCCTGCTTCGCGAGGTCCTCCGGTGGCGTCCGGTGCGCCATCATCAGGAAGCCCGCGGTTTCCATGCCGAGTTCGCGCGCCAGCCCGAAGTGCTGCGGGGAGACGTCGGCTTCGGTGCAGTGCGTCGCGACCCGGACCATCTCCGCGCCCGCGTCGAACGCGCGCTGGAGGTCTTCCGCCGTGCCGATGCCCGGTACGAGCAGCACGGCGATCTTCGCCCGCTTCGCCTCTTCGCGGGCCGCGGCGATCAGCTTCAGCTCGTCGACGGCGGAAAAACCGTAGGTGAACGACGAACCGCCGAGCCCGTCGCCGTGGGTCACCTCGATCACCTCGACGCCGGCGCGGTCCAGCGCGCGCACGGTGTCGCGCACCTGCTGTTCGGTGAAGCGGTGGGCCATCGCGTGGCTGCCGTCGCGCAACGTCGTGTCGACGATCCGGACGTCGTGCTTCAGTTCCGGCCGCGCGGTATTCCTCGATTCGTTCGCAGGCTCGCTCATGCGGACACCTCCTGCTTCGCGCGCGCCATCAGCTCGCCGACCCGGGCGGCCGCGGCGGTCATGATGTCGAGATTTCCGGCGTACTCGGGCAAGTAGTCGCCGTTGCCGCGGACTTCGAGGAAGATCCCGACGCGCGCGTTGCCGTCCCACTCCTCGCGCGCGTCGTCGAATTGCGGATCGGCGCGCAGCGAATAGCCGGGGACGTACTTGCGGACCTCGTCGACCATCTCGTGGATCGACGCGGTGATCGCGTCGCGGTCGGCGTCGAGCCCGATCGCGCAGAACACGGTGTCGCGCATGATCATCGGTGGCTCGACCGGGTTGAGGATGATGATCGCCTTCCCGCGCCCGGCGCCCCCGATCTCGGCGACCGCCTGGGACGTCGTGCGCGTGAACTCGTCGATGTTGGCCCGCGTCCCCGGGCCCGCGCCGCGTGAGGCCACCGACGCGACGATCTCCGCGTACGGCACCGGCGTCACCCGGGAAACCGCGTGCACCATGGGGATCGTGGCCTGGCCGCCGCAGGTGATCATCGAGACGTTCGGCGCGTCGAGGTGCGCGCCGAGGTTCACCGGCGGGCAGACCATCGGGCCGAGGTGCGCCGGTGTCAGGTCTATCGCCTGGATGCCGGCCGCCTCGTACCGCGGGGCGTTGGCCGCGTGGGCCTTGGCCGATGTCGCCTCGAACACGAGCTCCGGCAAGGGGTCCTGGCGCAGCAGCCAGTCGACGCCTTCGGCCGACGCCGCGATCCCCTGCGCGCGAGCACGTTCGAGCCCGTCTGACTCGACCACGCCGACCACGTAACCGACTTCGAGAACTTCACTGCGTCGCAGCTTCGCCAGCAAATCGGTGCCGATGTTGCCGGGGCCGACGATCGCCGCCTTCACGGGAGCCATGCTCCGACGGTCGCACCGCCGCTCGTGACGAGGACAGTCTTGCGTTCCGGCCAGTGGAACATCGACACTGGGGCCATGGCATTCGAGGTCGTGGCCGGCGCCGGCTCCCTGCGGAGCGAGACGGGCGTGCGATTCCCCCACCGCTGGACTCCCGGCGGCGTCAGCGTGGACACCGAGTTCACCGGCGGGCACCTGCTGAACCTCGCCGCGGCGGGCTGCGTCCTCAACGACCTGTACCGCGAGGCGGAGCAGCTCGGCATCGAGCTCGCCGGAGCCCGGGTGACGGCCTCCGGCGGCTTCGACACGACGACGTGGACGTCCACCGGGATCACCTACTCCGTCGAGCTCGACTCACCGGCCCCGGACGGCGAGCTGTCCCGGTTAGTCGAAATCGTCGACGAGGTCGCCGAGATCCCCCGGGCACTGCGGGCCGGGGCGCCGGTTCGCCGGGCCCGCTGAGCCACTGCCCTCGGCACGTCGGTTTGATCGACTCGCGTTCGGGGCAGATCGGGGAGAGATCCCGACGGAGGAGGTCCGATGGCCGAGCGGCGTTGGCATTTCATCCCGAGCACGGCTCCGCTGTGCTGGCTGAACCTGGGAGTGGGGGCGGTGCTGCTGGTGTCGAGCATCCTCACCCTGGCGAGAACGGACGCGCCCGCCCCGGTGCTGTCGGTGATCGCCGGGGTGGCGGCGGTGGCGTTGATCGTCCTCGCGACGGTCGGCTTGACGCGCCCCGGTCTCCGCGGCCGCTGAGTTCAGGGTCACTTGCAGCGCTTGTGCCCCGCGCACACGTCGTACTTCGTTTCGTCACCGTCCCGGCACTGGTAGCCGAACTGCGGAGGCTTCCGGGTGGGTGTCTTGCGGACTGAGGTCAGCGTGGGCGCTGCCCGGCGGTGGGTGCGGCGAAAACACAGCACCGGCCGGGCCCCGCGGCGGCGGCGGGGCCCGGCCGGCCGTTCTTACAGCTCCTGGTGGTCCGCGTGCTCCACCCGGGCCTCCGCCACCGGGCGCCCGTCGCTCACCCGGAAGTCGTCCACGCCGTCCAGTACGAACGTCGGGGTTCCCGGCTCCGCGCGGCAGTGGTGCACGTCGAGATCCGCGACGTCCCGGATGACGAACGCCGGGCGCGTGTCCGGCGTGCCGACCCGGACGTCCACGTTGTCCAGGCTGATCCCCCGTGCGTGCCGGATGAAGAACCCGTGCGCCGGCAGTGTGCCGAACATCGACGGCTCCGGGTACGCCGTCTCCAGCTCCGGTGGGTTCTGGACCGCGTCGCCCGGGGTGAGGCCGCCCGCGAGGTGGTGGCGGATGTTGCTCAGCTTCACGTCTTCGATCGGGTGGCCCGGGATTCCCGCGAAGCACGACGGATACCGCGGGTCCGCGTCGAAAGTCGTCACGTCGCTGATGCTCACCCGGCGCAGGAAGCCGACCGGAATGCCCGCCGGGCCGCGCATGCGGGCGCCCAACCGCAAGAACAGCGGCATCTGGACCTTGCGCATCGTCAGGTTGGTGATCGTCACGTCCTCCAGCCAGCCGCCGTCGACCGTCTCCAGCGCCAACCCGCGGCAGTACTCGAAGACCACGTTGGAGATCGCGATGTTGCGGAACCCGCCGTTCGCTTCCGTGCCGAACTTGACGCGGCCGGTGCGCCCGTACGACGACGTCTTGTACGTGCCGTCGACCAGCGTGCCGAGGTTGTAGCCGCTGACGAAGCAGTTGTCGATGGTCACGTTTTCCGTGTCCCGCACCGTGTTCAGCGCATACGAGCTCTTCAGCACGATCGCGTCGTCGTTCGGTGAGTTCACGGTCGTGTTGGCGATGCGGACGTTCTTGCAGCAGTCGATGTTGATGCCGTCGCGGTTGGTGTCGATCACCAGGCCGTCGATGCGGAAGTTGTCGACGCCGGTGGGCAGGATGCCGAAGTGGCCGCCGTTGACGATCGTGATGTCGCGGATCGCGACGTTGCGGCACAGCTTGAGCGCGATCGCCTTGTTTCCGTTGAGCGGCGCCGACTCCGCGCTGCCGCCTGCGACGAGGCCCTTGCCGTCGATCTTGCCCGGCCCCTCGATGGTGACGTTCTCCAGGTTCTCGCCCCAGATCAGGCTGTTGTGCCAGTGGCTGTGCCCGAAGTCCTGGTACGGGTTGCCCGCGCCCGGCTCGGCCGGGTCGTAGCCCTTGCCGCCGGCGGGCGCGGCCGCGAGGATCGTCGCGTTCGCCCCCAGGTACAGCGCCACGTTGCTCTTGAGGTGGATCGAATAGCTCGCGTACGTGCCGGCCGGGAAGTACACGGTCCCGCCGCGGGCCGCGGCCCCGTCGATGGCGCGGTTGATCGCCGCGGTGTCGATGGTGCGGCCGTCGCCCTTCGCGCCGAACTTCGTGACGTCGAAGAACCGCCCCGCCGCATTGTCTTCCGCAGCGACGGCCGGAGATCCGATGAATGGCAGTGCGGCGCCCGCCGCCGCTCCCCAGGTGACCGCACGACGGCGGCTGAACGCTTCGCCCACGAAAGCTCCCTTTTCTCGCCACAGCGGAAACACCACGCGGTGTTTCCGACGGCGGATCGGGAATGCGCGAGATCAGGCTAGGAGCAAATGATCGGATGAGTCAAGCGCGGCCCCCGCCGAAGCAGGGGCCGCGCCCGTCAGTCCAGCACCTCGCGGACGGTGCCCGCGGCCACCGTGAGACGACCTTCGCGCATGGCGAAGCCGAGGCCCGCGCTCATCGCGATCGGCTGGCCGAGCTCCACCGTCAGCGAAGCCGCCTCACCCGGCCGGACCACCGTGACGCCCTCGGCGAGGGTGACCACGCCGACGACGTCGCTGGTGCGGAAGTGGAACTGCGGCCGGTAGTTCGCCGCGAACGGCGTCCGCCTGCCCCCTTCCGCGGCCGACAGCACGTGGACGTCCGCGCGGAACCGAGTGTGCGGCCGGACGCTGCCCGGCAGGCAGACGACCTGCCCGCGCCGGACCTCGCCGCGCTTCACCCCGCGCAGCAGCACCGCGGCGTTGTCGCCCGCCTCGGCGCGCTCCATCGGCTTGCCGAACGTCTCGAGCCCGGTCGCCACGCTCGCGACGGCCGGGCCGAGCCCGACCACCTCGACCGCGTCGCCGACACTCAGCACACCCTGCTCCACCGCGCCGGTCACGACGGTGCCGCGGCCGGTGATGGTCAGGACGTTCTCGATCGGCATGAGGAACGGCAGGTCGAGCCGCCGCGGCGGGATCGGGACGTGCTCGTCGACGGCCTCGAGCAGGTGGAGGATCCGCTGGGTCCACCGCGGGTCGCCGTCGAGCGCGCGCAGCCCGGACACGCGCACGACCGGCACGGCCTCGCCGTCGAACCCGTAGCGGGTCAGCAGCTCGCGGACCTCGAGCTCGACCAGGTCGAGCAGGTCCTCGTCCTCGACGAGGTCGGCCTTGTTGAGCGCCACCACGAGGTGCTCGACACCGATCCGGCGCGCCAGCACGACGTGCTCGCGCGTCTGCGGCATCGCGCCGTCCTGGGCCGAGACGACCAGGACGGCGCCGTCGAGCTGGGCCGCGCCGGTGATCATGTTCTTGACGTAGTCGGCGTGGCCCGGCATGTCGACGTGCGCGTAGTGCCGGGTCGGCGTCTCGTACTCGACGTGCGCGATCGTGATGGTGATGCCGCGCTCGATCTCCTCCGGCGCACGGTCGATGCGGTCGAAGGCGACGTAGCGGTTGGTGCCGTCGCGCTCGGCCAGCACCTTGGTGATGGCGGCGGTGAGCGTGGTCTTGCCGTGGTCGACGTGGCCCATCGTGCCGATGTTGAGGTGCGGCTTGGTGCGCACGTACTGCTGCTTGGTCATGGGATTTCCCTGTACTGAGAACGAAAGCGCGCGAAACCGGGAGAAGTCGTCAACCCTCCCCCGGCGGTTCCGCGCTCGTGACAGGGGAATCGGGGAAGGGTCAGCTTCGAGCGCCGGTGAGCGAGGCCGGAAGCGGCCGTGCCGAAAGGGCGCTCGGCAGGGACGAGCCTGCGAGCGTCGCGCTATCGGACACGGGGAACATGATCCGCAGGGTGCCACGCGGAAGGTCGTGGTGTCATCCGGTTTTCCGCGGGGGATGGCGCGTAACACCCGGCTCGCCGGGGGCGACTCTGGGCGCTGTCACCGGTCTGGCTTGGGAGGGCGCCATGGACCACCGCGACCTCGCGGCTTCGGCGATCGGCGCCATCGCCGACCACTTCGGCGCCGTCCGCTCGGGAGTCCGGGTTTCGGAAGCGGCAGCGCGGATCGCGAACGAGCTCGTTTCCGTGGTCGGGGCGGTGTGCGGCCTCGCCTCGCCCGTGCTCGACGACCTGCGTCGGAATCCGGCGAGCGGGGGCATCCGGACCCACGCGGCGACGCTGCTGTGGCGGGCGCTCGACGAGGACCGGAGCGCCGGTCCGGCGCTCGGCAAGGCACTCGGCCGCGGCGATGTCGTCTAGTGAGCCCGGCCGACGCGCGGACGCATCACGAGCGCCGCGACGTGGTACTCGCACGGCTCATCACCGCGGTTCGCGTACGAATGCGGTGCGTCGGCGGGAAAGTAGACCGAATCCCCGGCCCGCAGCACGTATTCCGCCGAGCCGGCACCCAGCCACAACGTACCCGACTCCACCGCCACGAACTCGTGGGAACCCGGCGCGTACGCGGGAAAAGTCCCGGCGTCACACCGCGGCGGCAGAGTCGTGCGGATCCATTCGAAGTTGACGCCCGGCACGACCGGCGTCAGCACCGTGCGGTGCCAGCCGCCCGGTTCGGCGACGTGGTCCTGCTCGGCCGCGCGGCGGACGATCACCCGGTCGGTCTCCAGGTCGGCCAGCAGCCGGGACGCCGACAGCCCCAGGCCGTCGGCGATGCGGGACAGCACCACCACCGTCGGGGTCTTCTCGCCGCGTTCGATGGCCGACAGCATGCTGACGCTCACCCCGGCTTCGCGGGCCAGCGCGCTCAACGCCAGGCCGCGGCCGGTCCGCAACGCGTGCAGGCGGCGGCCCAGGCTCACCGGATCGATCATTCCACTATAATAACTGCCGTGTCCACTATAGCGGAAATCCGGTCGGCGACCGAGGCCGACGCCGACGGGATCGCGGCCGTCTTCGCGCCGTACGTCACCGGCTCGGTCGTCACGTTCGAAACCACCCCGCCGGCCCCGGACCAGTGGCGCGCGAAGATCCGCGAGAGCGACCTCCCGTTCCTCGTCCTGAGCGACCCGAAGATCGCCGGCTACGCGCTCGCCGCGCCGTGGCGGCCGAAACCCGCCTACCGACACACGGTCGAGACGACCATCTACCTCGCCCCCGAAGCCGCCGGCCAGGGCCACGGCCGGCGGCTGCTCGACGAGTTGCTCAAGCGGTGCGCCGACGCGGGCGCCAAGCAGGCGATCGCCGTCGTCGTCGACTCCGGCAGCCCCGCGTCGCGGCGCCTGCACCGCGCGGCCGGGTTCACGGACGCGGGCGTGCTGCGGCGCGTCGGGTTCAAGGACGGCCGGTGGCTCGACACCCTCCTGATGCAGCGCGAACTCGGCTGAGGCGTCGGGCAGGATGCGGGGCATGGACACCGAAGCCGACCTCCTCGAAGCGGCCCGGCGCGAGGACCGCGGCGCGTTCGACCGGCTCGTGCGGCCCTACCAGAGCGAGCTGCGCGCCCACTGCTACCGGCTGCTCGGCGCCCTGCACGACGCGGAAGACGCGCTGCAGGAGGCGTTGCTCGGCGCGTGGCGCGGGCTGGCCGGGTTCGAGGGGCGGAGTTCGGTTCGCGCGTGGCTCTACCGGATCGCGACGAACGCCTGCCTGCGGCTGATCAAGCAGCGGCCGCCCCGCCTGATGCCGCGCGACCACCACCCGGCGGCGAACCCCGGCGACGCGCTCGCCGAGCCGGTCGACGGCGAGGCGTACGTCGAGCCCTACCCCGAGGACGACTGGGATCCACAGCGCCGTTTCGAGCTGCGCGAGAGCGTCGAACTCGCGTTCATCGCCGCGTTGCAGCACTTGCCCGGCACCCAGCGGGCGGTACTGATCCTGCGTGAAGTGCTCGCCTTCTCCGCCGCGGAGGTCGCCGAAGCCCTCGACACGTCGGTCGCTTCGGTGAACAGCGCGCTGCAACGGGCCCGCAAGACGCTCGACCAGCGGACGCCGTCGCAGAGCCAGCAGGCCACGCTGCGCAGCCTCGGCGAAGACGCGGAACGCGCGCTGGTGGCGGACTTCGTCGCGGCGTGGGAACGTGCGGACGTCCCGGCGCTGCTCGACCTGCTCGCCGAGGACGCCCGCTTCACGATGCCGCCGCTGCCCGCGTGGTTCCACGGCCGCGACGACGTCGCCCGCTTCCTGTCCGGCAGCGTGTTCGCGACACCGTGGCGGCTGGTGCCGGTCCGGGCCAGCGGCCAGCTCGCGTTCGCGTGCTACCAGCGCCACCCGGACGGCGTCTTCCGCATCGGCTGCGTGAACGTCCTGACCCTGCGCGGGAACCGGATCGCGGAGATCACCGGCTTCCTCGACCCGGCGATGTACGCGGGTTTCGGGCTGCCGCCGGAACTCCCGTAGTCGCGCCGGTGCCGCCGGCCACCGTGCGGCCGCACCGGATCTTCGCCGGCGCGCGCCCGGGCGCTACCGGGACTTCGCCCGCAGGTGGAGCCGCTCCCCCTGTTTCCCGAACAGGCTGAGGATCTCCGCCGGGCGGCCGACCGCGCCGAACCAGTGCGGGAGCCTCGTGTCGAACTCCGCCGCCTCGCCCGGGCCCAGCGTCATGTCGCGGTCGGCCAAGATCAGCCTCAGCCGGCCCGACAGGACGTACAACCACTCGTAACCCTCGTGGACCTGGGGGTCCGGCTCGCCCGTCTCCGGCTCGAGGATCATCTTGAACGCCTGGGGCGCGCCCGGCTGGCGGGTCAGCGGGAGAACCGTCATCGTCGCTCCGTTCGAACGCGGGAAGCGGCGGGCGGTCAGCCGGACCCGGGGGTCGCCGACCTCGGGCGCGCCCACCAGCTCGTCCAGGGGTACCTGGTGGGCCTGCGCGATCGGCAGCAGCAGCTCGAGGCTCGGCTTGCGCTGGCCGGACTCCAGCCGCGACAGCGTGCTCTTCGAGATGCCCGTCGCCGTCGAGAGGTCGGCCAGCGTGACCCGCCGCTGGGTGCGGACCCGCTTGAGGCGCGGGCCGACCTCGGCCAGTGCGTGGGTGATGGCGTCCGTCATGTCTCCAGGAAACGCTCTTGTCCCGGAAACGGCAACATTTGTTGTCGGAACCGCGAAGGCGGGCGCAGGGTGGCGGCATGACCGAAAACAGCTATGACGTCCTGGTGGTGGGCGGCGGGGCCGCGGGCCTGAACGCCGCCCTGATGCTCGGCCGCGCGCGGCGGCGCGTCGTGGTCGTCGACGGCGGCGCGCCCCGCAACGCTCCCGCCGAGCACATGCACGGCTTCCTCTCCCGCGACGGCCTGCCGCCGTCCGAACTGCTCAAGATCGGCCGCGAGGAGCTCGCCGGCTACGGCGTCGAGATCCTCGACGACCAGGTCAGCGCCCTCGAACCCGGCTTCACCGCGACACTCGCGAGCGACGGCCGGAAGCTGACCGCCCGGCGCGTCCTGTTCGCGACCGGCGCCCACGACGACCTGCCGGGCATCCCGGGCCTGCGCGAAAGCTGGGGCACCGACGCGGTGACCTGCCCGTACTGCCACGGCTACGAGGTCCGCGACCAGCCCCTCGGCGTGCTCGGCACCGAACCCGCGAGCGTCGAGCACGCGCTGCTCGTGCGCCAGTGGTCGCCGGACGTCGTGTACTTCGCGCACACCGCGCCACCGTCCGAAGAGGACCGCGCACGGCTCGACGCCCGGGGCATCAAGATCGTCGACGGGACCGTCACCGCCGCACGACGCGAAGACGGCCACCTCACCGGCCTCGAACTCGGCGCGCGGTTCGTCCCGCGGGTGGCGCTGTTCATCCGCACGCAGACCGTCGCGCACGACGGGCTCATGCGCGCACTCGGCTACGAAGAGACCGACGCGATGGGCAAGACGAACGTGCCGGGTGTGTGGGCGGCCGGGAACGTCGTCGACGCGCGGGCGACCGTGATCATCGCCGCGGCCCAGGGCGCGGCCGCCGCGGGCGCGCTCAACCACGACCTCGTGGCCGAGGACGTCCGGCGGGCGGTCGACGCGTTCGGCGGCTTCACCGCCGAAGCCGAACGCGCGGCCGCGGCGGTGCGCTGACGTCCTGGCGTTCGGCGGCCCGCCGTGCCAGGCTCGGCGGGTGCGTCCGACGCTGTACGAATTCGCCGGCGGCGACCCCGCGTTCCGCGCGCTGGCCGCCGCCCACCACGAGCGCTGCCTGGCCGACCCCGAGCTGAACCACCCGTTCTCGCACCCGGGGCAGCACCCGCAGCACGTCGACCGGCTGGCCCGGTACTGGGCCGAGGTCATGGGCGGGCCGCCGCGGTTCTCGCAGGAGTGCAACGACCACTCGGCGGTGCTGCGCATGCACGCCGGCAACGGCGACATGTCCGACCTCGGCCGCCGGTTCGTCGAGTGCTTCGTGCGCGCCGCGGACGATGCCGGCCTGCCCGCCGACCCGGAGTTCCGCGCCGCGCTGCGGTCCTACATGGAATGGGCGGTCGCCGAGGTCCTCACCTACCCGGGCCCGGCCCGAGACGTGCCCGCCGGCCTCGCGATGCCGCACTGGTCGTGGACCGGGTTGCAGGCGGTGTAACGCCCGGGGCGCGCGCCGCGTCTTGTGAGCAACGACCGGCTGTGGAGGTCCGTCGCAGAGCCGGCCCTGGCGCGTTTCCCCCAACCCGCCCGGGCCGGCTCGCCCACGACGTCCGAAACCCGCGAGCGGCGCCACCGCCGGCCGGGCCAGAGTGGACACCATGTCCCTCGACCGTTTCCTGCTCGCCGGCAAGGGTTTCGAGCAGCATCTCCGCGCCGTGCCGCCCGACGGCTGGGACGCGCCGACGCCGTGCGCTGAATGGGACGTCCGCGCGCTGGTGAACCACATGACGCGGGGCAACCTCAACTACATCGGGCTCCTGCGCGGCGCCACCCGCGAGGAGTTCCTGGCCGCCCGCGACGCCGACGCGCTCGGCGACGACCCGGTCACGGCGTTCACCGAATCGGTCCGCGCCTGCGCGGCGGCCTTCGCCGAGGACGGCGCGCTGGACCGGGTCGTCGACTACCCGCTGGGCGAGCTGACCGGACGGCGCGCGCTGGCCGTCCGCACCGCCGACAGCACCGTGCACACCTGGGACCTCGCCCGCGCTCTCGGCGCCGACGACACCCTCGACCCCGGTCTCGTCGCGTGGATCGACGAGAACCACGACGACATCTTCGCGGGATTGGCGCTGAACTCCCGGGTCTTCGCCGACCCGCCGGCCGGCGTCGCGGCGCAGTCCAGACAGGACCGCGTGCTCACGCGCTTCGGCCGCGATCCTCGCTGATCTCGCAGCCCAGGCGCGCGGCCAGCTCGGTCAGCGCTTGGCCCAGCGGAAGGTCGACGCGCACCGAGGCGTAGCGGTCGCCGCGGGTCTCGCCGTGGTTGACGATCACCACCGGCTTGCCCGCGGCCGCCGCGTGCCGGACGAACCGCAGGCCGGACATCACCGTCAGGGACGACCCCAGCACCAGCAGCGCGGCGGCCTCGTCGACCAGGCGGTAGCACTGCTCGACGCGGGGCCGGGGCACGTTCTCGCCGAAGAACACCACGTCCGGCTTGAGCACGCCCGCACACGACGCGCACGGCACCGGAGTGAACCGGCGGACGACGGCGTCGGGCAGCTCGACGTCACCGTCCGGGTTGATCCGGGTCGCCTCGCCCTCGAAGTCCGCGTTGGCCGCCCGCAACCGCCGGTCCAGCTCGGCGCGCGGGCTGGTGCGGCGGCAGTCCAGGCAGATCACGCGGTCCAGGCTGCCGTGCAGCTCGACGGCGTCCGCGGTGCCGGCCGCCTGGTGGAGGCCGTCGACGTTCTGCGTGATGACACCGCCGAAGTACCCGCCGCCGCGCAACGCCGCGACCGCGCGGTGGCCGTCGTTCGGGTCGGCGCGGGCGATGGTGCGCCACCCGAGGTGGCTGCGCGCCCAGTAGCGCTGGCGGCCCTCGGCGCTGGTGACGAACTCGTCGTAGGTCATCGGCGTGTGCCGGCGCAGGCTGCCGGTCTCGCCGCGGTAGTCGGGGATCCCGGACTCGGTGGACAGCCCGGCGCCGCTGAGCACGGCGACCTCGCGCCGCGCGACGACGTCGGCGAGCTCGTCGAGGCTCGAGGTCCGGGGCAGCGGCGCGTCCGGGGACGTCCACGTCAGGGTGGGGCGGGTCCGCACTACGCCAGGGTACGTGGGCCGGGGAGCTGCTTCTCGAACCAGTGGTCGGCGTAGTGCTCGTCGTTGAACGGCGCGACTTCGCGGTAACCCGCCGCCCGGTACAGGCCGATCGCTTCGCCGAGCGAGCGGTTGGTCTCGAGCCGGAGCGCGCGGACGCCGAGCCCCGCCGCGTGCGCCTCCAGCTCGGCCAGCAGCCGCCGGCCCAGCCCGAGGCCGCGCGCTGCGGGCGCCACCCACATCCGCTTGATCTCCGCCGGCGCCTCGCCGTGGACCTTCAGCGCGCCGCAGCCGACCGGCTCGCCGTGCAGCGTCGCCACCAGCAGTACGCCGGCGGGCGGGGTCATCTCCTCGTCCGCCGCGGAGATGCTGAGCCCGGGGTCGAACCCGTCGTCGAACCGCAGGCCCAGCTCGGTGAAGTAGGCGCGCAGGCAGAACCGGGCGTCGGCGTGCCCGGGCGGGCACGGCGCGATGTCGACCGCCGAGGCCGTCAGAAGCCGCTCGACCTCGGCCATCGCGGTGACGAGCCGGGTGCGCTGCCCGCCGGACAGCGGGGCGAGCAGCGCGGCGGCCGCGTCGTCGGAGAGCCGGTCGAGCGCGGCGCGTTCGGCCTGCCCGGCTTCGGTGAGCCGCGCGGTGCGGACGCGCCCGTCGGCGGCGCTCGGCTCGACGCGCACCAGGCCGTCCCGTTCCAGCCCGCGCAGCAGCCGGCTCAGGTAGCCGGAGTCGAGGTCGAGGCGTTTCCGCAGCTCGCGGACGTCACGTCCGGCGGCGCCGATCTCCCAGAGCACCCGCGCCTCGCCCAGCGGCCGGGCGCGGGCGAGGAAGGCGTCGTCGAGCGCGCCGATCCGCTGGGTGACCGTCCGGTTGAACCGCCGGACACCGTCGACGAGGTCGGAGTCCATTACCTGACTATAGTCAGGTAATCCGGCGTAGGGCAGAATTCCCGGCGTCTGCGGAGGGAAACGCGTGAGCTGGCAGTTCGGGCCGTACCGGGTGGAGTCGCTCATCGCCCGCGGGGGCATGGGCGAGGTCCACCGCGCCTACGACACCCGCCACGACCGCGTCGTGGCACTGAAGCTGCTGTCCGCGGACTTCGCCGCCGACCACGAGTTCCAGGAGCGGTTCCGGCGCGAGGCGCACGCCGTGGCGCGGCTGCGCGAGCCGCACGTCATCCCGATCCACGCCTACGGCGAGATCGACGGGCGCCTCTACCTCGACATGCGCCTGGTCGACGGCGACGACCTCGGCACCCGGCTGAGCGCGGGCGGGCCGCTGACCCCGGCCGAGGCGGTCGACGTCGTCGGACAGGTCGCCCAGGCCCTGGCCGCCGCGCACGCCGAGGGGCTGGTGCACCGGGACGTCAAGCCGTCGAACGTGCTGGTCGGCGCGACCGGGTTCGCCTACCTGGTGGACTTCGGCATCGCCCGTGCGGCCGGGCCCGGCACCGAGCTGACCGCCACCGGCGGCGCCGTCGGGACGCTCGACTACATGGCCCCCGAGCGCTTCACCGACGCGCCGGTGGACCACCGCATCGACGTCTATTCGCTCGCCTGCGTGCTGCACCAGTGCCTGACCGGCAGCAAGCCGTTCCCGGCGTCGACGGCCGCGTCGCTGATCGGCGCGCACCTGCACCAGCCGCCCCCGCGCCCGAGCACGCTGCGGCCCGGGCTGCCCGCGGCGTTCGACGCGGTGATCGCGCGGGGCATGGCGAAGAACCCCGCGGAGCGCTTCGGCGGCGTCACCGAGCTGGCCGACGCCGCCCGGGCCGCGCTCGGCGGTACGAGCCCGATCCCGGCCGCCGCTCCCCCGACCCGGCCGGCCACCCGGGTGGAGCCGGCCGTGAGCCCGCCCCGGGCTTCGAAGGCGCCGTGGGTGGTCGCCGGCGTGGCGCTGCTCGCGCTGCTCGGAGTCGTCGGGTGGTTCGCGGTCCTGCAGCCCTCGACCCGGGCCCAGCCGGCCGCGACCTCGGCGCCGCCGACGTCCTCGGCCCCGGCCGCGCCGCCGTCGAGCCCCGTGCCGGTCACGACCACGCGGGTGAGCGTCCGGACGTCCGTCGCCACCAGCGTCGCGAGCGGCGCCGACCTCGGCCTGGCGACCGCGATGAGCACGCCGGCCTGCGACGGTTCGTACGTCGTCGTGCTCGGCTCCGCGATCACGCCCGCCCGCTACCGCGCCGACGTCCAGCGGCTCCTCGACGCCCACCCGGGCGCCCGTTACCTGCACACGCCGACCACCGGCTGCGGCTCGCTGCGGCAGCAGGTGAACGGCGCCGACGTGTACGCGGTCTTCGACGGGCCGTTCACCGCCAAGGAGTCCGCGTGCGCGCGGCGCGGCGGGAGCGCGTACGTCAAGCGGCTCGACAACACGACGTCGCCCGCGCAGGTCGTCAGCTGCTGAGCCCGTTCCAGACGGATTCGATGTCCACAAAGGACCGCAGCAGGGTGGTCAGGACGGCGTCGCCGCGTCCGTTTAGCGCGTCGGAGGCGATCCGGCGGGCGACCCCGGCGAGGAAGTCGGCGACCTGCACGCGGGCGTCGGACCGGGAGTCGACGAACCGGACGCCGGCGAGCCGGTGCCCGAGCGTGACCTTGAGCTGCAGCACGCGCTCGGCGGTCAGGGCGAGCTGTTCGTCGTGGACCAGGGCGACCGGGGTGCCGTCCGCGCTGAAGTGCCGGACGGTGTGGATCACCGCGGGCACCAGCGGGTCCAGCACCGGGACCAGGCCGGGGTCGCTCGCCAGCCGGGCGCGGTAGGCGGCCACGCGGTCGGCACCGGTCGCGAGCCGGGCCATGATCTCGCCGGCTTCGCCCTGGCCGGCCAGTTCGCTCGCCAGGGCGAAGAATTGCTCCGGAGACGTCGTGATGCCGCGACGCGGGTTGAGGCGCAGGACGCTGGTGAACGCGGCGAGGAAGTACGCCCATCGCCCGGGGCCGAAGGCGGCGGGGCCGGCGCGGTGGAGGGTGCGGGCCATGGCGTCGGTGCCGTCCTCGGCCAGCAGCGTGACCGCGGCTCGCACGGCGAAGAACGTCTTGTCGGTCAGGTGGACGTGCCCCCGCCCGGCGAGCGGGCCGGCGGGGTCGAGCAGCCATTCGAGCACCGGCCGGTGCTTGCCGCGCAGGAGGTGGTTGGCCTTGTACTCCTCGGCGGGCGACCCGATCCGGGCGCGGATCTCTTCGACGCAGCCCCGCGCGTCTTCGGGGGTCAGCCGGACGCCGGCGTGGGCGAAGACATCGGTTTCCCCGCCGACCAGGTTTTCGCCCTCCGAGCCCGACTCGTCGCAGGCGATCTCGACCGGGCTCACCGGTCCGATGGTGCCAGACGGCAGGACTGACGGCGACCGATTACCGGCGGCCGCGGCCGTCCTCGCCCGCCGAAACGCCCCCGCCCTTCCCTGGGGGGCGTCCCCGGTCCAGTCTATTGGCGAGGTGCGACGGAACGGCCGGAAATCGGCAGCCGAGCCGAAGCTGTCCACAATCGGCATCGGGTGTGGATGGTCCGGCGACGCCCACGGGACCGCGACGTTCACCTCCGCCAGCTCGGCCACGGCGCCAGACCAAGCCCCCGCGCGGTCAATGAGCCGCACGATCGCGCCGAGACACTCTCGAAACCGGCCATCACCGGCGCGCACGTGACTTGGACCTGAGCCACCACCGCGACCGACCAACTCCGTCGTCGCCACAGCGAACCGCCCAGAACTTCCGCAAAGTCGGCGATTCAACGGAGCGCCCGGCCGTCCTCGGCCGCCGACCCGAGCCACCACCGCGCCGGACCGTGCTGGGCGCCGTCACCACGACCGCATCGAGAACTTCCGCGAAAAACAGCGGTCACCGGATCGCCCGAACGCCCGCGCGACATTAGCCTGAGCCACCACCGCACCGGGCCGGCCCCGGCCGTCACGGTTGGGCCACGGCGGCTAACGACCATGACCGGTCCGGTGACTAGCGAAGAGTACGTGCTCTGGGAGGCTCCGATGGCCACGAACGACCGGCCCGCCCGGCTCGCGCTGGCCGCGGCCGTCGCCCTGTCGCTGCTGGGCGGTGCCGGAGTCCTCGTGCAGCAACGGTTCGCGGCCGGTCCGGGTGGGACGGTCGCCGTCGCCGGGGTCGAGGTCGATGCGCCCGCCGGGACTCGCGTTTCCGTGCGGCCCACGGGGGAACCCGGGTTCGCGGCGGCCTTCACCCGGCGGATCGGGGGCGGGGCCGACCTGAGCTTCGAAGGCGTCCGGCCGCCGCGGGTGCGGATCCTCGTCCCCGGCGCGCCGCCGGCCGGGTTCGCGCCGGTCGTCGTCACCGGGACCCGGCTCGTGCCCGCGATCTACGACGCCCCGACCCGGAGCATCGTCGCGGAGCTGAACCGGAACGGCGCTTTCTGGGGCGGGCTGCTCGACTTCGCCGCGCTGGGCCGCGAGGTCGTGCCCGACCCGGCGCCGCGGCCGGACTGCGCCGGGCGCACGGCCAGCTCCGACGGCGTCGTCATCGGACTCGGCGGGGCCGGCCCGGCGGCCCCCATCTCCACCTGCGTCACCGCCGGCAACGGCCGCGCGAGCGTCACCCTGACGTCGAACGCGCGAGTCCCCTACCGGCTCGCCCTGCCGTCCGGCTGGCCCGACCCCACCGCCCGGACCACCGCCGCGAGCACGTCCGCCGTGCAGCTGTTCGGCCGCCCGCGCCAGCGCGACCTGCTGTGGCCCGGCTCCGGCGTGACCTACGACGTCCCGTTCGGGCAGCTGCCGGCGACGCTCAAGGGCCAGGCCGAACCGGGCCCCGGCATGGGCACGACGCTGACCGCGGCCGCACACCGCCTGGCCGCGCTGTTCGGGCTGCCCGGCGCCCCCGAGCCGGCCGCCGGGGTGCTGGCCTGTGCCGCCGAGGCCGGCGCCGCGCACCACACCGCGGACCGCCCGGCGGCCGCCGTCTGGGCCGCTCTCGCGCCGTGCCGGCCGGACGGCGGCGACGTCGTGCGCCGGTTCCTCGACGCCGGGATCGGGCCGGTGACGAACGGCCTGGCGGCACCGGCACCCGCCTTCGAGGTCACGGTCACCACCAGCCGCGCGCAGCGGTTCACGCAGACCGTCGAGTACCGGCCCCGGACCGGCGCCACGACCGCACGGGCGACCGGCGCCTGCGGCTCGGTGTCCGCGGTCTCCGGCCGCCACGACGCCTACCGCTGCACGACCGGCGCCACCACCTACGACCCGTGCTTCGCCGCGACGGGAACGCGCGTCGTCTGCCCGACGTCGGCGACGAAGGCCGTGCTGCTCACCTACGCCGGCGCCCTGCCGTCCCCGCCGCAGCCCGGCGGGACCGCCGACCCGTTCCTGCTCACGCTGGACGACGGGACGCAGTGCACCGCCGTCGCGGACGACTCCGCCCCGGACACCCGCTTCGCCTGTGCGGACGGCGAGCCCCTCCGCGGCCCACCGGACCGGTCGAGTCCACTGTGGACCATCGACGGGAAGACCGTGGCGAAGGCCTACGTCTAGGCCAGGGTGATCTTGCCGTTCGCGACGGTGACCGTCTTCTTCTCCAGCGCCCGCGACGCCGGGCCGTTCGCGACCGAGCCGTCGGCGATCTTGAACTTGCTGCCGTGGCACGGACAGTTGATCGTGCCGTCCGCGACGGCGTCGACCGTGCAGCCCTGGTGCGTGCAGATCGCCGAGAACGCCGCGAACGTCCCCGCCGCCGGCTGCGTCACCACCACCTGCTTGTCCGCGAACACCTTGCCGCCGCCGACCGGGACGTCACCGGCCGCGCCCAGCTCCGTCCCCGCGGCGGGCGGTGGCGCCGCGGGCGACGACGTGCCCGAACCGCCGCCGTAGGTGCTGCACCCCGCCACCAGGCCGGCGCCCACCGCCGCGAGCGCCGTCCGGCGGGCGATCCCCGGATCGATGTCCTCGTTACCCACGATCGCCCCCTAGAAGGTCAAGCCCGATTGGGTGAAGAACCACAGCGACGCGCTCAGCCAGAGCCCGACGAGGGCGGTGAACACGAGGCCGCCGAAGACCGGGAGCGACCAGCCGGGCGCGCCGTCCCTGCGCAGCAGCAGCATTTTCGCGACGAACGCGCCGTAGAAGAAGCAACCCAGCAGGGAGTGCAGGAGCACGCGGGTGTCGAACGACTGGAACCCGAGCGCGTAGAGGCAGTGCAGCGCCACCGGGATCGACACGAGGAACGCCAGCCGCCCCGACCAGCGGTGCACCGGCGCGACCCACGCGGGCGCGGTCCGGCCGAGCTTGCCGTACATCGCCAGCGCCGAGAGCAGCTGGACGACGGCCAGCACGACGACGACCGTCGCGAGCCACGCCTTCACCGACATCGGGCTCGAGAACCCGGCGACGTTCACGGCCACGCCGGTCGGCGTGTGCAGGCTGCCGTAGACGCCGAGCACCAGCGAGACGACGGCGCCGACCACGAGCGGCACGAGGAGCGCGACCCCGGCGCGGTTGCCCGCCGTGGTCATCAGAAGTCACCGTTCCCGGCCAGGCCGCTGACCGGCTCGGCGGTCACGGGCACACCGTCGACGGTCGCGGTGGCGCCGGACGCGAAGTTCAGCGCCGGCGCGGCGGCCGAATCCTCCTCCGTCGTGAGGATGCCGACCTGGCTGCCGTCGGGTTGCACGATCCAGCCGACCTTGCCCGTCTTGCCCTTGACCTTCGGCGCCGCGCGGTAGAGCCCCGCCGGCTTCGCGGCCGTGGGCGCGCTGAACTGCCAGGTCTTGCCGGCCGCCGTCACGGTCCCGGTGACCGAAGCGACGTCGAAGCTGCCCGTCAGGCTGGCGTTCTTCGCCCCTTTGAGGTCCAGCTTCCCGCCGACCGTCACGCCCTGCAGCCAGGCTTCGACCTTCTTGCCGTCGCAGAGGTAGGCGATGGCGTGGCCGTCACGCACCGACACCGCGACGGACGCGCCGCCGCCGGTGACGCGCCCCGCGTAGTCCGCCCGGGCGGGCGCAGCCGCTTTCGGCGCTGCGGCTTTCGGCGCTGCGGACGTCGTCGGCGGCGGCGCCGAAGTACTCCCGACGCTCGCCGCGTTGGCGGCCCCGGCGACCGGCGCGACGCCGGTCCCGGTCGCCAGGTTGACGATCCCGATCCCGCCGGCGAGCACGACGCCCGCGAGAAGTGTGAACAACGGCCCCGGATTTCTCATGGTTCTTCCCCGCATTCCCCTGACCCACCACCGTGCCCATAACACGGAGGTCGGGGCGGAACGGCTCAACGCTACCCGCGGAAAAGAGGTATCGCTTAGCCCGTGCAAGCGGTTGGGTCGTGGTTGACTGGCGGCATGCTGCCCTGGGACGGCGACCTCGCCGGCCGGCTCGACCGGCACACCGTCGAATCCGCGCTGCTGCGGGACAACCCGCTCGGCGACCCGCACGAACGGCCGCTGTGGGTGTACGTCCCACCGGGCTACGACGACAGCACCGAGCGGTACCCCGTCGTGTACGTGATCCAGGGCTACACCGGGCACCTGTCGATGTGGGCCAACCGGACGCCGTTCCGGCAGCCGTTCGTCGAAACGGCCGACGCGGTGTTCGCCGGCGGCGCGCCGGGCTGCGTCGTGGTGTACGTCGACGCGTGGACCGCGTACGGCGGCTCGCAGTTCGTCGACTCGCCGGGAACGGGCCGCTATCACTCGTACCTCTGCGACGAGATCGTGCCGTGGGTGGACGCGCGCTACCGGACGATCCCGGACCGCGAGTCCCGCGCGATCGCGGGCAAGTCGTCCGGCGGGTTCGGCGCGATGATCACGCCGATGCTGCGTCCCGACCTGTTCGGCGCCCTGGCGACGCACGCGGGCGACTCGCTGTACGAGCTGTGCTACGTCCCGGACTTCGGGCAGGCGGTCCGTGCCCTGCGCGGCTACGACCGCGACATCCAGGCGTGGTGGGCGGACTTCCGCGCCCGGCCGGCGTTCACCCGCCCGGAGGACGCGACGCTGCTCCAGCTGATCGGGGTGTCGGCGTGCTTCTCGGCGAGCCCGGACGGGACACCGGAGCTGCCGTTCGACCCCGCGACGGGCGTGCTGCGGCCCGAGGTGTGGCAACGCTGGCTGGACTGGGACCCGGTGCGCATGGTCCCGTCGCGCGCGGAGGCGGTGAGCTCGTGGCGCGCGGTGTGGATCGACGCGGGCACGAGCGACGAGTACTACCTCGACGTCGGCGCGGAGGCGTTCCGGGCGAAGGTGCTCGAGGCGGGGCTGCCGGCGGAGCGGATCCACTTCGAGCTGTTCGAGGCCGGTCACGCCGCGATCGACTACCGGTACCCGTTGTCGTTGGCGTGGCTGGCGGAGAAGCTGGCCCGCTGACGCTCAGCCGTCCGTGGCGAGCGCCTCGATCACTTCGCCGCGCTGAGCCAGGTGCCGCGGGTGCAGGGCGACCTCGTCGGGCGCCGGCTTGCCCTGCTGACGCAGGTACCTCGCGAGGCGGTTGAAGTTGGCCGGGCTGTAGTCCGCCGAGCGCGGATTGGCGGTGAACACCGTGCGGAAGCCCGGCTTCTGCCCATGTTCGTCGGTCAGGCGCGGGTCGCTGCAGGTCAGGTGGATCGACTGCGTTCCCTCGTCGTACCAGACGTTGACCGGATGCCGGTCGTCGCCCAGCGGCGCGTAGTTCCCGGTGCTCATGGCGGCTCCCCTCGTGGTGGTGGTGTCGTCTTCCGACGATCCGGACCGGCTTTTCGTTACACCGGCTAGGCTCGGCCCATGGTCACCGAGACGGATCTGACCCTCCCCGACGGGCGCACGCTCCACGTCTACGACACCGGCGGCCCCGCGCGGCTCACCGTCTTCTGGCACCACGGCACGCCCAACCTCGGCGCGCCGCCCGGGCCGCTGCTGCCGCTCGCCGAAAGGCTCGGCGTGCGCTGGGTTTCCTACGACCGGCCCGGCTACGGTCGCTCCACGCACCTGCCGGACCGGCGCGTCGGGAACGCCGCCGAGTGCGTCGCCGCCGTCGCCGACGCTCTCGGGATCGACCGCTTCGCCGTCATGGGGCACTCGGGCGGCAGCTCGCACGCTCTCGCCGCCGCGGCTCTGGTGCCCGGTCGTGTGAAAGCCGTCGCGAGCCTTGCCGCCGTCGCGCCCTTCGGGGCCGAGGGGTGGTTCGACGGCATGGCCGCCGCCAGTGCCGCTTCGCTGCGCGCCGCCACCGAAGGGCGGGCTGCCAAGGAAAAGCACGAGGCCGCCGCCCAGTTCGATCCCGAGGTCTTCACCAAGGCCGACTTCGCCGCCCTCACCGGGTCGTGGTCCTGGCTCGACGAGGTCGTCCAGCCGGCCCTCGGTGCCGCCGGCCTGGTCGACGACGACCTCGCCTACGTCACGCCGTGGGGCTGCGATCCCGCGGCCATCACCGCGCCGACGCTCCTCGTCCACGGCGCCGACGACCGGATGATCCCCGCCACGCACAGCAGGTGGCTGGCGAAGCGGATCCCCGGCGCCGAGCTCCGGCTCACCCCCGGTGACGGCCACATCTCCGTGCTGGATCACGCGGCCGACGCCCTCACCTGGCTCGCCGCTCAGGACAGCAACGCCAGCGACGCCACGACCGGAGCCAGGTAGAGCACCGGGAACGCCAGGTGCCCGTACGACCGGGCGCGAGCCACGGTCACGACGGCGCCGAGGAAGTACAGCACCAGCCCGATCGCCGCGGCGACGCCGATCGCCGGCACGAACAACCCGGCGACCAGCCCGAGCGCGCCGGCGGCCTTCGCCGCGCCCAGCCACGGCCACCACGCCTCCGGCACGCCGTACGAGGTGATCGGCTCGACGACCCACTTCGCCCGGGCGAAGACCGAGACGGCCGAGAACCCGACGAACGCGGCGGCGAAGAGGGTGACGATCAGGTACGCGGTGGACATCGGAACTCCTATGGGGATCGCGGGCCCCGGGGGTTTCCGGGTCCGTCACCCCCACGACTCCACCGACCGGACCGATGTGACCGACCGTGACCGCGGTCACAACCCCGGCGACGGTCGTTGTCCCCTCCCGGCGCACCCGCGCCCGTGGTCGGCTGTCCCGATGATCGTGCTGCGGCTCATCGGGACCGTGTTGTGGTTCGCGATCCCGGCCGGCATGCTCACCTTCGCCGTCCACGACCTGACCGTGCGGGACGCCCCGACCTACGACATCGAAGGCACGGTCGTCGCGCACCGCCAGGAGTACCACCCGCCCGGCAAGGACACGGCCGCGTCGACGACGTACTTCATCACCGTCCGCAGCGCAGGCGCGGCGGACTGGGAGTTCGGCGACCTCCAGCAGGCGCTCGACACCGAGCCGGGCACGCCGGTGGTCGTCCAGGTCTCGAAGGTGACCGACCGGGTCCTCTTCGTGCGCAAGAGCGGCACGGTGGTCGACCTGCGCGCGACCGTCGGCGCGGACGTCCTGCTGATCGTGCTCGGCGGACTGGGCCTGCTCGTCGCGCTCGGGCGCGAGGCCCTGCTCGAGGATCTCGAATTCCCGCACGTGGCGGGGTTCCTCCTCGGCGCGCTCGCCGCGGGCGGTGGCGTGTACCTGGGCCTGCAGCTGGGCAGCTAGCTCACCACGCGAGGCGCAGCACGGTCTCGCCGTCGTCGATCTCGCCGGTCGGGGTGAACCCGAACTTCCGGTAGAAGGCGCCTGGGCCGTCGTCGCCCGGTTCGTGGCTCGTGAGCAGCTCGGTCGCGCCGTCGGCCCGCACCAGCGAGACGACCTCGGTGAGCACCGCGCGGCCGATCCCGCGGCCCTGGTGCCGTCCGTCGACGAGCAGCCGCCACAGGTAGTACGGCCCGAGGATGCCCGGACGGCCCGGCGGGACGTCCCAGCTGAGCATCACGAAGCCGACCGGCTCGTCGCCCGCGTAGACGGCCCGGAACCAGGGCTCGCCCTCGGGCGTCGTCGCGGCGTCCTCCAGCGACTTCGCCACCGACGCGACGAACCGCTCCTGACCCGGCCGGACGCGCAGAGCGCACACCGCGTCCCGGTTGCCGTCGGTGATCTCGACCAGGCGCACCGGTGCCGTCATGACTCCCCCGTCGGTTTCGGCACCCGCACCTCGGCGGGCGTCCGGTCCGGCCGCAGCCCGCGCCACGAGGTGTGGCGCAGCCGCAGATCCGGCGTGACGCGGCGGTGGACGACCTCGCCGACCAGGTCCGGCTCGACCCAGTGCGCACCGCGGGCGCGCTCGCGCGGCACTTCCGTGGCGAACGGCGACTCCGCGCGGGCCAGCGGCGCGAGGACGGCACGGAGGCGGTCGAGCGCGTCGTCGGTGAACCCGGTGCCGACGTCGCCGATGTACACCAGCGCGCCTCGGTCGTCGTAGCCGCCGAGCAGCAGCGCGCCGAGCGTGCCCGTGCGGCGGCCGGCGCCGGTCCGCCAGCCGCCGACGACCACTTCGCGCGTCTGGGTCAGCGCGCGCTTCGTCCACGACGGCGACCGGGCACCGGGCAGGTACGGCGCGTCCAGCCGCTTCGCGACGACGCCCTCGATGCCGTGCTGGGCCGCGGTCGCCAGCAGCTGGTCCGGCCCGATGTCGGCGCGGGTGTACCAGGGCGGCACCACGAGCCGGCCGTCCGCGGGCCGGACCAGCTCCGCGAGCAGCTCGCGGCGCTGTTCGTAGGGCCGGTCCAGCAGCGACTCCGGGCCGATCCGCAGCAGGTCGAAGGCGAAGTAGACCACCGGGACCTCGGCCCGCAGCTTCGGTGTCGGCTCGTGCATGGCGCGGCGCTGCATCAGCTCGAACTCGGGGCGGCCGGCCGCGTTCAGCGCGACGACCTCGCCGTCGAGCACCGCCGCGTGACCGCCGAGCGCGGCCGCGAAGACGTCCTGCAGCTCGGGGTAGCGGTGGGTGTGGTCGCTGCCGCTGCGGCTGGTGATCCGGGCTTCGCCGGAGTCCGCGATCCGCGCGCAGCCCCGGAAGCCGTCCCACTTCCACTCGTAGCCGTGGTGGTCGTCGTCCGGGAGGAGCCCGTCGACGGCCAGCATCGGCGCCACCGCGTCCGGCACCGTCCCCATCGCTCCAGTGTGGAGGACCGACCCGGCCCGCGTCACCCGGCCGGCAGCAACGGCAGGAGCTCCTGGTGGCTCCCGGCGCGGCGCAGCACGGGTGTACCGGGCCCGTCCGGCTCCAGGTCCCCGGCGCGCAACGCGGCCAGGAAGCGCACGATCGCGCGCGACGGCGGCAGGATGTCGGCCCCGCCGAGGTAGGCCAGCACGATCATCTCCTCCCCGCACGCCGCCTCGACCGCGGCGGCCCAGCCGTGCACCTCGTCCCACAGCAGCGCCACGTCGCGGTCGGGGAACCGGCGCAACCGCCAGTCCACCGCGACGTAGGCCGATACCGGGACGTCGACGTCCACGGTGCAGGACTCGAGGCCGAAGCCGAGCGCCCCGGCCACCTCGCCGAGGTACGCGCGCAGGCCGCGCTGGAACCAGAACTCGAGATCGGTGTCGATCAGGACGGACACCCGTTTCCTTTCTTCCCGGAACCCGGCGGGCACCCTGCCCGGCCGGGACAAGCGGATCAGCCGACCGACGCCAGCGCGTCGGCCCGATCCCGGTAGCAGGAGAAGCCGGCGGCACCGGTTCCCCGCAGCACTCGCCACACCGCCGGGGTGCGCACCACCCACGCGAGCGGGACGGCCGCCGCTTCGGCGCGGCGCCGCACCCGGTGCAGGGCCCGGAGGCCGGCACCCGAACAGAACGTCACCCCGCCGAGGTCGATCACGAGCGGGCCGCCGACCCGCAAAGCGGTTTCCGCGCATTCGACAAGAATGGCGACGGTCGCGAGATCAATGTCGCCCACCACCGTGACAAGAGTGGTCCGTCCACCGGGGAACGTCGTCGTGACCGAGAACGGCTCGCACAACGCACCGGCCGGAGAACGACCGAATGCTCGCGAAAGCCGCGGCGGTTTCTGGATCCTCATGACCGGCTCCGACGGCTCGGGATGACGGTTTACGCGTAGACCGTACCCAGTTCGTCCAGCTTGTCGCACAACGGAACCACACCCGGTCGGCGGGCCGTGCACCGACACGGCCGTCTGCACGTGCAGCAATCCACAAAGGATGATCGAAATCGCCTGGTCGGAACCGTGTTTTGCAATTTCGGTTCGGCTCATCGGCCGCCACCGCCGGAACCGGCGCGGTTTCCGCGCGGAATTGCGAATTCCGAAATTCAGCCGAACGCAGGAATCGGGACGCGCGTGCGGCCCAGCTCGGCGAAGAGGTCGCCGAGATCGTCGACGCGTTCCAGGACCTCGTCGGCGGTGAACCGCAGGTGCGTCACGTGCCGGCACGCACGCACCTCGTCCCACGTGACCGGAGTGGACACCGTCGGCTCGTCGCGCCCGCGCAGCGAGTACGGCGCGACCGTCGTCTTGAACGGGTTGTTCTGGCTCCAGTCGATGAAGACCTTGCCCGGCCGCAGCGTCTTCGTCATCCGCGCGACGACGAGGTCCGGCGTCTCGGCCGCGAGCCGCTCGGCGAGCGCCTTGGCGTACTGCGACGTCTCGCCGGCGTCCGTCGTCACCACTCCCGCGTAGAGCTGCATGCCCTTGGAACCACTGGTCTTCGCGACCGGGGTGAGCCCGTCGCCGGTGAGCACGTCGTGCAGGCGTTCGGCGACGCGGCAGCAGTCGACGACCGTCGCGCCGGGACCGGGGTCGAGGTCGAACACGAGCCGGTCCGGCGTGCTCCGCTCGTCGTCGGCGTCGACGGTCCACTGGTGGACGTGCAGCTCGAGCGCGGCGAGGTTGGCGGCCCAGACGAGCTCGGGCAGGTCGTTGATCAGCGGGTAGGCCACGACCTCGGGGGCCTTGCCGCGGCCGGCGACGGTGAGCCGGGCGGTGCGCACCCAGTCGGGTGCGTGACGCGAGACGTCCTTCTCGAAGAACGAGCTGCCGGCCACACCGTCGGGGAACCGCACGAACGTCATGGCCCGGTCACGGATGTGCGGCAGCAGCAGCGGCGCGATGCGCGTGTAGTAGTCGAGCACCTCGCCCTTGGTGAAGCCGTGGCGCGGGTAGAGCACCTTTTCGAGGTTCGAGAGCGTGAGCTGCCGCTCACCCACGCGCACCGTGATCCGGCTCCCCGCCACGACGTCACGCTAGCACCCGTGGTCGTGGTACGGACGTATTGCCGACGGGTGCTCAGACCTCGGCCGCGAGGCGGCAAGGAACCGCTTCGGCCGGCTCGTCGGCGCGATGGTCCTCCGGCACCGGGGCGCCGCCCCACCGCGGACGCAGGCGCCGGCGGACCGCGTCCACGACGCCGCGCGCGCTGATCAACGCCATGACGCTGATCAGGACCCACACGAAGTTCGCCGCGACCGCGGGCCACGAGCCGGTGGCGGCGGCCGAGACGCCCAGCAGCGTGGCACCCGACAGGTTCAGCGACTGGAACGTGGCCGACTCCGGTGCGACCACCCGACGGGAAACCAGGCCGTACGCCGTAGCGGTACCCAGTGCTCCCACCCACCCGGCCGCGGTGGCGGCCAGGGACATCATTTCCTCCATGCCGCCATCGTGACCGGCGGCCGGGGTGCAGCGCAATCGAAGTTATCTGCCCCGGGGGTTAAGCTCTGCTGAATGCAGATCGATCCCCGCCGGTTGGCCGTCCTGCTCGCCGTGCACCGCGCCGGCGGCGTGCTCGCCGCCGGCGACCTCCTGCACCTGACACCCTCGGCGGTCTCCCAGCAGATCGCCCGCCTCGAGGAGTCGACCGGCACCGCGGTGCTGGACCGCCAGCCCTCCGGCGCCGTCCTGACGCCGGCCGGGCGGGTGCTGGCCGAGGCCGCCGAGCACATCGAGGCCGAGCTGATCGACGCGCGCAAAGCCCTTGCGGCCCTTCAGGAAGACGTGACCGGCACGGTCGTCATCGCCGCCTTCCAGTCGGTCATCCGCACGCTGCTGATCCCGCTCCTGCGCCGACTGCGGGAGCAGTTCCCCGCGCTGGAGGTGGTGATCCGCGAGATGGAGACCCGGAAGGCACTGCAGTCCCTGCGGTCCGGCGCGGTCGACCTGCTCATCCTCGAAGACGCAAGCCCGGCGAGCCAGGGGAAGCCGACGCGCGGCACCCGCGACGTCCCGGTGCTCGAAGAGCCGTGGCTGGTGATTCTTCCCACCGGCATGGCGGACCCCACGAGCATCGCCGACCTGGAGCACCTCACCTGGCTCGGCGTCGACTCGGAGACCGCGGCGCACGCCGCCACCGAGCGCACCCGCCGCGGGTTCCCCACCGTGCCGACGCCCGGACACAGCTACTACGACTACAACGTCGCGCTCTCGATGGTCGCGGGCGGCCTGGGCATCGCGCTCGTGCCCGCGCTCGCGGTGCGCGAAGCCGTGCCGGACGGGGTCAAGGCGGTGTCCCTGCCCGGCCTCGGCACCCGCACCCTCATCGCCCGCCACCGCACCACGCGTTCCGAACCGCGCAAGGAGGTGGTGACCGTCCTGGACTCGATCGTCACCTTCGCCGCCGACCTCGACGTGGCCGTCTCCCACCACGATCTCTCGTAGCCGACGTCTCACGGCGACCGCCGCAGGCCGTCCAGCACGAGGAAGCACGGCGGCCGGGCGTCCCGGTCCCACGGCTGGAAGCGGCGGAAGCTACCTTCGCCGCCGGCGAAGCCCGGTAGGAATGCCCGCGCTCAGCAGGCCGCGGCCCCCGACGCCAGCAACTCGCGCAACGCGTCCGACAGCGACGCGAACATCGGGACGACCTCGGCCAGCCCCGTGATCCGGAACAGCCGGGCCAGGGTCCGGCTGCTCGCCACCACCACGAGCCGCCCGCCCTCCTGCCCCGCGAGCTCCGCGGCCGCCGCCAGGGTGCGGGCGCCCGCCAGGCCGAGGAACGCCACGTGGGACAGGTCCACCACCGTCGTCCCCGGTGGCGACGCCGCCAGCTCGCGCTTCAGGATCGGCAAGGTCAGGGCGTCGATCTCGCCGGCGAAGGTCAGCACCAGCAGACCGGGGCGGTACTCCGTCCGGCGCGCCGTGAGCGGCGCGGACCGGCTGGGCACCGGGAGGGTCGGGGACACGGGTTCGGCAGGCCTTCCGCGCCGGCGCGGGCCGGCGTCGCAGCGAGGGTGATCAAGGTCGGGATCTTGATACCCAAACCTCCGGAGGGCAAACGTCCGGTTTTCGCCGGGGCGCCGACCAGCGCCGTTCGGTCGCCCCGCCGATGCCACTCGAACGCGGGACGCCGGCCCGCACGACCCGATCGAGCGGTTTGCGCAGCGCCCGCGCGGGGGTAGTCGAACTTCGCCAACCGAGGAGGCCCCATGGACCGGCGGTACCGGTGATGTTCAGCGAAGTCGTGGTGGTCGGGCAGATCGCCCGTGACCTGGTCGTCGAGGCCCCGGACGCATCAGCCGGCCGGGGACGGGAGCTGCTCGGCGGGAAGGGCGCCAACCAGGCCCTGGCGCTGAGCCAGCTCGGGGTGGCGGTGTCGCTGGTCGGCGTCGTCGGGCAGGACGCCACCGGTGACGCCCTGCGCGCCCGCGCCCGGGCCGATCGCATCGGCACCTCGCACGTGGTCCGCCGGCCGGGCACCGAGACCGCGCTCGTCGGCCACGTCCCCGACGCGACGCTGGTGACCGAGACCGACGTCCTCGCCGCGGCCGCCCCCATCTCGGCCGCCGGGTCCGTCATCGTCCAGCTCCAGCAGCCCGCGCCGGCGGCGTTGCTGGCGGCGCGGCTCGCGCGGACCGCGGGCACACGGGTCGTCCTGGACGGCGCGTCCGAAGATGCCGAGTCCGCCGCGGAACTGCTCGCGCTGGCCGACGTCGTCCACGTGGACGACCGCGAGGCCGAGCTGCTCACCGGAGCGCCGGTGACGGACGCCGCCGCCGCGGCCCGCGCCGCGGCGGACCTGCGACGGCGGGGGCCGTCGCTGGTCGTGCTCGAGGTGGCCGGTCAGGGAACCCTGTTCGCCGGACCGGCGGAGTCGTGGTTCGTGCCGGCCGTCGAGACCGAGGTGGTCGACCCGGCCGGGGCCGGCGACGCGCTGGTCGCGACGCTGACCGCGGCCCTGACCCGACGCCGCCCGCTGGAGACGGCGGCGTGCCTGGCGGTCGCGGCGGCCGCGGCGACGACCGAGCACGCGGGTGCTCGGCCGCGGTTGTCCGGTGCCGTCCTGGACCGGCTGCGGCCCCGGCGGCTCGAAACCGTCCACGCCTGAGGGCGGGTCACCCGGCCCGGTTCGCCAGCGCGAGCCACAGCGCGCCGGCGGCGGCCAGGGCGATCCCGGCCGCCGTCCACCACGACCACCAGGTGAAGAACGCGACGACCAGCCCGACGGCGAGCAGCACGCCTCCGCCGGTGTCGGCGTTCCCGGCCCGCGAGAATCCCCCGGCGACGGCCATCAGCCCATCCTCCCGTCGACGGCGGCCACGATCAGCCCGGCGCAGTTCCGCACGGCCAGGCCGCGCTCCTGCGCCATCGAGATCAGGGCCGCCTGCGCGGCGGCGCCCGTCATTCCTTGAGCCACCAGGACTTTCAGCGCCATGGCCACGACGTCGGTGGCGGGCGGGCGCGGGGTGCGGACGGGCATCGGACGAACCTCCGGCACGGAATGAGCGGCAACGAACGCGACCGGATACCCCACCGCTCCCGGTTTCACACCGCTTCACTCAACCCGTACGGGTGACATCGGTTCAACTCCTGACGAGCCACACCGCAGTGGCTCTCACCAAGCCGACACCTCAGTCCCGAACGAGCCACACCGCCGCGTCCACCGGCAGCCGACCGCCCTCCAGCGGGACGCTCGACAACAGCACCCGCGAGCCCTCCGGCAGCTCGCACGGCTCCGCCGACAGGTTCACCACGCACCCGAACCCCGGCTCGCGCGCGAAGGACAGCACCCCCGGAGACGCCGGCAACCAGACCAGCGTGCCGTCGCCCAGTGCCGGGTGCGCCCGGCGGGCCGCGAGAGCCGCGCGATACAGCCGGAGCATCGAGCCCGGCTCGGCCGCCTGGGCCTCGGCGGTCGCCGTGCGCCAGCCGGCCGGCTGGGGCAGCCACGGGCTCGTTCCCTCCGGCGCGAAGCCGAACGGCGGCGCCGACCCCGACCACGGGAGCGGTACCCGGCAGCCGTCGCGGCCGCGGCGGGTGTGGCCGGAGCGCTCCCACGTCGGGTCGGCGAGCACCTCCTCGGGCAGGTCCTCGACCTCCTCCAGCCCCAGCTCCTCGCCCTGGTACAGGTACGCCCCACCGGGCAGGGCCAGCATCAGCAGCAGCGCCGCGCGAGCCCGGCGCCGGCCCCGCGCGAGGTCGCCGCCGGGCGCGAACCGCGTCACGTGGCGGACGACGTCGTGGTTGGACAGCACCCACGTCGCGGGTGCGCCGACCGCCTCCAGTGCCGCGAGCGTCCGGTCGATCACCTCGCGCAGCGCCGCCGCGTCCCAGTCGCAGCGCAGGAAGTCGAAGTTGAACGCCGTGTGCAGCTCGTCCGGGCGCACGTACCGCGCGAGGCGGTCCGGCCGGTCGACCCACGCCTCCGCGACGAACACCCGGTCCGGCCCGAACTCCCCCGCGATCTTGCGCCAGGACCGGTAGATCTCGTGCACGCCGTCGAGGTCCCAGTGCGGGTGCGCGTCGCCGTCCGCGGCGAGGTCCGGGAACGCCGGGTCCTTGAGCAGGCCGTGGGCGACGTCGATGCGGACGCCGTCGACCCCGTGGGCGAACCAGAACCGCAGCAGGTCCTCGAACTCCGCCCGGACATCGGCGTCGTCCCAGTTGAGGTCGGGCTGCTCCGGGGCGAACAGGTGCAGGTACCACTCGCCGTCGGCGGCCCGCGTCCACGCCGGCCCGCCGAAGACGCTGCGCCAGTCGGTCGGCGGCAGCTCGCCGTCCGCACCGCGCCCCGGCCGGAAGTGGTACCGCGCGCGTTCGGGCCCGCCGGCCAGCGCGGCGCGGAACCACGGGTGACGGTCGGAAGTGTGGTTCGGCACGACGTCGATCAGCAGCCGCAGCCCGACCCGGTGCGCCTCGGCGACCAGGTCGAGCACGTCGGTGTCCGTGCCGAACAGCGGGTCGGGGGTCCGGTGGTCCTCGACGTCGTAGCCGCCGTCGACCATCGGCGAGCGGTACCACGGCGTCGTCCACACGGCGTCGACGCCGAGGTCGGCCAGGAAGCCCAGGCGCGAGCGCAGGCCCGCGAGGTCCCCGGTGCCGTCCCCGTCGGCGTCGGCGAAGCTGCGGACGTAGACCTCGTAGACGACGGCGTCGCGCCACCAGTTCGCGGAGTCCATGACACCCGAGTATCTACGCTGGGGCCGTGACCGACGCGTGGAAGTGGGATCCGTCCCTTTATTCGGGCAGTGCCGGGTACTACGCGCGGGGCCGCGCCGCCTATCCCCTGGAGCTCGCCACGGCCTTCGCCGCCGAGCTGGCGCCGGACGGGTCGGGGCGCCTGCTCGACGTCGGCTGCGGCCCCGGCTCGCTGACGCTGCTGCTGGCCGGCTCGTTCGAGGAGGCGGTCGGGCTGGACGCCGACGCGGACATGCTCGGCGAAGCGGCCCGGCTCGCCGCCCTCGCCGGGATCGGGAACTGCCGCTGGGTGCACCGGCGCGCGGAAGAACTGCCCGCCGGGCTCGGCCGGTTCCGGCTGGTCACGTTCGCGCAGTCGTTCCACTGGCTCGACCGGGCACGGGTCGCCACCGCGGTGCGCGGAATGCTCGAGCCCGGCGGCGTCTGCGCCCACGTGCACGCGACGACGCACGAAGGCACCGAAGGGTCCGTGCCGCGTGCGGAAATCACCGAGCTGGTCCAGGCGTTCCTCGGGCCGGTGCGGCGCGCCGGCCAGGGTTCCCTGCCCGGGGGCACGGCCGCCGGCGAGCCGGAGATCTACCGCGCCGCCGGGTTCCGCGGGCCGCGGCGGTTCGAAGTCCCGGGCCGGGTCGTCACGCGCACGGCCGACGACGTCGTCGCGAGTGTCTTCTCGCTGTCCAGCGCGGCTCCGCACCTGTTCGGCGACCGCCGCGCGGAGTTCGAGACCGAGCTCCGCGCGGTGCTGCACCGGGCGAACCCGGCCGGGACGTTCACCGAGCGGCTGCGCGAGATCGCCGTCGACCTCTGGCACTGACGTCCACAGTGGACTGTCGTCACCAGGGGTTGTTGTCGTACCCGTCGTCGTCGGCCTCCGCCGCGCGCGGACGGCGGGCGCGCCGGGAGCCTTCGTCACGGGCGAACGGCCGCGACTCCGGCGTCGACGCGAACGGCGACGCCGAGCCCGGCTCGTCACCGAAGGCGTCCGTGGCGAACGCCGACGGCGGTTCCGTCGTGCCCCGGTCCGTGCTCCAGCCGGACTTCGTCTTGCGCTGCGCCATCTCGCGGACGTGCTGCACGTACCGTTCGGCCGCCTGGACCTGCTTGGTCATGTACTCGTGGGACTGGGCCTTGATCTCCTCGCCCCGCTGCTCGCGCAGGGCCCGCCGCTCGGACTGTTCGCGGACGAGACCGTCCAGCTCGGCCTTCATCGCGTCGATCTCGCTCATGCGTCCTCCTACCAGGTCCGGGCGGACGGCGGGTCTTCGTCGTCGTTGAGGGAGCCGATGATCCGGCGCCCGGGCTCACCGAGGTTGTCGAAGACCGCGCCGTCGATCCGGTAGGCGGACGACCGGCGCTCGGTGTCCCCTCCCCCGCCGCCGCCGTGGGCACCACCCATCGCGCCCATGCCGCCCATCCCGGACATCCCCGACTGGCCGCCGGGCCCGGTCGGCGCGCCGGCCGGGGCGAACGCGGCCGCGGGCTGGGACTGGGTGGCGCCGACGCCGCTGTGGACGCCGCCGGACGTCGGCGTGTCGCCGAGCCCGCCGGTTGCTCCCTCGCCGACCGAGCCGAGGCCGGCCGCCGAAAGGCCGGCGCCCCCGTGGGAGCCGCCGCCGATGCCGGCCGGCGCACCGCCGCCGTGGCCGCCGCCTCCGTGGCCGTCCCCGCCGCCGCTGCCGCTGTCGTGCGCCGGCAGGTCCTCGAGGGTGCCGCGGTGGGTGGGCAGGTCGTCGAGCTTCTTTTCCGGGGTGTCGCCGAGGGCGCCGGAGGCCTTGTCGTCCTCGCCGAGGGTGTAGGTGGTCGGGGTGCCGCTGCCGTCGTCGACGGTGACGACGGTCGGGCCGTCCGGGCCGTCGGGCCGCTCGGCGGTGATCTTGAGGTCGCCGTCCTCGATGTGGATCTTGCCGTCGGGGCCGGGGCAGTACGTGTCGTCGCCGGTCCCTTGTGGACCGTCGGCGTCCTTGGACCAGTCGAGCTTGAAGTCCTTGGCGGCGTCGGACCCTTCGCCGACCTTGATGTCCATCTTCCCGTCGTGGTCGGGTTCGGTCATCTCGAAGGTCTTGTCGCCCTGCTTGACCTTCAGGGTGTCGGGGGTGTCGTCGCCGTCCTTGTCGGGCTTCCCGTCGCCGTCCTTGTCGTCGCCGAGCAGGCCGTCGGGCTTCCCGTCGCCGTCCTTGTCGACGCCCAGCGGGTTGTCCGGCTTGCCGTCACCGTCCTTGTCGACGCCCAGCGGGTTGTCCGGCTTGCCGTCCCCGTCCTTGTCGACACCCAGCGGGCTGTCCGGCTTGCCGTCGCCGTCCTTGTCGGCGCCCGGCAGGTCGCCGAGTCCGGCCCCCTCGCCGGAATCCGTCTTGATCCCTTCGCCGCTGAACTCCTTCAGCGCGTCGGCCGCCTTCTGCTTCGCCTCTTCGGCGGCCTGCTCGGCCGCGGCCTTGCCGTCGTCGGCGCCGGAACCACCCGAACCCGAGCCGGACCCGCCACCCGAACCGGAGCCCGACCCCGAACCGCCGCCCGTGCCGGACCCGCTGCCGAGACCTTCACCGCCGAGGCCTTCGCCACTGCCGGAACCGCTGCCTCCGAGACCGCCGGCGCCTTCGCCGGAGTCGGTCTTGATGCCTTCGCCGCTGAACTCCTTCAGCGCGTCCGCGGCCTTCTGCTTGGCCGCTTCGGCGGCCGCGGCCGCCTGCTCCTTGGCGGCGTCGGCCTGCGACTGCGCCGACGACGGCGCTGTGTCGTCGGAACCGGAACCGGAACCGGAACCCGAGCCGGAACCCGAGCCACCGCCCGAGCCGAGGCCGGAACCTCCGCCGCCGGAGGACGTGTCCAGATCCGGGATCGGCGGCACCGAGCCCCCACCCCCGGCACCCGAGCCGGCGCCGGAACCCGAACCGCTCCCCGAGCCGGACCCGCCGCCGGAGACGTCGGGGATCGGCGGCACCGAACCGCCGCCGCCGGCCCCGGAACCGCTGCCCGAACCACTGCCGCCGCCCGCGCCGCTGGGCAGGTCGGTACCCGAGCCCCCGGCACCCGAACCGCCGCCGAGGCCGCTGCCACCGGAGCCGGAGCTGCCTTCGGGAATCGGCGGCACCTGGCCGCCGCCTCCACCGGCCCCCGAGCCGCCCGAACCCGAACCGCCCGAACCGGAACCCGAACCACCCGAGCCGGACCCGGAACCCGAGCCGTTGCCCGAGCCACCCGGACCGCCGCCCGCGCCACCAGTGGCACCGCCGCCGGGAGCACCCGAGCCGGACCCGCCCGGCATGGACACGCCCTCGAACTCGTTCTTGACCTTGCCCATGACCTTGTCGAGCGCGTCGTACGCCTGGTCGACGAGGTCCTTGGTGTCCTTGCAGGTCTTCTCGAAGCCCTTGTAGAGCCGATCCCACATGTCGGGGTTGAACTGGTTCTGGATCCACTGCTTGGCCAGGTCCTGGCCGTGCTTCTTGATCTCGTCGCCGTCGCAGCAGCCCTGGTCGTTGAGCGTCTTGACCAGGTTGGTGCCGAAGTTGAGGTCCATCCAGCCCGCGATCTGGGCCAGGTCCTGCTCGTTGCCGTGCTCGCCGCTGGCGACCGCGATGACCTTCTGCGCCATCGTGTAGTCGGCCTTGCCGACCAGGTCGGTGTACATGCCGATGACGGCGTCGGCCTTGCCCTTGCACAGCTGGAACACCGTGGTCGCGGTGGTCAGCGTCGCTTCGCCGCAGTCGCCGAGCGTCTGGGACAGCTTCGCCGCTTTCGGCTGGATCTTGTCGTTGTAGGTGTCGGACGCCGCGTCGGCACCGGCGCCGCTCCACGTCTTGTACAGGCTGCCGAGCTGGGACCCGGTGTCCTCCAGCGTCCGGTCGACCGTCTCGGAGCCGGTCTTGAAGTGCGCGGCGTCGTCGACGAAGTTCTTGAAGCTGATCCCGCGCTGCTCGTCGAACGGCGCGCGGATGTCCTTGTCGAGGTCGAGCGCGCGGGTGTTGCCGCGGCAGTCGTCGGGGATCTTCGCCAGCAGCGACCCGAAGGTCTCGAACAGCTTCAGCGCGGGCGCGGCGGCGTCGAAGATTTCGTCCGACGTCTTCGTGCCGGTGGATTCGCCGCCGTTCTCGCCGGCGGCGGGCGGCTTCGTGTCGTTGAGCTTCGTCTTGCCGTCGTCGACGGCCTTCTTTTCCTGATCCTCGTTGTACGAGTTCTGGTCACCGCTCGACTTGGCCTTGTCGTAGGCCTCGTCCACCGACTGCCCGGCGAAGAGCGGGTTGGCGTTGTAGGCGCCGGCGTACTTCTCGGCTTCCTGCCGCTTCTGCTTGATGTCGTCCGGTTCCTGGTCGGCCAGGAACGGCGGCGGTGGCGGGTTCTCCCGCAGCCAGCTGCTGATCAGCGCGCTCTTCTGCCCGGCGGGGACGCTCGGGTCGTCGAGGATCGCCTTGACGTCGGACCACTTCTTCTTTTCGGCCATCAGAGCGAGCCCCCGGCGTCGGTGATGGCGCCCGACTGGTTGTCCTCGTTGGCGCTGTAGCTCGACCCGGCGGTGCCGAGGTTGGTGCCGAACGAGCTCAGCGTGGTGCTGTAGCCGGAGACCGCAGCCCAGAGCGCCTGCGCGCCGGCGGTGTACTTCGCGGCGTGGGCGTTGTGCGCCTTGCCGAAGCCCTCCGCGGTGACCGCCGGGGTCTCCAGGTCCGGGTTGTCGTCCAGCAGGTGCTCCGCCAGGTCCCCGATGGTCTTGGACGCCGTCGACAACGCTTCCGTCGTCGCGGTGTACCCCCCGCCGCTCATTTCAGCGCCTCTCCTCAGATCCTGCAGTTCCCAGAGCTTCCGCGAGCACCTCGGCCACCGAGCCCACGTCGGTGAAGCGCTCGAGCTCGTCCAGGTCGATCGTCACCCCGTAATAGACCTCCAGCGCCGCCAGGAGCTTGATCCGGCCCTTCGAGTCGATGCCGAGCTCCTCCAGCGGAGCGTCGGGCTCGACGCGGGCCGGGTCGAGCCGGAAGGTGTCGGAGACGACCTTCGTGACCTCGGCGCGGTGATCACCCACGGACGTCACCATAACGTGCCTTGGCCGCCGACCGGGCGACCTTGCCACTCGATGTGCGCGGAAGTCCGCCGGAAGGGACCAGATGTACCGCACGGAGCGTGAGATCGTGCTCGCGGGACACCGCGCGCAGCACCGCGCGGGTCACCTCTTTGAGGTCCGCGTCAGCGTCGCGCGCCCATTCCGCCACCACCACCGCGCCCTCACCGTCCTCGTCGGCGACGCCGAACGCGGCGACGCGGTCGCGGCGGACCGCCGGGTGGGCCTCGCCCGCCGCCGCCTCGATGTCCTGCGGGTGGAAGTTGCGGCCGTCGACGACGATGAGGTCCTTGAGCCGGCCGGTGACGTAGAGGTCGCCGCGGTGCACCACGCCGAGGTCGCCGGTGCGCAGCCAGCCGCCGACGCCGTCGAGCGTGGCGTCGAACGCGGCCGCGTCGCCCCGGCCCCAGTAGCCGGTCGCGACGTTCGCGCCGTGGATCCAGATCTCGCCGACCGAACCTTCGGGCTGCTCGTGTCCCTCGTGGACGATCCGCACCTGCTGCCCGACCGGACGGCCGACCGACAGGAGCTCCTGTCCGTCGACGATTTCGACCACTCGGCCCTGAGCAAGGGCTTCCCGGTCGAACCTCGCGCCGCGCGGACCTTCTTCGCCCGCGCTCGCGACGTAGACGGTGGCTTCGGCGAGCCCGTAGGACGGCCGGTACGCCCCGCGCCGGAAGCCGTGCGGGCCGAAGACCTCGAGAAAGCGCTCCACCGTGCGCGGGCGGACGGGCTCGGCACCGTTGAGCGCGACCCGGACGTCCGAGAGGTCCAGGTCGTCGTCACCGGGGCCGGCGTCGGCCGCGAGGTCGTAGGCGAAGTTCGGCGCGGCGGTGAACACCGCGGGGTAGTCGGCCATCTGCCGCAGCCACCGCCGGGGCCGGTGCACGAACTCGGCCGGGGCCATGAACACCGCCCGCCCGCCGGCGAAGACCGGCAGGCACAGCAGCTGGATCAGGCCCATGTCGTGGAAGAACGGGATCCAGCCCGCGCAGGTCGTGCCCTCGTCGACGGCGTAGGCCCGGCTGCCCTGCCAGCACGCGGCGACGATGGCCCGGTGCGGGATCACCGCGCCGGCCGGCTCCCGCGTCGAGCCCGACGTGTACTGCAGGTACGCCGGGCTTTCCGGCTCGACCGGCACCGGGTCGGCGCCCGGCCCGGTCAGCTCGTCGGCCACCAGCAGGTCGCCGGGTGCCCCGAACTCGCGGACCCGCGCCGCCGCGGCCGACGACGTCAGCCACACGCGTGCGCCGGAGTCAGCCAGGACTCCGCCGAGCCGCTCGGCCTGCGCTCGGTTCCCCGGCGGCATCAGCGGAACGGCGATCATGCCCGCCGCCAGCGCACCGAAGAACGCGAGCGGGTAGGCGAGCTCCTGCCCGGCGAGGACGGCGACCCGCTCCCCCGGCTCCGCGACCTGGCGCAGCCCGCCCGCGACCACGCGGACGCGGGCGGCGAACTCCGCCCACGTCAGCGTGTGCTCGGCGTCGTGGGTGTGGTCCTGGTGGGTGAACAGCGGCCGAACATCGTCCGCGCGGGCGAACAGCCGGTCCACGATCGAGGCGCGCAGCACCTCGCCGGGCACGGTCTCGGGCGGACGGGGCACGAACGCAACCTACTGGACGTCCCAGAGGCCGCCCAGCTCGGCCACGTCCACGACGGTGGCGGTGCGGGGGAACAGCGTGCCGGTCAGGAAGTCGTGCGTCTCCCGCTCGCGGTCGGCACAGCCGTCGCGCAGGACGGCTATCCGGTAGTCGCGGTCCATCGCCTCGCGGACGGTGCTCAGCACGACGCCGCTGGTGCTGATGCCGGCGAGGACCAGGGTGGTGATCCCGCGCTTTTCCAGCTGCTGTTCGAGGTCCGTGGTGGAGAAGGCGCCGACGCGGATCTTGCGCACCCGGACGTCCTCGGGCCGCGGCGCGAACGCGGCGTGGATCCGCGTCGCGGGCCCGTCGGCGCGCATCACCGCCCGGTGTTCGGGGGCGGCCGCGTACGGGGCGAACATGCTGGTCTCGGGGATCGCGTCGAACTCGGCGTCGTCGAAGCCGACGCGCACCCAGCCGACGTGGGCGCCGCGCCCGCGGACGTCGTCGACGACGGCGGTCACGCGGTCGAGCAGCGCGCCGGCGTCGGGCAGCTGGGCGACGATCCCCTCCTGGTAGTCCATCACCAGCAGCGCGGTGCGGTTCGGGTCGAGCGCGGGGTTCTGCTCAGGCATCGTTCTCGGCTTTCTCGGGTCGGGTGGTGGTGCTTCGGGACAGGGAACGGTCGAACACGGTGACGGCCAGGAAGACCACGCCGATGCCGAGGAGCAGCAGCGCGAGGTCGTGCAGCCCGCCGGTGTCGGCGGCGGTTCCGAAGAGGGCGCCCTGCAGCGCGGAAGAGACGATCGCGCCGAGGTAGCCGAAGGTGCGCAGCAGCCCGGCCGACGCGCCGATGTCGTCGGGATTCGCCTGGCGGTACACGGAGTTCTGCAGCGCGAGGCTGTTCAGCCCCTGCGGCACCCCGGCCACGAGCGCGACGACGACGAGCAGCCAGACCGCGGCGGAGGAGTCGAGCGTCAGCAGCAGCGCGCACCCGGCGAGCTGCCCGAGCGCGGCGACGGCCAGCTTGCCGCGGACCGCTTCGCGCCGCCCGGTGAGCAGCGACACGAGGATCCCGGTCGCGAACAGCGGCAGGGTGGCGAGGCCGGCTTCGGTCGCCGACAGCCCGCGGCCGTGCTCGAGCCATTGCGTGTAGCCGTAGAGGAAGCTGTACGCGATGACGTAGGCCAGCAGCGCGCGGCCGTAGGTGCGCAGCAGCGGGCCGTTGCGGCCGAGCAGCCGCAGGTCGATGAACGGGTGGGCGTGGGTCAGCTCGCGCCCGGCGAAACCGGCGGCCCCCGCGACGGCGATCGCGAGCAGGTACCAGTCCCCCGCGCCCGGGTGCATCAGGAACAGCAGCAGCGAGACGAGCGTGCCGGCGAACAGCGCCATGCCGGGGAAGTCGAGGTCGAACGAGCCCGTCGGCGCGGGCCTCGCCGTCTTGGGGAACCGGCGGGCGCCGAGGACGAAGGCGGCCAGGGCGATCGGGATGTTGAGGGCGAAGGTCGCGCGCCAGCCGCCGACGCCGATGAGCAGGCCGCCCAGCGCCGGGCCGACCACGGAGATCGTCTGGGTGGAGATCGCCAGCACCGTGAGCACGGACGCGGGACTGTCGCGACCGGTGCGGTCGCTCTCGTCGCGGGTCAGCCGCATCGCCGCCGGGTAGCCGGCGCACGTGCCGAAGCCGAGGACGACCCGCGCGACGATCAGCACCGCGAGGTTCGGCGCGAGCGTGCCGATCACCCCCGCCAGCCCGACGAGCGCCGTCGACGGGAGGAACACGCGCCGCGGGCCGTAGCGGTCGATCAGGCGTCCGGCCACCGGTTGCCCGACCGCGGTGGCCAGGTAGAGCGCGGAGATCAGCCACGCGGTCGCCGACGCCGGCTGCCCGAACGCGACGCCGATGGGCACCAGCGCGACCGCGATGATCGTCGAGTTGACCGGGTTGAGCACCGCACCGGAGATCAGCGGGGCGAGCAGCTTCCGGTCGAAGCCGTCGCGCATCCGCTCCCGGGTCGTCATGCCTCGACGACGCGGCCGAGCAGGGCCAGTGCCTCGTTGACCACGGCCAGCTCGTCCTCGGTGAGCCCCTCGGCGAGGGTCCGGGCCAGCCATTCGTGCCGGGAGGCCCGGGCACCCTGCGCGTACGCGCGCCCTTCGGTCGTGAGGAAGAGCAGCTGACGGCGGCCGTCGTCCGGGTCGTCCTCACGGCGGACCAAGCCGAGCTTCTCCAGCGCGGCCACGGTCGCCGCCATCGACTGCGGGCGCACCTTCTCCGCGCCGGCCAGCACGCTCGCCGTCGCCGGCTCGTTGAGCACGAGCCGGGCGAGCGCCGAGGCCTGCGCGGACGTCAGGTCACCGACCGCCGTCGCGTCCATCATCTTCCGCCGCAGCCGGCCGACGAGCACGCGCAACGTCTGCGCGGCCGCGACCGCCGGAGCGGGAACCGTCTTCGAGCCCATATCGACAGCCTAGACTTATCAGTTGACCCTGTCGAATTTCCGGGACGAGCACCCGGAGTTCGAGTAGGCTTTCCCGCCATGGCCTCACCGGAAGCGCTGGTCTCCGCCCTCGCCGACCCCGCCCGTCTCCAGCTGTTCGCCCGGATCTGCGCGGGGCTCCCGGCCGACGGCGCCAAACTCGTGAAGCGGCTGGTCGACGCGGGGCTGGTCACGGTGGAGGGAGACACCTACCGGGCCGTGCCCGAGGTGTTCCGCGAGGCGCTCGCCAAGGCCCCGGCCGACCCGCTCGACGGGCTGTTCCGTCGCGGCAGGCTCATCACCATCCCGCACTCCGGCAAGCGGCGGCAGCTGCTGCTCGCCCACCTCGCCGAGCGCTTCGAGCCGGGCCGGCTCTACACCGAGCAGGACGTCCGCGAGAAGCTGACGATGGTCCACGACGACCACGCGACGCTGCGCCGGTACCTGATCGACGAAGGCCTGCTGCAGCGCAGCAGCGACGGCGGCGCCTACGGCCGTCCGTCGGAGGCCCGCGCCGCCGGCTGAGCCGCGGGGAGGTCGAACAGGGCCAGCACGGAGGGATCGGCGAACACGACGTTGTGCGCGACGCGCCCCCGGTCGACGGTGAACACCTGCAGGGTGTGCAGCCGGTACACCCCGGCGTCGTCGCGGCAGTAGGCGACCAGCGCGGGCTGGCCGTTGGCGGTGGTGCGCGTCATCCGCCAGTCCGGGCCGCGCATCGCGAACAGCCGCTCGAGGAACCGGCCGTAGCCGTCGCGGCCGCGGAACCACAGCGGCACCGGCGGCATCTCCATCACGACGTCGTCGGTCAGCAGCCCGACCAGGCCCGCGACGTCGGCGGATTCGAACGCCCGGACGTAGCGGTCGAGGACCGCCTCGACCGCCGAGTCGTCCGGCTCCGGGACCGCGTCCGCCGAGACGTCGCCGAGACCCGCGCGGGCGCGCTGGAGCGCGCTGTTGACCGCGGCGGGCGTCGTTTCCAGGAAGCCGGCCACCTCGGCGGCACTGAACTCCAGGACGTCCCGCAGGATCAGCACCGCGCGCTGCTTGGGCGGCAGCGTCTGCATCGCCGCGAGCAGCGCCAGCCGGAGCGTGCCCCGGCGCGCCAGGCGCAGGCCGGGGTCGTCCAGGCGGGCGTCCGGGAACGGCTGCAGCCACGGGATCTCGAACGACGGCGTCAGCGGCGCGTCCGCGTCTTCGCTCGGGCGGCCGAGGCCCGAGGGCAGCGGCCGCCGCGCGCGGCCTTCCAGCGCCGTGAGGCAGGCGTTCGTCGCGATCCGGTAGAGCCAGGTGCGCACCGACGCGCGGGCCGGGTCGTAGCCGTCCCACGCCTTCCAGGCGCGGACGAGCGTGTCCTGCACCAGGTCCTCGGCCTCGTGCACCGAGCCGAGCATGCGGTAGCAGTGCACCAGCAGCTCCCGCCGGTGCGGCTCGGTGCGGTCCGCGAAGTCCTGCATCGTCGCCCCTCCCGTCGGGGAATGTACCGGCGGGCGGGCCGCGGTTCATCGCCGCGGGACGATTTACAGGTCGCCGAAGTCTTCGGGCCGCAAGCCGTCGAGCTCGGCGCGGAAGCGGGCGACCTCGGCCTCGGTGTCCAGCACGTCGGCGGCGGGCCCTTCGGCTTCCTGCTCGACCTCCAGCTGCACCGACGCGACGTCGAGCACCTCTTCGGCGACGCGGATCGGGGCACCCTGGCGCAGGCCGAGCGCGACGGCGTCGCTGGGGCGGGCCGAGACGCGGGTGCCGGAGACGAGCACGAGGTCGGCGTAGAAGATGCCGTCCCGCACCTCGGTCAGCTCGACGGCGGCGACGCCCTGGCCGAACGCCGCGAGCACGTCACCGAGCAGCTCGATCGTGCCCGGCCGCGGCTGCGCGATCTGCTCACGTGCCCGCACGAGGGCCTCGGCCTCGCCGTAGCCGATCATGATGGCCAGCCAGCGGCGGGCGCCGTCCGGCTCCCGGAGCAGCATCAGAGGCGCCTCGCCGGGCACCGGAACGGCCATCCCCACGACCTCGATCGGGATCACGCTGACCACCGCACCCTCCGTCTAGGGACTCCTCCGCGCGCGAGGTACCCAGAACCACCGCGTTTGCAACGTGGTTCGGCGACGGAGTTTTTCACCCGGCTCTCCTGGGCTGCGGACAACGCCCGCGAACCTTGCCCGGCCCGGGGCGGCGCTGTCACCGTCGGGGACGTGGAACCGACGATTTCGCGCAGCATCGACGTCCCGGCCGCCCCGGGCACGGTGTGGTCGTGGGTCACCGACCTGCCCCGCATGGGGGAGCTGAGCCCGGAGAACATCGGCGGCCGCTGGCTCGACACCCCCGGCCTCGGCGCGCGCTTCCGCGGCCGCAACCGCAACGGCGAGCTGCAGTGGTGGACGCGGGTGAAGGTGGTGGCCTACGAGGAGGAGCGCCGGTTCGCGTTCGACGTGCGGACGCCGCTGGGCTCGCGCGTCTCGCGGTGGGAGTACGTGCTGGCGCCGACACCGACGGGGTGCCGGGTGACCGAGAACTGGTACCGCAGCGGCGCCTGGGTGGTGCGCAAGTTCATGGGGCCGCGGGTGACCGGGCGGGCGGACCGGCCGGGGTACAACGTCCGGTCGATCGAGCACACGCTCGCCGCGGTGAAGGCCCGTGCCGAAGAGCAGGCCGCGGCAGCGTGACCTGAGTCGCCCTGAACTGGTCAGTCTCTTGTTGAAACCCACCTCGTCCGACTAGGTTGCATTTTCAAACCTAGGAGGGTCATGACCGACACCGCGCCGAAGCCCGGCCTCGTGCTCCTGGTCGTGTCGACCGCGGCGTTCCTCGCGAGCCTCGACACGTTCATCGTCACGATCGCGTTCCCCGGCATCCGGGCCGCCTTCCCCGGCGACGACCTCGCCACGCTGTCGTGGGTCCTCACCGGCTACACGGTCCTGTTCGCCGCCTTCCTCGCCCCGGCCGGGCGGCTGGCCGACCGGTACGGCCGCAAGCGCCTGTTCCTCCTCGGCGTCGCCGTGTTCACCCTCGCTTCGGCCGCCTGTGCCGTCGCGCCGTCGATCCCCGTCCTCGTCGCCTTCCGCGCGGTGCAGGCGATCGGCGCCGCGCTCGTCATGCCGACGTCGCTCGCCCTGCTGCTGACGGCGTTCCCCGCGCACCGGCGGCCGATGGCGGTCGGCGTCTGGGCTTCCGTGGGCGCGGCGGCGGCCGCGCTCGGGCCGCCCGTCGGCGGTCTGCTCGTCGAGGCGTCCTGGCGCTGGGTGTTCCTGGTGAACCTGCCGATCTGCGCGCTGACGCTGCTGGCCGGGCCCCGGGTGCTGCGCGAGTCGCGGGACACCACCACCGGCGTCCCGGACCTGCTCGGCGCGGCCGGCCTCCTGGTCGGCGTCGGGGCGCTGGCCTACGCGCTGGTCGAAGCACCCGACCACGGCTGGACCTCGGGGCCGGTGCTGCTCGCGTTCGCGGTCGCCGCCGTCGCGCTGGCCTGGGTACCGCTGCGCTCGGCGCGCCACGCCGTACCGGTGCTGGACCTGCCGGCGCTGCGCGTCCCCACGCTGTGGCTGGCGTGCGTCACGACCGGGGTGTTCGCGGCCGGGTTCGCCGCGATGCTGTTCGGCAACGTGCTGTTCCTGACGTCGATCTGGCACGACTCGATCCTGGTGGCCGGCCTGTCCCTGGCCCCGGGCCCGCTGATGGTGGTGCCGGTGTCGATCCTGGGCGGCCGGTTCGTGCACCGCTTCGGCCCGGGCCCGGTGGTCGCCCTCGGCGGCGTCTCGTTCGGGGCGGGCGTGCTGCTCTGGTTGCTGCGCATGGGTTCGACGCCCGACTACGCGACGTCGATGCTGCCGGGTCAGCTCCTGACGGGCATCGGCGTCGGGCTGATCCTGCCGAGCCTGTCGGGCGTGGTGGGCACGGTCCTGCCACCGCCCCGGTGGGGCGCGGGGTCGTCGATGGTCAACACGGCGCGGCAGATCGGAACGGTCCTGGGAACGGCGGTCCTGGTGGCGATCTTCGCGGGAACGCCGGACCTGACGGACTTCCGCCACGGCTGGCTCTTGGTCCTGGGTACGGCGGTGGCGACATCGGCGGGCGGGCTGCTGATCGCCGCGCGCCGCCGCACGGATCACCACGTGGAGCCCCAAGCCCGGTCCAGCGCCGAGAGTCCGTCGTCGATCCTCTCCACCGGGATCGAGCCGTAGCCCAGCACCAGCCCCGGCGCCGGCTCCGGCCCCAAGAAGCCGCCGCACAGGTCGGAAAGCGTCTGGACCGCCACTCCCGCGGCCGCCGCCCGTGCGGCGATCGGCTCCAGGTCGACGTCGGCGAGGGCGCACAGGTGCAGCCCGGCCGCCGACGGGACCACCCGGAGACGTCCCGCGAACAACCGGTCCACAGTGGACACCAGACGCTCGTGGCGCTCCGCGTACACCTTCGTCGCGCGGCGGATGTGGCGGGCCAGCAGCCCTTCGTCGACGAACCGGGCCAGCGCCGCCTGGGCCGGGACGTCGCCGTGCCAGTCCGACAGCTGGCGCGCGTGCCGCAACGCGTTCTGCAGCGATGGCGGTGCGATGAGGAACCCCAGGCGCAGCATGGGAAGAAGCGTCTTCGAGAACGACCCGACATACGCCACGCGCCCGCCGCGGTCCAGGCTCTGCAACGGCTCCAGGGGCCGGTCGGAGAACCGGAACTCGCTGTCGTAGTCGTCCTCGACGACGACCGCGTCCGCGCGCGCGGCCCACGCCAGCAGCGCCGTGCGGCGGGCCAGGGACATCGGCGTCCCGAGCGGGAACTGGTGTGACGGCGTGACGTACACCAGCTTCGTCCGCGACGGCAGCGCGGCCACGTCGAGACCTTCGCCGTCCACGGGCACACCGACGACTTCGGCGCCGTGGGACGCGAAGAGCAGCTTCGCCTGCCGGTAGCCGGGTTCTTCGACGGCCACCCGGTCACCCGGCGAAATCAGCACCCGGCAGAGCAGGTCGAGGGCCTGCTGCGCCCCTTGCGTGACGAGCACGTCGTCGGCGTCGGCGCGCACCGAGCGGGACACGCCGACGTGGCGGGCGATCGCCGCGCGCAGGCCGGCGTGCCCGGCCGGATCCGCGTAGTGCGAGACGCTGTCACGGAGTTCGCGGGCGAGGAAGCGCCGCCAGGTTTCGAGCGGGAACAGCGCCGCGTCGGGGATGCCGACGCGGAAGTCGTACGCCGGCGCCTCCGCCACCGCGGCGACCGGCGCCGGCAACGACCGCCAGATCACCTTCGGCCGTGGCCCGTGCGCCGCAGGAGCCTTGCGCGGCTTCGGCACCGGCAGCGAACCGCTGACGTACGTCCCGGCGCCGACCCGGCCGGTGAGGAACCCGTCGGCGGTCAGCCGGTCGTAGGCGACCGCGACGGTGTTGCGCGAGACCGCCAGGCGCCGCGCCAGCTCCCGGGTCGGCGGCAGCCGCTCCCCCGCCCGCAGCCTGCCGTCCAGCACGGCGTCGCGCAGCTGCCGGTAGATCCGGACCGACAGGTCGCCACGCCCGGCCAGGCTGACGTGGAAGTCCATCCGGCGAGCCTACATTGGCCCAATCCGTTTCGAGAGAATTGGATCTGGGATCGGGCCAAGTGGCGATCTACCGTTACCCCATGACCGTGACCTTGGACCGCCCCGCTCCCGCCCGCCCCGGCCGGCTGCTGGCCGCCGCCCAGCTGGCCGGGTCGCTCGGCGACGGCGCGTTCCTGACCTGCTCGGTGCTGTTCTTCACGCGGATCGTCGGGCTGACGCCGGCGCAGGTCGGGCTGGGCCTCACGCTCGGCTGGGCGGTCGGCTCGGTCGCGGGCGTGCCGCTCGGCCACCTCGCCGACCGCCACGGCGCGCGCGGCTCCGCGGTGCTGCTCGCGCTGGCGACGAGCGCGTCCATCCTGACGTTCCTGCTGGTCCGCACGCCGCTGCTGTTCGTCCTCGCCGCGTGCCTCTACGGCAGCTGCCAGACCGGTCTGGCCGCCGTCCGCCAGGCGCTGCTGGCCGCGCTCGCCGACCCGGAGCGGCGGACGCGCATCCGGGCCCAGCTGCAGTCGGCGGGCAACGCGGGGCTCGCCGTCGGCGCCGGCCTGGGCGGCCTCGCGCTCTCGGCCGACACCGCGCCGGCGTACCTGACGGTCTTCGTCCTCGACGCCGCGACCTTCGTGGTCACCGCCGGTCTCATGCTCGCGCTGCCCGCCGTGACTCCGTCGGCCCCGCGCGCCGGGGAGCCGAAGCTGGCGGTGCTGCGCGACCGGCCCTACGCGCTGGTGACGCTGCTCAACGCGATCCTGCTGCTGCGGATGCCGCTGCTGAGCGTCGCGATCCCGCTGTGGATCGTCGAGCGGACCGCCGCGCCGGGCTGGACGGTGTCCGCGCTGTTCGTGCTCAACACGGTCGTCGTGGTGCTGCTCCAGGTCCGGGTCGCGGGACGCCTGGCGAGCATCGGCTCGGCGGCGCGGATGGTGCGCCGGTCCGGCGTGCTGCTCCTCGCGTCCTGCGTGGCGTTCGCGCTGTCGGCGTCCGGGACTTCGCCGTGGATCGCGTTCGCGGTGCTGGTGGTGGGCGCGGTGGTGCAGGTGTTCGGCGAGATGCTGCAGTCGGCCGGCACCTGGGAAATCGGCTTCGCGCTGGCGCCGGCCGACCGGCAGGGGCAGTACCAGGGGTTCTTCGGCACGGGGGTGTCGGTGGCGCGCGCGATCGGGCCGGTGCTGCTCAGCACCGTCGTGATCGGCTGGGGCCTGCCGGGGTGGCTGCTGCTGGGCGCGGTCTTCCTGGCGGCGGGCTGGGCGATGGGCCCGGCGGTGCGCTGGGCCCAGGCCACGCGCTGACCTGCCCGGCTACGACTTCAGCTGCCGCGCGTTCAGCCCGTACTGCGCCATCTTCCGGTAGAGCGTCGCCCGGCCCATGCCGAGCTTCTCCGCCGCGTGCACCACCGTCGCCCCCGGCTCGGACAGGCACCGGACGATCTCGTCCCGTTCCATCGCCTGCAACCGGCTCAACCGATGTCCCACTCCGCTGAACACCTCGGCGGGCAGATGCGCCGTGTCGATCACGTCGGACCGCGAAGCCGCTTCGCGCACAACCCGCCGTAGCTGCTTCGCGTTCTCCGGCCAGTCGAACGCCGTCAACGCCCGTGACGCCGCCGAAGTGAACGTGACGTCCCGGCCGCGGTCCCGCCGGGCGAAGTGGTGGGCCAGCGGGAGGACGTCGTCCGGCCGGAACCGCAGCGCCGGCAGCTCGACGACCAGGTCGACCAGCGGCCGCAGCGCCGCCGGCACCGAGCCGGCGTCCACCGCGGTGAGCACGAACGGTGCCGGCCCGCCGCCCCGGACCTCGGCGAACCGCCGCGCCAGCTCCTCCGCCGCCCACGCGGGCAGCGCCTCCACGCCCGACACGATCACGCACGTGCCGTCCTTGGCCAGCTCGGGCGTCCACAGCGTCAGCCACGTGTCGACGTCGTCGGGGGCCGGCGGGCGCGCGTTGAGGAGGCGCTCGCGGGGCCGCAGGTCCCGCCGCGCCAGCGCCGCCAGCGCCGTCTTGCCCGCGCCCGGCTCACCGACGACCGCGACCACCCGACCGGCGCCGAACGCCGTGTGCGCCTCGGCGACCGCGGTGGTCCAGGCGGGCGAAAGCCGCGGCACGTCACCCGGGTCGACGCGGTCGGCGTAGACCCGGAAGACCTCGCCTCGCGGGGTCGGCCGGGCGATGCGCCCGGACGCGCGCGCCAGCATCAGCGCCGCGGTGTTCCCGGCGGCGGCCTGCGCCAGCGCCAGCAGCAGCCCCGACGACTGCTCCGACCAGGTCGTGAGGTTGACGCTGCCGGCGAGCGCACCGGTCAGCGGGTCGAGCACCGGGACCGCCGCGCAGGTGTAGCCCCGCAGGTCGGTGCAGTAGTGCTCGCTCGCCCGGACCAGCGACGGCGCCCGGTCGGCGAGCGCCAGGCCGAGCCCGTTGGTGCCCGCGTTGCTCTCCGCGAAGTAGAACCCCGGCGCCAGGTGCACGCGGTCGAGCGAGCGGTTGATGGACGCGTCCGTGCACAGCCGGCTCAGCACCAGGCCTTCGCTGTCGGTGATCATCAGGCTGATCGGCTCGTTGGCCAGCGTCGTCTGCAGGCCGCGCAGCACCTCGGTGCCGCATTCGTAGAGCAGTGACCCGGTGTCGACCGCGCCCGAGAAGACCGGCACGACCTCGTCCTCGGGCACGCCGTACCGCTCGCTGCGCTGCCACGACGCCCGCAGCCGGGGCGCGATGGCGGCCGCCCCGCGCGCGTCGAACGAGCGCGTGACCTGCACCTGCGGGTTCTCCACCTCGGCCTCCCGGGACGCGGCTCTGCGTCGGACTCCCCCACCGTACGTCCACCGATCGGACGCCGGGAGTGCGCGCTGTCTCATATCGAGACACGCGAAGGGTCCCTGACCAGCGCCGACGTCCCTACCGTCCCAGCAACACACGACGACGTGGAGGACCCGGATGTACAGCAAGGACGGCGAGACGTACTTCATCGTGGATGCCCACGTGGCACTCTGGGACGCACGGCCGGAGAACCAGCGCAACATCCACGGCAAGCAGTTCATCGACTGCTTCTACGACTACCACCGCAACCTCAGCCCCGAGTCCGAGGTCTGGCCGTACGAGGACTACCTCTACCAGGGCGGCGAGCGGCTGATGAAGGACCTGTTCGACGACGGGTACGTCGACCACGCGATCTTCCAGCCCGCCCACCTCGGCGCGTTCTACAACAACGGCTTCGGGCAGACCGAGGAAGCCTTCGCCCTCCAGCAGAAGCACCCCGACAAGCTCACGTACAACCACAATTTCGACCCGCGGCTCGAACAGGCCGGGCTGGACCAGCTCAAGCGCGACGCCGAGCGCTTCGGCCTCAAGGGCGTCAAGCTCTACACCGCCGAGTGGCAGGGCGACTCGCGCGGGTACAAGCTCGACGACAAGTGGACGTACAAGTACTTCGAGGCCTGCCAGGAACTCGGGATCAAGAACATCCACGTCCACAAGGGACCGACGATCCGCCCGCTGGACCGCGACGCCTTCGACGTCGCCGACGTCGACCACGTGGCCACCGACTTCACCGACCTCAACTTCGTCGTGGAGCACTGCGGCCTGCCCCGGCTGGAGGACTTCTGCTGGATCGCGACGCAGGAGCCGAACGTCCACGCGGGCCTCGCCGTCGCGATGCCGTTCATCCACACGCGGCCGAAGTACTTCGCGCAGATCATCGGCGAACTGCTGTACTGGCTCGACGAAGACCGGATCCAGTTCTCCAGCGACTACGCGATCTGGACGCCTCGCTGGCTGGTCGAGCGGTTCGTGGACTTCCAGATCCCGGAAGACCTGCCGGAGTACGCACCGCTGACGGCCGACCAGAAGAAGAAGATCCTCGGCCTCAACGCGGCGGCGATGTACGACATCCCGGTGCCCGCGGAGCTGCGGCTCGCGCCGATCGAGACCCAGGCCGTGTCGGTGGCGTGACGTGGACGCCTACACCGCGCTGGACGCGGTTCTCGACCCGGAGCTCGACGAGCCCATCACCGACCTCGGCTTCGTCAAGTCGCTCACCGTGGACGGCACCCGGGTGACCGTCCACTTGCGACTGCCGACGTCGTTCTGCGCGCCGAACTTCGCCTACCTCATGGCGTCGGACGCCAAGGACGTGCTGACCGCGCTGCCGTGGACGTCCGAGGTCGTGGTGGAGCTCGACGACCACCACGACTCCGATCTCATCAACCGCGGGCTCGCCGCGGACGCCGGCTACCGCGGGACGTTCGGCCACGAAGCCGAGGAAGACCTCGAGGAGCTGAGGCTGACGTTCCGGCGCAAGGCGCACCAGGCGGCGATGGAACGCGCGCTGACGGTGCTGCTGCGCGCGGACGAGGACGTCGACCTGCACGGCGTCACCCTCGCGGACCTGCCGGACGTTCCCGCCGCCGCGGCACTGCTGCGGCGGCGGGAAGCGCTCGGGCTTCCGTCCGATCCTTCCTCCCCGGTGCTCGTCGATCACGACGGAACCCCGTTCCCCCGCGAGGAAATCCCGCTGCGGCTACGGTTCGCCCGGTCGGTCCGCATCTCGATCGAAGGCAACTCGCACTTTTGCCGCGGGCTGCTCCGCACCCGTTACCCCGAGTCCACTGTGGAGGTTTCAGCATGAAGGCGGTCCAGGTCGTCGGGTACGACGAGCCGTTGCGGATGACCGACGTCCCGGAGCCCGCGGTCACCGGCCCGTTCGACGTCATCGTGAAGATCGGTGGCGCGGGCGTGTGCCGCACCGACCTGCACATCCTGGAAGGGCAGTGGAAGGAGAAGTCCGGCGTCACGCTGCCCTACACGATCGGGCACGAGAACGCGGGCTGGGTGCACGCGGTCGGCAGTGCGGTCACGAACGTCGCCGAGGGCGACAAGGTGATCGTGCACCCGCTGATCACGTGCGGGCTGTGCCGGGCGTGCCGCTTCGGCGACGACGTCCACTGCACGCAGTCGCAGTTCCCCGGCATCGACACCGCGGGCGGCTACGCCGAGTACCTCAAGACGTCCGCGCGCAGTGTCGTGAAGATCGACGACTCGCTGGAGCCGGCGGACGTCGCGGCGCTGGCGGACGCCGGGCTGACGGCGTATCACGCGGCGGCGAAAGCGGCGCGGCGCCTGCGTCCGGGCGACAAGTGCGTCGTCATCGGCGCGGGCGGGCTCGGGCACATCGGCATCCAGGTGCTCAAGGCGATCTCGGCGGCCGAGCTGATCGTCGTGGACCGCAACCCGGAGGCGGTGAAGCTGGCGGTGTCGATCGGCGCGGACCACGGCGTGGTAGGCGACGGCTCCCAGGTCTCGCAGGTGCTCGACCTGACCGGCGGGAACGGCGCCGAGACGGTGATCGACTTCGTCGGCGAGGGCGGCGCGACGCGCGACGGGATCGCGATGCTGCGGCGGGCGGGCGACTACCACGTCGTCGGCTACGGCGAGAACATCGACGTCCCGACGATCGACGTCATCTCGACGGAGATCAACTTGATCGGCAACCTGGTGGGGTCCTACAACGACCTGTGCGAGCTGATGGTGCTGGCCGCGCAGGGCCGCGTGAAGCTCCACACGGCCCGCTACTCGCTGGACGACTTCCAGGAGGCCCTGGACGACCTCGACGCCGGACGCATCCGCGGCCGAGCGATCCTGGTCCCCTGACCGGAAGGCGTGTTCGGAGAGGCATCACCCGTGATCAGCCGGGCATCACGCGTGATTGAGCGGGCATCACCCGTGTCTGGGCGGGCATCACCGTGATGCCCCTCCAATCACGCGTGATGCCCCTCCGGACACGGGTGATGCCCCTCCGATCACGGGCTTGGCTGGGGTGGTGGGGCCTGGTGCAGGGACAGGTCCGGGCCGGCGGCGGAGTCCGGGGCCCAGGCGCCGGACTCCGCCGTCCACGTCTGGCCGGCGAAGCTCACCTTGTCGACGCCCAGCGCCTCCGCGCGGCCGACCAGCCAGCTCGCGTACGTCCACCCCTGCGCCGGCGGGTGGGCTCCGCTCAGCTTGGCCGTGCCCAGCTCCGCGGTGGCGGCGGCCGCCAGGTCGCCGGGCGGCGCCAACGTCAGGTTGCGGCAGGTCAGCGTGGCCGGGAACTGGCCGGTGAACGCCGCCGCCATCGCGCGGGACTGCGGCTCCCACTGCGCGTACGCGTCCGGGACGCCCGAGCGCTGGATCTCCTGGGCCGCCTCGGTGACCGGCAGCGTCTCCCAGCCGGGCAGCTTCTCGAGCTTCTCGTAGAACGCCGTCGCGGCGTAGACCGGGTCGCGCAGCTGCGTGACCGTGCCCCAGCCCTGGCTGGGCCGCTGCTGGAACAACCCGACCGAGTCGCGGTCACCGCCCTCGAGGTTCTGCAGCTTCGACTCCTGCAACGCCGTGGCCAGCGCGACCGTGACCGCGTGCGGCGGCAGTCCCAGCTTGGTCCCGACGGCCGCGATCCGGGCGGCGTTGTCCATCTGCTCCGGCGTGAACGTGTACCCGTTCTGCCCGGCCACGGCCACCGTGCAGCCCGGCGTCCGCACCGGGCTGCGCGTCAGCACCACCGCCACGACGACCCCCGCGGTCAGTACCACGACCGCCCCCAGGAAGAGGGCCACCTTCAGGCCACACCCGCGCACTCTGCCTCGCCTTCACCCGTTCGTCCTAGTCTGCCAAAGGCAGGACGCGGGGCGCCGGGTGGAGGTTCAGTGGGTGGCGCCGAGGAAGATCGGATTGGACATCGCCACCATCGCGTTCGGCTGGGTGGTGTTCGGGCCCCCGGACGGGCGACGGACCTCGACGCGCACCCACCGCGAGTAACGCGGGTACGTCGTCCACGTCACCGTGGCCGCTCCCGAGTCGCCGATCGTCTCCGTGTGCTCCGGCCCCAGCTGGTCGAGGAACGTGACCGTCGTCCCCGGCACGCCGCCGACCGCCGCGCGCACCGTCACCGGCGTCCCGGTGCCCGCCGGGAGCCGCTCGCCGATCCCCGCCGTACGGCCGCCGCCGGACACCGTGAAGTCCAGCTGGACCGCCGACGACTCCGCCAGCCACGACCGTCCCGCCTTCAGGCCCTCCAGGAGTTCCTTGCGGCGCAACCGGTCCGCGAGCACCACGGTGTGCGGCAGCGCGACGCGCTGGTCCGGGTTGTGCGCGTCGGAGTCGCCGATGGCCGGGATGAACCGGCCGCCGCGCAGCAGGCCGTCCCAGTGGATGACGCTCGCCTCGTCGTCCTGGGTCCACGGCCCGTTCCACACCTCGACGAGGTCGGCGATCTCGTACGCGAACTCGTAGGTGCAGCCGAAGCAGTTCGCGAACGGGTGCGCCGCGGTGACCAGGCCGCCCGCGCGGTGCACCTGGTCGGTGAAGCGGCGGAAGTCCTGCGGGTCGGCGGCCCGGTAGCGCCAGTCGATCCACGTGCCGGCGGGCAGGCCGATCGCGGGCCAGTGCCCGGACCGCGTCGTCACCTCTTCGCCGTTGAGGATCAGCAGGTCGTCGGTGGCGTACCGGCCCCAGACGAGCTGGGAGCTCGACGTGTTGTGGTCGGTGGAGACGATGAAGTCGAGGCCGGCGGCGCGCGCGTCGGCGACCAGCTGGTCCGGGGTGCGGCGGCCGTCGGAGTGCACGGTGTGCAGGTGGCCGTCGCCGCGGTACCAGGCGCGGCCGCGCTCGCGGGCCGGCGCGGACTCCGGCGCGGGCTTCGGCACGAACGGTGCCGCGTCCGGCCCGAAGGTCAGCGTGATGTCCACTTTGTAGTTCAGGCCCTGCGGCGCGACGGTGTACGGCCCGAGGATGACGTGCCACCGGCCCGGCTTGACCGGGCCGGCGAGGTAGCCGGGCGTCGCCTCGGCCGCGCTGATCGAGAACCGGTCGCGGAAGCCGCCGGACCAGCCGCGGAAGCCGCGCGCGTTGCCCAGCTCGTGGCCTTCCGGGCCGAACATGCCGATGTCGCAGGCGTTCCCGCGGGTCCCGGCGGGCACCTGGGGCTTGTCGTAGGAGTAGACGACGTCGATCTGGCGCACCCCGCGCGGGACGTCGACCGGCAGGTAGTACCAGTCCGGCACGTCCGGTTTCAGGGTGCCCGTGACCGTCCGGGTCTGGCTGCCGGTGCCGCCCGGCTGGTCGGCGAACGCGACGCCGGGCAGCATCCCCAAGGCCGCCCCGGCCGCCGCCACGCCGCTCGCGCGCAGCAGCGCGCGCCGGCTCAAGTCCCCAGAACTCATGCGTACCTCCGCATCGAAAGACGCCCCGACGCTAGGGGAGCAACGCGAACGCCGACAAGAACCGGCGGTGAACTTTCGGCGCGCAGCGGCGATGTCCGGTCAGGCAGTGTCCGATCGGCGGGTCCGGTCAAGCCTTGGCGCGCCGGGCGAGGATCCCGGCGAGGGCGACGACGGTGACGGCGGCGGCCAGCCCGAGCCGCGTGACGTCGACGGCGGGCACCCAGGTCACGGCGCCACCCCGGACGACGAACGCCCCGGCCGGCCGGGCGACCACCCCGAACCCGGCACCTTCCCGCACCGGCAGCGCGTCCGTGTCGCCCGCGCCGCCGCCCCCACCGCCGAAGACGGTCGCGGCCGGGATCACGACGGTCCCGTCACGCTCGACCGGATCGCCGTAGACGAGCTTCGCCGTGAACAGGTCCCGCGCGGTCGACGCCAGCTGCCCGAGTTTCATCCGGCCATCATGGCGCAGGGCACGCCGGCCGGTTCTTCATACCGCTCACCGGCACATTCATCCGATGTCTAATCACGATTTCCGCACGTCGACACATCTGAGTGCCGCTCAGTCGCATTGACATCTGATGTATGAGCTGCCAGCGTCACGAGTCATGCGGATCGGAAGACTGGTCACGGCCCTGGGTGCGGCCCTCCTGGCCGCCGTCACGCTCATGGCACCGGCGGACGCGACTCCCGGACGCACCTTGGTCGTGGCCCCGGACGGCCACGGCACGGCGTGCGCGTGGCACCGGCCGTGCGCCCTGGAAAGCGCTTCCCGGCTGCTGGCGCGCGAACGCGGCGACGTCACGGTCCTCCTCCGCGGCGGCACCTACCGCCTGACGAAGACGCTCGAAGTGCCGCGGACCGACGCGAAGATCGCCTTCCGGGCCGCTCCCGGTGAAACGCCCGTGCTGACCGGCGCCCGCCGCGTCACCGGGTTCACGAAGACCGACGCGGCCCGCGACATCTACACCGCCGCGGTCCCCGCGGGCACCGACACCCGGCAGCTGTTCGTCGACGGCGCCCGCGCCGAACGCGCCCGCACCGCGCTCTCCCCCGCGACGTTCACGGTCACCGCGACCGGGTTCAGCACCCCCGACCCGTCCTTCGCCGCGTTGACGAACCAGACGGGCGTCGAGGTCGTCCAGGAGAACAAGTGGAAGCAGATGCGCTGCCCGCTGGCTTCGATCAGCCGTGACGGCACCGGATCCGCGCTCACCGTGCAACCGGAGTGCTGGCGGAACAACAACACCGCGGTCGTCAACCGGCAGTTCCCCTTCAACGGCAACGGGCTCCCCAAGCTCGACGGCGTCAGCTGGGTCGAGAACGCCTACGAGCTGCTCACCAGGCCCGGCCAGTGGTACCTCGACAAGCGCGCCGGGCGCCTGTCCTACATCCCGTTGCCGGGCCAGGACATGGCGAAGGCCGACGTCGAGCTGCCGCTGCTCGAGACCCTCGTGAGAGCGTCGGGCACGCCCGGCCACCTCGCGCCGGTCGACGACGACACCGCGACCTACCGCGGCGCCTGGACGACGTCGGCGAACCGCCAGGTCGGCGACTACCAGGACGGCGTGCACGTCACGTCCACCGAGGGAGCCTCGGTCAGCTACTCCTTCACCGGCACCGGGCTGGACGTCCTGGCCGAGACGAACACCGGCCAGGGCGCGTTCACCGCGACCGTCGACGGACGGCCCGACGGAAAGCCGCACACCGAAGCCGGCGACGTCCGGCTCGCGCAGCAGGTCGTCTACTCGGTCCAGGACCTGCCGAAGGGCCGGCACACCGTGACCCTGACCAGCGCGGGTGACCGGCCGTTCCTGGTCGACGCCTTCGTCGTCACGCCGGACGCGGTCCGCCCGGTCCGGGACCTGAGCTTCGACGGCCTCACCTTCACCGGGACGACGTGGACCCTGCCGTCGCGCGACGGCTACGTCGACAACCAGGCCGGCGTGCAGTGGGCGGCCGCGGCTCCGCACGCGCCGATCCGGCCACCCGCCGCACTGGAGATCCATCGCGGACGCGGGATCTCCGTCACCGGCAGCACGTTCCGCGGGCTCGGCGGGGTCGGACTGGCCCTCGCCGACGGCACCCAGGACGCCCGCGTCACCCGCAACCACTTCACCGACACCAGCGCCGGCGCGATCGCGTCCGGCGAGGTCGACGACTACTACCTCACCGACCCGGCACGGATGACGCTGGACACGACGATCGCCGACAACACGATCACGACGCCGGGCCAGGACTACCACGACGCCGTCGGGATCTGGGCCGGCCACGGCAGGCGGACCACGATCGAGCACAACGCGATCGCCGGAACGCCGTATTCGGGCATCTCGCTCGGCTGGGGCTGGGGCTGGGCGTCCCCGTGCGAACTGCAGGCCAAGCAGGGGTTGACGGCCTGCCGCCGCGGCACGATCTACTCCCGCGACAACCGGATCCTCGGCAACGACATCCACGACGTGATGCGCACGCTGCTCGACGGTGGCCCGATCTACACCCTCGGCGGGCAGGACGGCACCACCGAATCGGTCACCGCGGGCAACTGGGTGCACACCGCCCCGCACAACAACAACATGCTCTACCACGACGAGGGAAGCTCGTACTGGAACACCTACGGCAACGTCGTGAGCAACGAGACCGGCCGCTGGACCGGCATGTGGACGCCGACCATCCACGACATCCGGATCCACGGCAACTTCACCGACAACACGGTCGTCAAGAACCTCGGCACGAACGTCGTCATCAGTGACAACACCGTCGTGACCGGCGGAAACTGGCCGGATGCCGCGAAATCCGTGATGGCCGCGGCCGGCCCACGCTGACTTTTCCGCCCGACGGGGTGTGAACCCGGTGTATCCGGGGCATTAACGCGTGACACCTGTGCTGAACAGGGAGTGCTTTCCGAGGGGAGACCGCGATGACCTTCGACTTCGTCAGCCGCTGGCTGGGCAGGCATCGTGACCGACCCGGGGTCAGCGTCGACCTGGCCTGCGGCGGCCGGGTGACCCTCCGCGAAATCGACGGTCGGCCGGTGCTGGCGATCACGACGGCCCCGGGCCCGGACGGCCGCTGCAGCGTCGCCGCCGTGCCGCTGTCGGAAGCGGAGCAGCGGGAGCTGAGCCAGGTGCTGGAGTCGCACGTCCTCCTGGCCTCCTGACCCACCGGCCCCGAGCCGCGTCCGGGCGGAACAGGGGTCCCGTACTTCCGCATCACCGGATGTTCCCCTACTTGTTCCCGCCGTAAGCTGCGCACCGTGCTTTGTGGCAGTCCTCGCGAGAAATCCGGCCCCGGCGGTGTGGCGCGGGTCGCTTTTTGTGGGGTTCCCACAACGCAGCCGCCTTGGCATGCGCCATGGCGGACATTGGTCTACCCGGCGGTAATCCAGCAGGGTAGAGACAGGTGCAGGCGACGCCCCGGAACAGGTGCGTCGCCTTCTGTGCGTGGGTACTTGGGAGGCTCAGCCGGTGTTCAATCGTGTCGCCATCGTCAACCGCGGAGAGGCCGCGATGCGGCTCATCCACGCCGTCCGGGATCTGTCGGCGGAAACCGGGACGCGGATCGAGACGGTCGCCCTCTACACCGACGCGGACCGCACGGCCACCTTCGTCCGTGAGGCCGACCTGGCCTACGACCTCGGTCCGGCGTCGGCCCGCCCGTACCTCGACCTGGCCAAGCTCGAAAAGGCCCTGGTCGAGACGAAGGCCGATGCCGCGTGGGTCGGCTGGGGCTTCGTCGCCGAGGACCCGGCCTTCGCCGAGCTGTGCGAGAAGATCGGCATCACCTTCGTCGGCCCGAGCGCGGACGCGATGCGCAAGCTCGGCGACAAGATCGGCGCGAAGCTGATCGCCGAAGAGGTCGGCGTGCCGGTCGCGCCGTGGAGCCGCGGCGAGGTCGCCACCCTCGAAGACGCGCTGAAGGCCGGCGACCGGATCGGCTACCCGCTGATGCTCAAGGCGACCGCGGGCGGCGGCGGGCGCGGCATCCGCATGGTCGCCTCCGGCGAAGACCTCGCCGACGCCTACGAGCGCACCAGCCAGGAAGCGCTGCGCGCGTTCGGTTCCGGCGTCGTGTTCCTCGAGCGCCTGGTCACCGGCGCCCGCCACGTCGAGGTCCAGGTGATCTCCGACGGCGCGACGGCGTGGGCGCTCGGCGTCCGCGACTGCTCGGTGCAGCGGCGCAACCAGAAGATCATCGAGGAGTCCGCGTCGCCGGTCCTCGACCCGGCGCAGACCGCCGAGCTGAAGACGTCGGCCGAACGGCTCGCGGTCGCCGTCGGCTACCGCGGCGCGTGCACCGTCGAGTTCCTCTACCACCCCGGCGAGAAGCTGTTCGCCTTCCTCGAGGTCAACACCCGCCTGCAGGTCGAGCACCCGATCACCGAGATCACCACCGGCACCGACCTGGTCAAGCTGCAGCTGCACGTCGCCGGCGGCGGCAAGCTCGAAGGCGACCAGCCCGCCGAGCTCGGCCACGCCGTCGAAGCCCGGCTCAACGCCGAGGACCCCGACCGCGACTTCGCCCCCTCCCCCGGCCGCATCGCGCGGCTGGCGCTGCCCGCCGGCCCGGGCATCCGCGTCGACACCGGCGTCAGCGAGGGCGACACCATTCCCGCCGACTTCGACTCGATGATCGCCAAGATCATCGCCTACGGCCGCGACCGCGACGAGGCGCTCGGCCGCCTCCGCCGCGCGATGGCCGAGACCACCGTGATCATCGAGGGCGGCGCGACCAACAAGAGCTTCGTGCTCGACCTGCTCGACCAGCCCGAGGTCATCGACGCGAGCGCCGACACCGGCTGGATCGACCGCGTCCGCGCCGAAGGCCGCCTGGTCACCCACCGGCACTCCGCCGTCGCGCTCGCCGCGGCCGCCATCGAGGCCTACGAGGACGAGGAAGAGGTCTCCGTCCGGCGGCTGCTGGCCACCGCGCACGGTGGCCGCCCGCAGGTCCAGCACGAGACCGGCCGCCCGCTCGACCTCAAGCTCCGCGGCGTCGGCTACCGCGTCAGCGTCGCGCGCATCGGCCAGAAGCGCTTCCGCGTCGGCGTTTCGGCCGGGACGTCGGAGGTGCACCACGCCGACGTCGAGATCGACCGCTTCGACGCCCACAGCGGCCGGATCCGGGTCAACGGGCAGGGGTTCCGCTTCGTGGCGGCCACGCACGGCCCGATCCACCTCGTCGAGGTCGACGGCATCACCCACCGCGTCAGCCGGGACGAAGGCGGTGTCGTCCGCTCCCCCGCGCCCGCGCTGGTGGTCGCGACGCCGCTGTCGGTCGGCGACGAGGTCGAGGCGAACGCGCCGATCCTCGTGCTGGAGAGCATGAAGATGGAGACGGTGCTGCGCGCGCCGTTCCGCGCCCGCGTCCGCGAATGCCCGGTGTCGGTCGGCAGCCAGGTCGAGACCGGCGCGCCGCTGATGCGCCTGGAGCCGGTGGCCGACGGCGCCGGCGACGAGGTCGCCGAGGAGACCGAGACCGTCGAGATCGAGCTGCCGGCCGAGGCGGCGGACGTCTCCGCGGCCGACCGCGTCGAGCGCGGTCTCCAGGACCTGCGCAGCCTGCTGCTCGGCTTCGACGTCGACCCGTCGGAGCGCAAGCGCGTCCTGTCGGCCTACGTCGCCGCGCGCGCCGAGCTGGACGGCCGTCCGGTCGAAGGCGAGCTGGAGCTGCTCACCGTCTTCGCCGACCTGTCCGAGCTGAGCCGCAACACCCCGGGCGGCGAGGACACCGTGCCGAACGGCGCGGTGCACAGCCCGCGCGAGTTCTTCCACAGCTACCTGCAGAGCCTCGACGTCGAGCGCGCGGGCGTCAGCGAAGGCTTCCAGGCCAAGCTGGCCAAGGTGCTCGGCCACTACGGTCTTACCGACCTGGAGCGCACCCCCGAGCTGGAGTCCGCGGTCTTCCGGATCTTCCTGGCGCAGCAACGGACTTCGGCCGACGTCGCCGTCGTCTCCGAGGTGCTGCGGCTGTGGCTGGCCGGGGCGCAGCCGGCGGAGTCGCTGAGCGACCGCGCCGGGCTGGCCCTGGAGCACCTGGTCGAAGCCACGCAGGTGCGCTTCCCCGCGGTGTCCGACCTGGCCCGCGGTGTGGTGTTCCGCTGGTTCGCCCAGCCGCTGCTGCGCCGCCACCGCGCCGAGGTGTACGCCGCCGTCCGCACCGAGCTGCGCTACCTCGACCAGCACCCGGACGCCGCCGACCGCGCCGAGCGGATCCAGGCCATGATCACCGGCTCGCAGCCCCTCGTCCGGCTGATCGGGCAGCGGATCGGGCGGCCGGGCCGCGACCACGCGCCGCTGCTGGAAGTGCTGACGCGCCGTTACTACGGCAACCGCAGGCTGACCGGAGTCGCCGTGCGGGACGCGGGCGGCTCCCGATGGCTGACCGCCGAGCTGAACACCCCGGACGGCGCGCTGCCGCTGGTCACCACGGCCGTCGACTTCACCGCCCTGCCCGACGCGCTGCGCGCGCTCGGCGAGGTGGCGACCGACGGCGTCGTCGCCGACCTGTACCTGCGCTGGGAGGACCAGCCGGACGTCGACGCGACGGCCGAGCGGCTCGGCGCGCTGCTGGCCGAGCACGGGGTGCCGGCGAGCGTGCGCCGGATCGTGGTCACCGTGGCCGGCACCGGCGGCGCGGTGATGCACCACCACTTCACCTTCCGGCGCGACGGCGCGGGCTTCACCGAGGACCGGCTGATCCGCGGCCTGCACCCGCAGATCGCGCAGCGGCTGCAGCTGGAGCGGCTGCGCGAGTTCGACCTCACCCGGCTGCCGTCGGCGGACGAGGAGATCTACCTCTTCAAGGCCGTGGCGAAGAGCAACCCGGCCGACGAGCGGCTGATCGCGATGGGCCAGGTCCGCGACCTGACGCCGCTGCGCGAAGCCGACGGTCGGCTGGTCGCCCTGCCCGCGCTCGAGGACGCGGTCACCGCCTGCCTCGACGCGATCCGCAACATCCAGGCGCAGCGGCCGCAGAACAAGCGGTTCGACACCAACCGGATCATGATGTACGTCTGGCCGCAGACGGAGCTGACCACCGACGAGCTGAACACGCTCGTCCAGCGCATCCTGCCGACCTCGGTCGGCGCCGGGCTGGAAGAGGTCCAGTTCCTGGCCCGGCGGCGCACCGACGCGGGCAAGCTGGCCGAGCTCGCCGTCCGGATCACCTTCGACCCCGGGCACGGCGCGCGGCTGCACGTCGGGCCGCCGTCGACCGAGCCGGTGCAGCCGCACGACGACTACCGGCTGAAGGTGCTGCGCGCCGCGCGCCGCGGCACGGTCTACCCGTACGAGCTGACCGGCCTGCTCGCCGGGGCCGACGGCACGTTCACCGAGCACGACCTCGAGGACGGTGTCCTGGTCCCGGTCGACCGGCCCAAGGGCAAGAACTCCGCGGCGATCATCGCGGGCGTCGTCACGACCCCGACCGAGCGGCACCCCGAGGGCGTCACCCGTGTCGTGCTGCTCGGCGACCCGACGAAGTCGCTCGGCGCGTTGTCGGAGCCGGAGTGCTCCCGCGTCATCGCGGCGCTCGACCTGGCCGAGCGCATGCGGGTTCCGCTGGAGTGGTTCGCGCTGTCGTCGGGTGCGCGGATCTCGATGTCCTCGGGCACCGAGAACATGGACTGGGTCGCCGCGGCGCTCAAGCGGATCGTCACGTTCACCCAGGACGGCGGCGAGATCAACATCGTGGTCAACGGGATCAACGTCGGCGCCCAGCCGTACTGGAACGCCGAAGCCACGATGCTCATGCACACCAAGGGCGTCCTCATCATGACGCCGGACTCGGCGATGGTGCTGACCGGCAAGCAGGCGCTGGACTTCTCCGGCGGCGTGTCGGCGGAGGACAACTTCGGCATCGGCGGCTACGACCGCGTCATGGGCCCGAACGGCCAGGCGCAGTACTGGGCGCCGAACCTGCCGGCCGCCCGCGCGGTGCTGATGTCGCACTACGACCACACCTACGTCGTCCCGGGCGAGGCCGGGCCGCGGAAGGTGGGCACGAACGACCCGGTCGACCGCGACGTCTCGCCGTTCCCGCACGCGATCGTCGACAGCGACTTCCGGACCGTCGGGGAGATCTTCTCGGCCGAGCACAACCCGGACCGCAAGAAGCCGTTCGACATCCGGACGGTGATGCGCGCGCTGTCGGACCAGGACCACCCGGTGCTGGAACGCTGGGCGGGCATGGCCGACGCCGACACGGCGGCGGTGCAGGACGTGCACATCGGCGGCCGCCCGGTCTGCCTGGTCGGCATCGAGTCGCGTTCGGTGCCCCGCCGCGGCTTCCCTCCCACCGACGGGCCGGACACCTACACCGCGGGCACGCTGTTCCCGCGGTCGTCGAAGAAGACGGCGCGGGCGATCAACGCGGCGTCCGGCAACCGGCCGCTGGTCGTGCTGGCGAACCTCTCCGGGTTCGACGGCTCGCCGGAGTCACTGCGGAAGCTCCAGCTGGAGTACGGCGCGGAGATCGGCCGGGCGATCGTCAACTTCGAGGGCCCGATCGTGTTCACCGTGATCTCGCGCTACCACGGCGGCGCGTTCGTGGTGTTCTCCAAGGCGCTCAACCCGAACATGACGGTGCTGGCGCTGGAGGGCTCGTTCGCCTCGGTGCTGGGCGGCGCCCCGGCCGCGGCGGTGGTGTTCGCCGGTGAGGTGGCCAAGCGCACGGCGAACGACCCGCGGGTGACCGAGCTCCAGACGCAGGTCGCGGGGGCCGACGCGCCGTCCCGCGCGGCGTTGAGCGCCAAGCTCGCGGAGGTCCAGTCGTCGGTCCGCGCGGAGAAGGTCAGCGAGATCGCGGCGGAGTTCGACAAGGTGCACAGCATCCAGCGTGCCGTCGAGGTCGGCTCGGTGGACGCGATCATCAGCACGGCCGAGCTGCGGCCGCGGATCATCGAGGCCATCGAGCACGGCCTCAAGCAGTAGGTCTCCCGCACCGGGGTCGTGAGTGAGAAACAGTGTTAGAACACTGTTTCTCACTCACGACCAGTCGCGGCAGACCGGCTACGGCACCAGGTAGCGCGTCAGCAGGCTCGCGCCGTCGGTCAGGACCGTGGCCAGCTCCAGCTCCAGCGGGTCGAACGCGCCGCCGACCGCCGCGCGGTCCGCCGTCCCGGCCACGAGGTACGGCGCGACGGTCAGCCGGAATTCGTCGACCAGGCCCGCTTCGGCCAGCGACGCGAAGAGTTTCGGCCCGCCTTCGCAGTCGATCCGCCGCAGGCCACGCTCGGTCAGGGCCGCCACGGCGACGTCGAGCGCCACCGCGTCCTCCCCCGCGACCACCACCTCGGCCCCCGCGGCCACCCAGGCCGCGCGCAGGTCCGCCGGCGCCCGCTCGCAGGTCAGGACGATCGTCGGCACCGCGGCCCGGGTGAGCACCGGTGCGTCCGGTGGCAGGCTGCGGCCGGTGGTGACGACCGCGATCGGCGGGATCGGCTCGAGCCCGTGCCGGCGGCGCCGGTCCGCGGTCTCGGGGTCCGGATGGACGCCGTCGAACTCCTCGATCACCGCGGTCCCGGCGCCGAGCAGGACGACGTCGGCGAGGTCGCTGCCCAGCTTGAACACGACCCGGTCGGGGGCGGTGGACAGCGGGCGCGAGCGGCCGGCGACGGTGATCGCGCCGTCCGTGCTCGACACGAAGTTGACGACGAGCCACTTCGCGACGTCGGGGAAGCGATACAGGGCTTCGAGGTCGTCCGTGCCGAGTTCGCGACCGGCTTCGGGTGGCCAGATCTGCCGGATCACAGCCAGCGCACCGCGTTCTTCGGCGGGCGGGTACCGATGATGCTCGCGATCATCTCCACCGTGTGCCGCGTCTCGCGCACCTGGTGCGCGCGGAACATCGCGGCGCCCTGCGCGGCCGCGAGCGCGGTGGCCGCGAGCGTGCCGGTGACCCGGTCGTCCATGGCGACGTCGAGCGTCTCGCCCACCACTCCCTTGTTGGACAGCGCCATCAGCACCGGCCACCCGGTCGCGACCAGCTTGTCGACGTTCCGCAGGATCTCCAGGGACTGGTAGGTGTTCTTCGAGAAGTCGATGCAGGGGTCGATCATGATCCCCTCGCGCGGGACGCCCTTCGCGACCGCCCGTTCGGCGAGGTCGGTGGTGTCCGCCACGACCGACGCGACGACGTCGTCGTACTGCGGCTTGATCGGGTCGGTGCGCGGGTCGAGCCCGTCGACGTGGGCGCAGATGTACCCGGCGCCGTGCTCGGCGGCGACGTCGAGGATCTCCGGCTCGTAGGCGGCCCAGTTGTCGTTGATCAGGTCCGCGCCGACCCGGCAGACGGCGTCGGCGACCTCGGCGCGGTAGGTGTCGACGCTGATCACGACGTCCGGGAAAGCCGCCCGGATCCACTCCACGGTCGGGACGACGCGGCTGATCTCCTCCGCGACGGTGACCTCGGGGCCCGGGCTGGCGGGCACGCCGCCGATGTCGATCACCGCGGCGCCGTCCTCGATCGCCTTGCCGACGGCCGCCCGCGCCCGGTCTTCCTCGTACGTCACGCCGTTGTCGTAGAACGAGTCCGGCGTCCGGTTGACGATCGCCATGACCAGCGCGTGGTCGCTGGTGAGCCGTCGCCCCCGGAAGACGAGGTCGTGGATCGGCATGCGCACTCCGTTCAAGATCGGATCTGGCCCCTTCCGAGCATAGTGAGGACGGTCGTCCGGGGTCCGCCGCGACCGGTTTCGCGACTTTCGGGGGTATGGCGCGTTTGTCCCGGACCGACACACTGTGCGTGCCGGTCCGGTGACCGAGAGCCCCGGGCCGGAACTCCATCCGTGCGTACGTGAGGAGATCCCCCGATGGCGTCAAGGTCCCTGTCCCGGCTCGCACTGGCGGCGACCGGTGTCGTGCTGTCCGCGCTGCTCGGCGGCACCGCGGCCGCGCAGCCCGCCGACACCCCCGTGTTCTGGCGGGTCCCGGCGACCGCCGCCCAGGCCCACGCACTGGCCGCGGCCGGGTTCGACGTCGAAGAGGGTGACGCGGGCACGGTCAGCGTCGTCGGCGGGCAGGCCGTCGCGAACCGGTTGCGGGCCCTCGGTTACCGGCCGACCTTCTTCGACACCGTCTACAAGGAACTCCCGGCGCAGGCGAACTCCCTGGCGGCCGACACCTTCTACGGCGGGTACCGCACCGTCACCGCGCACGAGAACCACCTGACCGCCGTCGCCGCCGCGCACCCCGACCTCGCCACGAAGTACACGATCGGGCAGTCGTGGAAGAAGGCCCAGGGCCAGGGCGGTCACGACGTCCAGGCCATCTGCCTCACCAAGAAGCAGACCGGCGACTGCACGCTCTCGACGACGTCGAAGAAGCCGAAGTTCTTCCTGATGGCCCAGATCCACGCCCGCGAGCTGTCGACCGGCGAGCTGGCCTGGCGCTGGATCGACTACCTCGCCGACGGCTACGCCACCGACGCCACCGCGAAGTCCATCTTGGACACGACCGAGGTGTGGGTGGTGCCGATCTCCAACCCGGACGGCGTCGACATCGTCGCTTCGGGCGGCAACTCGCCGAAGCTGCAGCGCAAGAACGCGAACAACACCCGCGGCGGCTGCTCCGGCACGAACATCGGCGTCGACCTCAACCGCAACTCGACGTTCAAGTGGGGCGGCGACTCCAACTCGGCGTGCTCCGAGACCTACCAGGGCGTGAGCGCCGGCTCCGAGCCGGAGACGCAGGCCCTGGAGAAGCTGGCCCGCGCGATCTTCCCGGACCAGCGCGGCACCGGGAACAACGACCCCGCGCCGTCGACCGCCAAGGGCACGATGATCACGCTGCACAGCTACGGCAACGACATCATCATCCCGTGGGGCTTCACCCAGGCCACGTCGCCGAACGACGCGCAGTACCGCAGGCTCGGCGCGAAGTACTCGGCGTCGAACGGCTACCTCGTCGGCACCAACGAGGAGACCGTCGGCTACGACACGAGCGGCACCACCGACGACTTCACCTACGGCGAACTGGGTGTCGCCAGCGTGACGTTCGAGGTCGGCGGCTCGAGCGGCACCTGCGGCGGCTTCCTCCCCCGCTACACCTGCGTCGACAGCACGTTCTGGCCGAAGAACAAGGGCGCGCTGGTGACGGCCGCGAAGGCCGCGGCGGCGCCGTACCAGCAGTGAGTCACGGCCGGCAGGCGTAGACGCAGTTCTGCGGACGCGGGGAATCCAGCACGTCGACGTGCCGGAACCCCGCGTCCGCGAGCATGTCCCGCGCGGTCTCGGTGCCCCACATCGCCCCGAGCGCGGCGCCGCCCTCGGCCAGCGACGTCGTCGTGCAGTACATCAGGCTGATCGAGTAGCAAAGTGCGGCCAGCGGGTTGCCGACGTTCTTCGCCACGTCGCTGGAGAAGTTCGTGTCCACCATGAAGAACAGGCCGTCTTCGCGCAGCGCACCGCGGATCCGGCGCAGCACGACGTCCGGCCGGTCCTGGTCGTGGATGGCGTCGAAGGCGGTGATGACGTCGTATTCGCCGGCCAGCTCGGCGGCATCCCCGACAGCGAACTCGACGTTCGGCAGGTCTTTCGAGGTCTCGCGCGCCTGCTCGACGACGCCCGCGTTGATGTCCACGCCGGTGAACCGCGAGGCGGGGAACGCGCGAGCGGCGACGGCGATGGCGTTCCCGGTGCCGCAGCCCAGATCGAGCACGCGCGCCCCGGCGGTGAGCCGCTCTTTCAGGCCGGGGACCGCGCCGAAGAAGCCGTCGACGAGGTGTTCGCGGTAGACGTGCTTCCAGCTGTCACCGGTCTTCGCGCCGAGGGTTTCGAGGTGGGGCCCGTAGGCCGACCGCGGGACGCCGCCGCCTTCGGCGAAGCTGCGTTCGAGGTCGGGCAGGATGCCGGTGAAGGCGCTGAGCGTCAGCAGCGACGGCATGAGGTTGGCGGCGGTCTCGCCGAGCAGGAACTTCGCGTGCTCGGGCGGGAAGGTGTACCGGCCGGCCTCGAGGGTGAAGATGCCCCCGGTGACCATCGCGCCGAGCCACTCGCGGACGTATCGCTCGTGAAGGCCGGCGCGTTCGGCGAGTTCATCGCTGGTGGCGGGCCCGCGCGCGGCCGCTTCGAAGAGCCCGGTGCGATGGCCGACCCCGATCAGCATGGTGAGCGCGCTGCCGGTCATGGTCGCGGTCAGGTGCGCCGCGAAGTCCTTTTCCTCCATGGGGCCCGAGCCTACCCGCCGGGCGGACCATCCACTGTGGACGATCCGACCGGCGGGGCAGGTCAGTCCTCGTCCTCCAGGCCGGCGTCCGCGAGCACCGCGTACACCCGGCGGCGCGCGTCGGCGAGGATCTTCTTCACCTCGGCCACCTGCGCTTCCGTTCCGCTGTACCCCACCTGCGCGGCCGCGCCGGACAGCTCCCCCAGCGCGTGCCAGAGCGCGGCGAACCGGTCCGCTCCCGGCTCCTCCTCGGGCTCTTCCCACAGGGCGGCGAACTCGGCTTCCCGCCCGGCGACGTGCTCCCGCCCGGCGTCGGTCAGCTCGGCGACCCGGCGGCCGCCGGTCTCGGCCGTGTGGACCAGGCCTTCGTCCTCCAGCTGCTGCAGGATCGGGTAGACCGAGCCCGGGCTGGGCCGCCACCGGTCGTGGGTGCGGCGGCGGATCTCCTGCATCAGCTGGTAGCCGTGCATCGGCTCCTCGGCGAGCAACGCCAGCACGGCCGGCCGCACCGGACGGCTCGGCCCGCGCCCGCCGCCGCGGAACTCCCGCACCCGCTGGAACGGCCCGGCCCCGCCACCCCAGCCACCGGGCCCGCCGAAGGACCCCGGGCCGCCGGGAAAGCCCGGGAAGCCGGGGCCGCCCGGCGGCTGCGGCGCGTGGGGTGGGTGCGGCGGGAAGCCGCCCGGAGGACCACCGCGCGCCAGCTCGGGGCCGCCGTCCCAGTCCTCGTGCCCCGGCTCGCCGAGGTCGTGGTCCGGGTGGCCGAAGGAACCGCCTGGCCCCGGCCGCCCGAACCCACCGTGGTCATGGTGCCCCGGCACACCGTCGTCGTGGTCCGGGTGACCGAAGGGACCCCTGAGCCCCGGGCGCCCGAACTCACCGTGGTCGTGGCCTGGACGCCCGAACCCACCGTGAACGTGGTGGCCAGGCCCGTGACCACCGAACACACCACCGCCCCCGAAACCGCCGAACATCCGTCCCGCTCCCGCGCTCATCTCCATGACCGTCTCCTCCACTCGCCGTATCGCCGACACTACGACGATATATCGCCGTCCGATCGAAGGCAACCCACCCGATGAGCGAGCAGACCCGTCAAGCCCCGGACTTGACCGCCAGCGTCAGCAGCTCCGCCGCCGGACCGGCCAGCCGCCGCCCCGCCGGCCACACCGCCCGCAGCACCCGGCCGAGCTCCACCCCGGCCACCGCGACCGGCACCAGCCGGCGGCCCGCCACCTCGCGCACCACGTCCAGCTCGCTGATCACCGCCGGCCCGGCCCCCGCGATCACCGCGTTCCGCACCGCCGACGCCGATCCCAGCTCCAGCAACGGCGTCACCACCCCCGCACCGGCCCGGCGCAACGCCGCCTCTACCGTCTCGCGAGTCCCCGACCCCGGCTCCCGCACCACCAGCGGCGTCGCCGCCAGCTCGAACGCCGTCAGCGGACGGCGACGGCGCGCCCACGGGTGCCCGGCCGGCACCACCACGACGAGCCGGTCCGTCGCGACCCGCCGCGTGGACAGCCCCGGCCACGGCCCCGGCGACTCGACGAACCCCAGGTCGACCCGGCCGGCCGTGACCAGGTCGGCGACGTGCTCGGAGTTCACCACCTCGAGCCCGACGTAGGTGTCCGGCTCGATCCGCTTCACCTCGCCGATCCACGCGGGCACGAAGTGCTCGGCCAGCGTCATGCTCGCCGCGACCCGCAGCTTCGCGCCGCGCTGGGTGCGCAGGGCCTCCGCCCCCGTGCGCAGTCCGTCCACTTCGGTCAGCACGCGGTGCGCCCAGCCCGCGATCACCCGGCCGTCCGGGGTCAGCGCCGAGCCGCGCCGGGTCCGGTCCACCAGGGACAGTCCCAATTGTCTCTCCAAAGTGGACAATCGCTTGCTCGCCGACGGCTGGGCGATGCCGAGCGCCCCCGCGGCCTGCCCGATGCTGCCGAGATCGTCGACGAGCACCAGCAGGCGCAGCGAGTCCAGGTCCGGTCCGGTCATAGCTTCAGTCTATGACCTACGCGCGAACCAACGGCTACCCGAACTCCCGGAGGAAGGCGACGCTGGCACCATGACACTGACGGCGGCGAAGACATCCGGCCTCGCGATCACCGGGCTCGGCGTCGCCGCGGCCTACGCGCTGAGCTCGGTCTGGCCGGTCGCGGGCGCGCTGACCGTCGCCGTCGTGCTGGGCATCGTCGCCGGCAGCACCCCGGTCCTCACCGAAGAGCACCGCAAGTCCGTCGCCCGGATCACGAAACGTCTGCTGCGCGCGGGTGTCGTCCTGCTCGGCCTGCAACTCGCGATCCCCACCGTGCTCGCACTCGGCCCCGGCACGCTCGCCGCGGTCGTGCTGACGGTCACCGTCACCTTCCTCGGCACGCTCGCCCTCGGCCGCCTGGTCCGCGTGCCCCGAGGCCTCGCCGTGCTGGTCGCCACCGGCTTCTCCATCTGCGGCGCCTCGGCGATCGCGGCGATGGAGGGCGTGGTCGAACGCGACGACGAGGACGTCGCGACCGCCGTCGCGCTCGTCACCTGCTACGGCAGCATCGCCCTCGGCGTCCTCCCCCTGCTCGCCCACCTCCTCGGCCTGGACGCGACCAGGACCGGCACCTGGGCCGGGATCTCGGTGCACGAGGTCGCGCAGGTCGTCGCGGCGGCCGGGCCGGCGGGCGCCGCCGCGGTCGCCGTCGCCATCGTGGTCAAGCTGAGCCGGGTCGTCCTGCTGGCGCCGGTGGTCGCGATCGTCGGCGCCACCGAACGCACCCGCCGCGGCGGGCACGCGCCGCTCGTGCCGCTGTTCGTCCTCGGGTTCCTCGCGATGGTCGCCGTCCGCAGCACCGGGCTCGTCCCGGCGTTCGCGCTCGACGTCGCCAAGACCGCCTCGACGCTCCTGCTCGCCGGTGCCCTGTTCGGCCTCGGCTGCGCCGTCCGGCTCGGTCCGCTGCTGCGCGGTGGCGGACGGGCCCTGCTCCTGGGTCTCCTGTCCACGCTTCTCGTGCTGGGGACGGGGTTCGGCGCCCTGGCCGCGTTCACCTGACGTTTCCCTCCCGGCAACGTGTAAGTCGTTATACGCCGGGTTGTACGGGTCTTGTACGGGCCGCGTCGACGCTGTCGCCGAGACGTAGGACGTAGAACGAATCTGTAGGGAGAAACCCGTGAAGATCACCCGGATCGCCAGAGGCCTGCTGGCCGGGCTGCTGGGGTGCGCCGCCGTCGCCGTCCCGGCGGCCGTCGGCACCGCGACCGCGCAAGCCGACGTCGCCAGCACCTTGGTGTTCACCAAGAACACCGAAGGACACGACTGTTACCGCATCCCCACCATCGTCAAGGCGAACGACGGCGCGCTGCTCGCGTTCGCCGAGGGCCGCAACGACGGTGCCGGCTTCTGCAACGACCTCGGCGCCATCGATCTCGTCATGAAGCGCTCCACCGACGGTGGCAAGACGTGGAGCGCGCTGCAGACCGTCATCAAGGCCAACGGGGACACCAAGGGCAACCCGGCCCCGATCGTCATCCCGGGCAGCAACCGGGTCGTGCTGCTCTCGACCATGCAGTGCTACACGAACCCCGACTGCGGCCGCGTGCCGCGCGTGTCCCTCAGCGAGGACAACGGGAAGACGTGGGGCGCGCCGCGCGTGCTGACCACCGAGCTCGGCTTCGCCGCAGCGCCGGGCTGGCTGGCGACCGGGCCGTCGCACGGGATCGTGCTCACCCGCGGTGCGCACAAGGGACGGCTCGTCGCCGGTATGAGCTATTCGAACATCGGGGCGCTGGTCTACAGCGACGACAACGGCTCCACCTGGCACCTCGGGGCGACCGACAAGCCCACCGCGAGCACGATGAACCCGCAGGAGATCAGCGTCACCGAGCTGGCCGACGGCCGGGTCTACGCCGCCGCGCGCAACCAGGCGAACGACGGCGACAAGTGCCTGCTGGACGGGACGCACAACCGGGCGTACGCGATCAGCTCCGACGGCGGCGCGACCTTCAGCACGAAGTTCTCCTTCGCCACCGACCTCGTCGCGCCGACCGTGGAGGGGTCGACGGCCCGGATGAGCGCCACCGACACCGGCGGCAAGTACGACCGGATCGTCTTCGCCGCACCGTCCACTTGCGACCGTCGCAAGGAACTGCGGGTCCACTCCTCCTTCGACGAGGGCGCCAACTGGACCGGCACCGCCGGCAGCCTGCTCGTGTGGGGCCAGGACGCGGCCTACTCGGACATGGTGCAGCTGTCGCAGTCGTCGGTCGGCGTGCTGTTCGAAGCGGGCCCGGAGTCCCACGCCAACGACACGATCCGCTACGCCACGGTCACCGAAGCCGCGCTCGGCGCCCCGGCCTGCGGGGGCGGCTACAGCGTGATCGACCAGCAGCCGCTGGGCACGGCAGGCACGGCGTACCTGTCCTACAACGCCGCCAACGGGAAGAACTGCGTCAGCACGATGAAGAGCGCGTCGGCGGGCACGGCCACGCAGACCTCGGCCTTCCTCGAGGTGCAGGGCTCGGCACGGGCCACGGACTCCGGCGCCTTCTCCTACTTCGCCGGCCCGGTCTCGGCCGCCGCGGCGGACAAGTGCGTCAAGTGGGGCGGTTCCGCCGGCGGGGTCGCTTACGAAAGCGGCTTCGAACACTGCAGCTGACCCAAGGGGTGGGACCCGCCCCCTGGCCGGGTCCCACCCTCGTCCGCGCCGCCCGGCCCCCTCGACCGGGCGGCACGGAGGTTTCAGAAGCCGGTGCAGCTGGCGACCGCGGCGGGACCGGACGCGGTCGCCGTCTTCGTCTGCTTGCCGTCGACGACGACCTTGCACGTGATCGAGCCGCCGTCGGGTCCGGTGGTCGCGGCGAACTGGGCGCCTTCGAGGAACCCCGTCGCCTCGACGGTCTTCGTCCACGGCACCGGCACCGACGGCTCGGTGTCGATCAGGATGGTGTGCTGGTCGAACGTGCTGTAGACGACGGTGGCCGACGGCGCGTCCCCGGTCACCTCGTAGACGACCGTGTGGTGCTGGGTGGCCTGGTCGTTCACGTCGCTGATGGCCTTGCCGATCACCACCACCCACAAGATGCTCACCACGAGCCCGAGGATCGAGACGACGACGCCGGCGATCGAGAGTCCCTTGTTGGTGGCCTTCCCGGCCCGCACCCGGGCGACGCCGACCGCCGACAGGATCAGGCCGAGCACCACCAGCGGCCAGGCGACGACCCCGACGAACGGGATCGGCGAGAACACCAGCCCGACGAGGCCGAGGACGAAACCCGCCGTGCCGACGCCGTTGCGCGGCGGAGCGGCCTGCGGGGCCGGGTACTGCTGGAGCGGGGTGTGGTCGGTCATCGGGGTTTCCTTTCGCCTGTGCTGACGGCGAGTGAGGTAACCAGCGTCGCGGCCCTCCGCGCGTCATCCGCGGGCCTCGATGCGCCTACGACGAAAGTCGTCATCGCGAACCCCGTGAACCGGCGGAACGGAGGAAGGGGACGCCCGTACTCTTCTGCCCATGGGACGGTCCGTGCTGGGGGTGGTGTGCACCGTGCTCGCGGTCGCCGTGAGCGTGGTGACCGGGATCGTGAACGTGTCGCTGGAGGTCAGCGTGGCCGGCAGCGACGACGTCCACCCGACGGTGGGTGCGCTCCTCGGCTGGTTCCTCGGGATCGGCGCGGCGATCATGCTCGTCTGGCGGCACCGCTGGCCGCTGGTCGTCACCGGGATCGCGATCGTGCCGCCGCTGCTGCTGCGCGCGGACTCGCTGGCCGCGCTGATCGCCCTCGCCGCGCTGGCGACGTACTTCACCGGCTGGTGGCGCTGGAGCGCGGCGACCCTCGTGTTCGCCGCGACCGGGCTCGCGGTGTGGCGCGACGTCGGCCGGGACGCGGAGCTGTCGCTGTCCGAGGCCTGGATCTCGACGGAGACGGCCGGCGCCATGCTGACCGGGATCATCCTCACCGCGGCCGTGTACACGGCGGTCCCGCTGACCCTCGGGATCGTCCGCCACAGCATGGCCGAGACGCGGCGGCGCGGCGCCGAGCAGGCGGCCCTGCGCGACCAGGTCGCGCGCCGCGAGGAGCAGGCGCGGATCGCCCGCGAGATGCACGACGTCCTGGGCCACCGGCTGTCGCTGCTCTCGCTGCAGGCGGGCGCGCTCGAGGTCACCAGCGGCACCGCCCCGGACACGGCGGAGGCGGCCAAGACCGTGCGGACCACCGCCCGGCAGTCGCTCGACGACCTGCGCCAGGTGATCGGCGTGCTGCGGGGTCCGGGCTTGGCCGACCGGCCCGCCGGCGGGCCCGCGGCGCCACCCCAGCCGACGCTCGCCGACCTCCCGGACCTGGTCACCGGCGCCCGGCAGGCCGGGCTCGCCGTCAACCTCACCGTCCTGCTCGACCAGGCCGCCTCGGCGCCGGCCCCGCTCGGCACGGCCGCCTACCGGATCCTGCAGGAGGCGCTCACCAACGTCCTGCGGCACGCGCCGGGAGCGCCCGCGGAGGTGTCGGTGCGCGGCGCCCCGGGCGCCGGGCTGCTGATCGAGGTGGCCAACGCGCTGCCGCCGCAGCCGGTGCCCTCGCCCGGGTCCGGCACCGGGCTCACCGGCGTCAACGAGCGGATCTCGCTGCTCGGCGGCACCCTCGCCGCGGGTCCGGTGGACGAACGGACGTTCGTGCTGCGGGCCTCGCTGCCGTGGGTGCCGGCCGCGCCCTAGCATGGGCGGGTGAGCGTGCGCGTACTGCTCGTCGACGACGATCCGCTGGTCCGCACCGGACTGTCGATGATCCTCGGCAGCACCCCCGATCTGGAAGTCGTCGCGCAGGCGGGTGACGGCGACGAAGCCGTGCAGCAGGTCGCGCGGCACGCCCCGGACGTCGTGGTCATGGACATCCGGATGCGCCGGATGAACGGCCTCGCCGCGACGGCGGCGGTGCTCGCCCAACCGCGGGCGCCGAAGGTGCTGATCCTGACGACGTTCGACCTCGACGAGTACGTCTTCGAAGCGCTCGCGGCCGGTGCCAGCGGATTCCTGCTCAAGGAAGGCTCGCCGCAGGAGATCATCGAGGCCGTCCGGGTGGTCGCGAACGGCGACGCGATGCTCTCACCACGCACGACGAAGCAGCTGATCGGCCAGTTCGTGGCCGCGCGCGTCAACCCGCGGCGGGCCCGCGCCCAGACGAAACTGGACCTGCTCAGCAACCGCGAACGCGAGGTCGTGACGGCGGTCGCCCAGGGCAAGCCGAACGCCGACATCGCGGCGGAGCTGTTCTTGAGCGAAGCGACGGTCAAAACGCACATCACCCGGACGTTCGCCAAGCTCGACGTGAGCAACCGCGTGCAGTTGACGATCTTCGCCTACGAAGCGGGTCTCGTCACACCCTGACCGCGGCTGTTGCGCCCGGGGCCCCTCGAGCGATGTAACCGGTATGACCTGGCCCGAAGACGACGCACGGCACCGCGAGGTGCTGGCGGCGTTGCGCGCGTGGGCGCGGGAAATCGACGCCGTGCCCTACCCGCCCGGCCTGGACATCGACGCGCTGATGGCCCGCCATTTCGAGAGCCGGCACGAAGAGCCGGTGATGGAGCTGGTGGTGACGACGACCGCCGCCGTCAGCGTCCTGGCCGTCGGCGGCGAGCTCGACCTGACCGGCAGCCGCCGGCTGCGCTCCCGGCTCACCGAGGAGATCGGCCTGGCGCCGCGGGCCCTCGTCCTCGACCTGACCGGCGCGGCCCACTGCTCCGCCCGCGGCCTGGCGGTGCTGCTCGAAGCGACCGGGGACGCCCGCGCGGCCGGCGTCCCGTTCGCGATCGTCGGGTGCGTGCCGGTGGTGCGCCGGGCGATCGACGCGCTGGGACTGGGCGACGCGCTGCAGTTGCACGCCACGACGGCCGACGCGGTCGAGTGGCTCGATCTCCTGGACCGGCTCAAGACGCTCCGCTGACGACCTACTTCGAGCCCGCCGGTGCCGTCGCCACCGCCGACTCGCCGAACCGGATTCCCTTGGCCTCCTTGCCGATCGCGGTGAGGACGGCGACCGCGATCAGCCCGGGCACCACTGTCCACACGAGAGCGGAGCTGTACCCGTGCGACTCCGCGATCGCCTGCTGGATCGGCAGGTTCAGCGCCGCGAGCAGGTTGCCCAGCTGGTAGGTCACGCCCGGGTAGAAGCCGCGGATGGCGTCCGGCGACATCTCCGTCAGGTGCGCCGGGATCACGCCCCACGCGCCCTGCACCATGATCTGCATCAGGAACGAACCCAGCGCCAGCATCCCGGCGCCGTGGTCGAACGCGAAGATCGGGATCACCGGCAGGCCGAGCACCGCGGCCGTCACGATGGTCCGGCGGCGGCCCAGTCGTTCCGACAGGGTGCCGAACGTCAGGCCGCCGATGATCGCGCCGACGTTGTAGAGCACCGCGATCCACGTGCTCGTCGTCGCGCTGAGGCCGGCCCCGCCGTCGTCGTGGGCCTTGAGGAAGCTCGGGTAGACGTCCTGGGTGCCGTGGCTCATCCAGTTGAACGCCGTCATCAGCAGGATGAGGTAGCCGAACCGGCGGATCACCTTCGGGTTCAGCAGCACGTCCTTGACCGACGTCCGAGTCACCCGCAGCTTCTCCCGCGTGCTCTCCCAGACCTCCGACTCGCGGACCCGCGATCGGATCAGCAGGGTGATCAGCGCCGGGAAGATGCTCAGCACGAAGATCCAGCGCCACTCGAGCTCGAGGGCCGAGTGGAACAGCAGGTAGGCGAGCGCGGCGAGCAGGTACCCGATCGAGTAGCCGACCTGCAGCAGACCGGAGAAGAACCCGCGGCGCGCCACCGGGATCTTCTCCATCGCGAGCGCCGCGCCGAGACCCCACTCGCCGCCCATGCCGACGCCGTAGACGAACCGCAGGATCAGCAGGACGGTGAAGTTCGGGGCGAACGCGCACAGCAGGCCGGCCAGCGAATACAGGAGGACGTCGGCGATCAGCGGGATCCGCCGCCCGACCCGGTCGGCCCAGAGGCCGAACAGCAGGGCCCCGACCGGGCGCATCACCAGGGTCGCCGTGGTGATGAACGCCAGCTGCGTCGCCGTCGCGCCGAACGACTTGTCCTTCGCGATGTCGGCGAGGACGAACACGACGAGGAAGTAGTCGAACGAGTCCATGCTCCAGCCGAGCAGCGCCGCGAGGAACGCGTTGCGCTGATCGGATGTAAGCGCTTTCTTCCCTGTCCCGGGTGCCGCCTGATCCGTCACGTTTGCCCCGTCCCGTCGGTTCTTCACCGGAAGAGCTCAGAGCTGGTCTAGCACCCACCGACGGGCGCGGGCAAGAGTCAGAGCGCGACGCGCGTGCGGACGCGGCGGCCGACGTCGCGGGCCCACGCCTTGATCCGGTCCCAGTCGCGGAAGTCGCCCGCGCGCTGCCCCGACGCCATCAGCCGCGGGATCAGGCCGCGCACGGTCGCCGGGTCGAGCCGGCCGCCGAAGGTGGCAGTGCGCTCCGCGTCGATGCTCGCGGCGAGCAGCGCCACGTTCGCCGGCAGGCTGACCTGCTGGCCGGCCGCGCCCGGGCCGCACGGTCCGCTGTGGAACAGCCACACCGGGCGCTCCGAGAGCGCCCGGGCGTTGCGTTCCAGCAACCGCACGGCTTCGGGCCGCCACCGGTGGTAGTACAGGGCACTGCCGACGACGACCGCGGCGTAGTGGCCGACGTGCGCGACGTCGGCGGCATCGCGCACGTCCACGCTCAGGCCGGCTTCGCCGAGCTCGGCGGCGATGACCTCGGCGATCTGCCGGGTTCCGCCGTGACGCCCGGCGTAGGCGACGAGGACTGCGGTCATGCGTCCCATTGTCGGCCTTGTCGCGCCTTGGTGCGGCACGGGCCGGGCACGATCCGCCATACGGGCGCTCCCACGTTGCTCTCCGTGGTCTCCGGCCCTCCCCGGGTGACTCAGTCCGGTGAGAGGAACGCCGGTCGCTCGTCGGGATCCGGCGGGTCGTAGTACCGGTGGAAGACCGGGGTCTGGCCGCCCGACAGCGGCGGGACGATCCAGCTCCAGTCGGCCGGGCACCGGCGGCCGGAACGCTCCTCGCGGTCGAGGTGGTTCAGGAACCGGCGCGACTCGGTGTGGTGGTCGGCCATCGTCACCTCGGCCGCGTCGAACGAGTGCTGCACGGCGAGCGTCAGCTCGACCAGCGCCCGGTCGCGCCACAGCGTCCGCTCGGACGCGGTGTCGAGGCCCATCAGCTCGGCGATGACCGGCAGCAGGTCGTAGCGCTGCTCGTCGGCCAGGTTCCGGGCGCCGATCTCGGAGCCGAGGTACCAGCCGTTGAACGGCGCGGCGGGGTAGGTGACGCCGCCGATCTCCAGGGGCATGTTGCTGATGGCCGGCACCGCGTGCCAGCGCAGCCCCAGCCCGGCGAACCAGCGGTGGTCGGGGTGGGTCAGCGGGACCTCCAGGACGGCGTCCGCGGGCAGCGTGAACAGCCGCGGGTCGCCGGGGGCCGCCTCGATCACCAGCGGGAGGACGTCGAACGAGCCTCTTCGCTCCGGTGGCCGCCACCCGAGTCCGCGCACCTGCTCGGTGAACTCCGCGTAGCGCGGGTCGCCGAGCACCGAACCGTCTTCGAGGCGGTACCCGGCGTACCGGATCAGCTGTTCGTTGTGGATGCGCGGCCCGGGCGCGGCGGGCGCGTCCGGGGCGAACACCGTGATCGTCGGCCGGATCCGCCCGCCGCGGGTGGCCTGGCGGAGGTGGGCGACGCACTCGCCGGCGATCGCGGCGGGGTCGGTCACCCGGCGCCGGTCGCGGATCCGGAGGCTGTGCCAGTACAACCGGCCGATGCAGCGGGCGGAGTTGCGCCACGCGACGCGCGCGCCGTAGGCCAGCTCGGCCGCGGTGTGCCGGTAGGTGCCCGTTTCGGCGATTTCCGCGCGGACCTCCGCCAGCCGGGTCTCGAAGCGGTCGCCTTCTTCGGCGGCGCCTTCGGCGAACATCCGGTCCAGGAATTCTTCTGCCGCCGCGGAATTGACACTGCACCCATCGGAGATCTGCTCCTCCGAGACCCGCTGGTAGATCGGCAGCACCGGCGTCACCCGCTCGGGTGTAACCGTCACGCTGTCACCCCACTCTCCGAAATCGTGATCTGCGTCCCGACGGAAAGGTTCACCGTTCCTCCGATGGTCGCCGGCAACGGGCCTGGCCGGAAGTCACTGCCACAGCAGCACCTCCGGCCAGGCCGGGGAGAGTACCCGACGTTCCCGCGAACGCAATCCACCGGACGTGAACGACGGCCCGGCGCCTCCGCGATTTCCGCTCCCGCCAGCGGAAACGCCGCAAAAATAACTGTCACCAAGCGTTATCCGGACATGTCTCTGCGCATTCTTCGTCAATCGATCACAGTGGACGGTAAGCCTTTAGTGATCCTTTCTCGACGATTCCTGTTCGTCTTTTCGAGGGTATTCGGCGAACGGCCTGCTCGGGCGGCGCTCCCCCGTGTATCGACGCGCCCGCGCGCGACGTAAAGTCGATTCGTGCGCAAGATCCCCGTGGTCCTCGTCGCCGGGTTCCTCGGCGCGGGCAAGACGACGCTGCTCAACCACCTGCTCGCCAACCGCGAGGGCGCCCGGGTCGGCGTCGTCGTCAACGACTTCGGCAGCGTGAACGTCGACGCGCTGGCCGTCGCCGGCCAGGTCGACACGATGGTCTCGCTCGGCAACGGCTGCCTGTGCTGCGCGGTCGACGCCGCCGGGCTCGACGCCATGCTGGCGCGGCTTTCCTCGGCCGAGGCGGGGATCGACGTCATCGTCGTCGAAGCCAGCGGCATCGCCGAGCCGCGCGACCTGATCCGGCTGATGATCGCCAGCGAGAACCCGGACATCCGGTACGGCGGGCTCGCGGAGGTCGTGGACGCCGCCGAGTTCGAGGCCGCGCGCGAGCGGCACCCCGAACTGGCCGACCACCTGCGGCTGGCCGACCTGGTGGTGCTGAACAAGGCCGACCGGGTGTCCGCGGGGGCGCTGGCCAAGGTCACCGCGACGGTCGAGGAGCTGGCGCCGGGCCGCCCGCTGCTGGTCACCTCGCACGGGCGCGTGGACCCGAAGCTGTTCTTCGACCCCGAGCCCCGCGGCGAGCGCCTCGGCCAGCTGTCGTTCGACGACCTGCGCGAGGACGACCACTCGGAGCACCTGCACGCGCGCTACGAGACGGTGACGTTCACGGCCGGGACGCCGCTCGCGCCGAAGGCGTTCGTCGAGTTCCTCGAGCGGCGGCCGGCCGGGCTCTACCGGATGAAGGGCCAGGCGGACTTCGCCGCGGGCGAACGCTTCCGGTTGCACACCGTGGGCGGCTTCGTGCAGCTCGAGCGGTCGGCGTGGCCGGACGGCGCGCCGCGGCGCACGGAGCTGGTGCTGATCGGCGCGGGTCTCGACACCGACGCGGTGCTGGCCGACCTGGACCGGTGCGTCGCCCCGGACCCGTCGGCGCTCGACGAGCGCGGGCTGATGTACATCACCCGGTACCTGCCGGACTGACCGCCCGCCACGCCGAGGATCGGCAAATGCGGGAGGGTTCCGCCGGGCGCGACGGAGACTGGCGGCCATGACGACCACCGCGGTGAGCGCACCACGCTGGTACCTGGTCGGCGTGCTGCCCGAAGAGGTGCCGCTGGCCCACGTGATGACCCGCTCCGGCGACCTCCGCTACCGCCGTTCGGCGTGCGGCGAGAAGGAGTCCCGCAGCTGGAAGCCGGTGGACCTGACGACGTCGGAGATCGCGCCCTGCCCGGCGTGCGTGCGGACGCTTCCGGCGCCGCCGGCGGGTGTCCGGCTCGCGCCGGCCGGCGACGATCTCGGTCAGCTGTCCCTGGACCTCGACGTCTGACCGCCTGCCTCGCGACGTTCTTCCGGGCGCAGCACCTTCTCGTAGCAAACCGACTCGGGATCGGCTTCGTGCGGCGGGAAGTTCGGCACCCGCCGGTACCCGGCCCGTTCGTACAGCCGCATCGCCGCCGGCTGCCGCACGCCCGTCTCCAGCCGCAGCCGCACTCCCCCGCCACTGCGGGCCAGCCGTTCGGACTCCGCGATCAGCGCGCTCGACACCCCGGTCCCCCGCGCGTCCGGGGCGACGAACATCCGTTTCAGCTCGTACAAGCCCGGCGAAATCGGCTCCACCGCGCAGCACCCGATCGCCCGTGCGCCGTCGCGGGCCAGCAGGTAGCGGCTCGCGGGGTCCAGCGGCCGCGGGCGCGCGTCCGGGGGCAGGTCGTAGACCACGACCAGCTCGGCCGTCATCGCCGTCATCAGCGCCAGCAGGAACCCGTCGTCGGCCGGGCATTCGGCGACGGTCGCCACCTCACGCCTTCTTCGCCCGGCTGGGCGCGACCCGGGGCGGCTCGTTCGGCATCTTCGGGTACACCGGCGGCCACGGCGCGTCCATCAGCCCGTTCTTCATGTCCGCTTCGGACATTTCCAGCAGCGGCGCGATCGACTGCGGCCGCTCCCCCGCTCCGGCCCACGGATCGCCGCGCTCGGCGACGCGCGCCGGCACCGTGCTCAAGGTGAACGCGTCGGGCTCGACGCCGTCCAGCTCGTCCCACCCGATCGGCGTGGACACCTGGCCGCCCACCCGCGGCCGCACGCACCAGGTGCCGAACACGGTCTTGTGCGGCGCGTTCTGGTTGAAGTCGACGAACACGCGCGAGCCGCGTTCTTCCTTCCACCACTGCGCGGTGATCTTCTCCGGGTGCCGCCGCTCCAGGGCCCGCGCCAGCGCGACCGCCGCGGCCCGCACCTGGAAGCTGTCCCAGCGCGGCTCGAGCATCACGTACAGGTGCAGCCCTCGCGAGCCCGACGTCTTCAGGTGACCTTCGATGCCGTGCTCGGCCAGGAAGTCCCTGGTCAGTAGGGCCGCTTCGCGCAGGTCGTCGAAGCCGATGCCGGGCGACGGGTCGAGGTCGACGCGCAGCTCGTCGGTCACCTCGGGCGTGTCGGCGAGGTACGGCCAGACGTGGAAGCCGAGGCAACCCAGGTTCACCGCCCACAGGATGTGGGCCAGGTCCTTGGCGACCAGTGCGTCGCTCGTCGTGCCGTTCGGCGTCGAGACGACGGTGGTGGTCAGCCACGACGGCGCGCCCTTCGGGACGCGCTTCTGGAACCAGTTCTTGCCGCCCGCGCCGTCCGGGTAGCGCTCCAGCAGCAGCGGACGGCCGCCGAGCCGGGCCAGCAGCGGTCCGGAGACCGCCCGGTAGTACTCGACGAGGTCCCGCTTCGTCTGGCCCCGCTCCGGGAAGTAGACCTTGTCCGGGCTGCTGATCTTGACCTCGACGCCGTCGACGTCGAGCAGCATCGCCTCGCTCATCTCGCCTCCCCGAACAGCTTCGCGAGCTCGGCGGGCGGCGCCTCGTCGAGCTGGGCGTACGTGCACGACTCCGGGGTGCGGTCGGGCCGGAACCGGACCAGCCGCCCGCCGTGGCGGAACCGGCCGCCCTGCAGGTGCTCGTAGCGGACCTCGGCCACCCACTCGGGGCGCAGCGCCTCCCAGGAGAGGTCCTTCTGCGGCGCCCAGCGGCTGTTCGCGCCCGGTTGCCTGCCGGGTTCGGGCTCGTATTCGGCCCACTTGCGCCACGGGTGGTTCTCCAGGGCGTTCTCGCGCAGCGGCGCCAGCTCCTCGACCAGCTCGGCCCGCCGCGCCTTGGTGAAGCTGCTGGCCACGCCGACGTGGTGCAGCACGCCTTCGTCGTCGAACAGGCCGAGCAGCAGCGAGCCGACGCCGGCGCCGTCCTTGTGCCAGCGGAACCCGGTGACGACGCAGTCGGCCGTGCGCTCGTGCTTGACCTTGAGCATCACGCGCTTGTCCTGCTCGTACGGCAGGTCGGCGGGCTTGGCCATGACGCCGTCGAAGCCCGCGCCCTCGAACCGGGTGAACCAGTCTTCGGCCTGCGCGGGATCGTCGCTGAGCGGGGTCAGGTGGACGCGCTGCAGGCCTTCGGCGTTACTGGCGAGGACGTTCTCCAGCTGCTTGCGCCGCTCGCGGAACGGCTCCCCGGTGAGGTCGGTGTCGCCCAGGGCGAGCAGGTCGAACGCGATGAAGCTGGCCGGGGTCTCCTCGGCCAGCTTGCGCACGCGCGAGGCCGCCGGGTGCAGCCGCAGCTGCAGCACCTCGAAGTCGAGCCCCTGGGGCGTGACCAGCACGATCTCGCCGTCCACGACGCAGCGGGGCGGCAGCGCGGCGGCCAGCAGCTCCACCAGCTCCGGGAAGTAGCGGGTCAGCGGGCGGTCGTTGCGGGAGCCGAGCTCGATCTCGTCGCCGTCGCGGAAGACGACGCAGCGGAAGCCGTCCCACTTGGGCTCGTAGAGCAGCCCCGGGTCACGAGGCACCTCGTGCACGGCTTTCGCGAGCATCGGCCGCACGGGCGGCATGACGGGCAAGTCCACCGCGTGAGCTTAAATCACCGGTACGACATTTCCGGGCGTGATACACACTGTCGGTGACCACCGAACGCCCTGAACCGCCCCTGGTCGGGGACGAGCGCGAAATGCTGCGCACGTTCCTCGACTTCCACCGCGCCACCCTCGCCATGAAGTGCGACGGGCTGTCCGACGAGGACCTCCGCCGGGCGTCGAGCCCGCCGTCCACGCTGACCTTGCTCGGCCTGGTCAAGCACATGGCCGAGGTCGAGCGCACCTGGTTCCGGCGGGTGATCAACGCCGAGGACATCCCGCTGCGGTGGTCGGCCGAGGGCGACTTCCAGGCCGCCTACGACGCGAGCACCTCGACGCGCGCGGAGGCGTTCGAAGCGTGGCAGGCCGAAGTGGAGCAATCCCGCAAGATCGAAGAGGCCGCCGAGTCCCTGGACGTCACGGGACACCAGGCGCGCTGGGGCGAGGACGTCTCGCTGCGGCTGGTGATGCTGCACATGATCCACGAGTACGCGCGGCACAACGGCCACGCCGACTTCCTGCGCGAAGCGATCGACGGCGTCACGGGGGCCTGATGGACGTGCTCGCCTGGCTGCGCGACTCCGACCCGGCCCTGCGCTGGCAGGTGGAGCGGGACTTGGCGGGCGAGCCGCCCCGGGTCTGGGAGGCGACGCGGGCCCGGGTCGCCACGGAGGGGTTCGGCGCGCGGTTGCTGGCGCTGCAGGACCCCGACGGCCAGTGGGCGGGCGGCGCGTTCTTCCCGGCCGGCTTCCAGGGCGGCGAGGCCCAGCCCTGGACGGCGACGACGTGGACGTTGAACTCGTTGCGCGAGTGGGGACTGGACGCCTCGGCGCTGCGGGGAACGGCGGCGAAGCTCGCCGAGAACAGCCGGTGGGAGTACGAAGACCTGCCCTATTGGGACGGCGAGGTCGACTGCTGCATCAACGCCTGGACGCTGGCGAACGGCGTCTGGCTCGGCGCGGACGTCTCGGGAATCGCCGACTGGTTCGTCGCGCACCGGCTGCCGGACGGCGGCTGGAACTGCGAGTGGGTCGAGGGGTCGACGCGCTCGTCGGTCCACTCGACACTCAACACGCTGAAGGGCCTGCTCGCGTTCGAAACCGCGACGGGAGGCACGGCCGACACCCGCGCGGCGCGGCTGTCGGGCGAGGAGTACCTGCTGGAGCGCAGGCTGTTCCGGCGGCTTTCGACGGGCGAGCCGATCGCGCCGTGGGTGAGCGAGTTCTCGTACCCGATCCGGTGGTACTACGACGTGCTCAACGCGGCTTCGTACTTCCGCGACGCGAACCGGCCCGACCCGCGGCTGGCGGAGGCGATGGAGCTGATCCGCGCGGCGCGGAGGCCGGACGGGACGTGGCTGCAGACCGAGCGCCACACCGGCCGGGTGTGGTTCGACGTGGACGTCCCGCCGGGTGAGCCGTCGAAGTGGCTGACGCTGCTGGCGACCCGGGTCCTGAACTGGTGGGACGCTCGTGAGTGAGAAACTGTGTTCTAACCCTGTTTCTCACTCACGACCCGGCTGAAGCTCCGCCAGAACCAGCCCGCTGCGCGGCTTCGGCGTGAAGTACGTCGCCTTCCGCGGCATCCGGCGACCGGCCGCGTGCACCGCGAGGACGTCCGAATACCGCACCGGCGCGAGCAACACCACCGCGTCCGCGTCCGCCGGCACCGGACGGCCCGCGGGCAACGGCAGCACGCACGGCCCGTCCGGGTCCACTCCGAGCGCCTCGGCGAACAACACCCGCTCGACGATCTCGTGGTCGATCACCGGCTCCGGCCCGGCCCCCTTCGGGAGCGGGATCCGCAGCACCGCCGGGCCGGCGCGGACCACCACTTCGCCCGTGACCGGCACCGCGTGCTCCTCATACCGGACGTCCAGGCCGGCCGCGCACCAGCGGGACACCAGGTCCTCCGGCCCGAGCCCGGTGCCCGTCAGGACCCGGTTGATCGCGCCGATCCGTAGCTGCGGGCCCGCCGTGACCAGGGCCAGCAGCGCACCGTGGCCGGCCGCCGACGCCGCGGCCACCCGGTGGTTGCCGTCGGCGACCAGCAGCTCGGCGGCGGCCACCGCGGCCAGCAGCCGGTTCTGCAGCGGGCCCGCCGGCACCACCCACAGCTCGTGCCGCCGCCCGGCCGCATCCGTTGTGGACAGATCGGGCAGGCCGAGGCCGGCGCAGGCCCGTTCGACCTGCTCGGTCAGCAGGTCGCCGCCGGACGCCGGGACGAGCATCGCCGCGCTCGTCGCGCAGCCCAGCCCGGCCAGCACGGCCGCGCGCTCGGCCACGACGTCGGCGTAGACGTCCTCGGTGTGCCGGACGCGCGCGGCGCCGTCGTCGGTCACCGCCGCCGGGTCGACCAGGCACAGCAGGCCCAGCGCCACGCCGTCCGGCCCCTCGATCCGGTAGGGCGCGACGATCTCGCGCACCGGCCGGTAGAACCGCTTGCGGAGCCGTTCGAGCACGGCCCGCGCGACCGGGACGGCGGCGGTCAGGTCGAGCCCGCGCGCGAGCGCCGCGGGCGTGCGGGCCGGGTGCTGCACGGCCAGCAGGCTGTCCGCGGCGCCGGGCGCGGCCAGTGCCGCGACCACGCGGTCGGGTTCGGCGAACTCGTCGACGTCGGGGCCGGGCACCGCGTCGCGGACCACCCACCCCTGGCCGATCGGCCGGATCCAGTCGCTCATCCGACCCATCTTCCGGGATGCGCACTGTGACGGAAATTCGCTGGGGTGCGGCGTCCCCGGATGGAATGCTTAGGAGTGCAAAGTAGTTGACCCCGGTCATGACCTCCCCGAGGAGCAGCCCGCCGATGACGAGCACCCCCGCCACCAGCGTGAAGGGGGTCGGTTTCCGGTCGGAGCGTGGCCCGGTGCTGATCGCGGTCATGCTGAGCACCGCCCTGGTCGCCCTGGACAGCACGATCATCGCGACCGCCGTGCCGTCCGTGGTGCGCGACCTCGGCGGGTTTTCGCAGTTCCCGTGGCTGTTCTCGGTCTACCTGCTCACCCAGGCGGTCACCGTCCCCCTCTACGGCAAGTTCGCCGACGTCCTCGGCCGCCGCCCGGTGATGTTCTTCGGCATCGCGGCGTTCCTGGTCGGCTCGGTCCTGTGCGGGGCCGCGTGGAGCATGCCGGTGCTGATCGCGGCGCGCGCGGTGCAGGGCATCGGCGCGGGCGCGATCCAGCCGATGTCGATGACGGTGATCGGCGACCTCTACACGGTGGAGGAACGCGCGCGGGTGCAGGGCTACGTCGCGAGCGTCTGGGGCATCGCGTCGGTGGTCGGCCCGACGCTCGGCGGCGTGTTCGCGGAGTACCTGGACTGGCGGTGGATCTTCTTCATCAACCTGCCGCTGGGCGCGATCGCGGCGCTGATGCTGTGGCGCAACTTCGCCGAGCGGGTGGAGCGCAAGCCGCACAAGGTCGACTACACGGGCGCGGCGCTGCTGACGGTCGGCTGCTCGCTGGTGATCCTGGGCCTGCTCGAAGGCGGCGTCGCGTGGGCGTGGGGCTCGGTGCCGAGCGTGGCGATCTTCGTCACGGGCGCGGTGCTGCTCGTGGCGTTCGTGCTGGTGGAGAAGCGCGCGGCCGAGCCGGTGCTGCCGCTGTGGGTGTTCACGCGCCGGATCCTGGTGGGCGGCAACCTGCTGGCGGTGGTGGTCGGCGCGGTCCTGATGGGGCTGACGTCGTACCTGCCGACGTACGCCCAGGGCGTCCTCGGCGCGGGCGCGCTGGTCGCCGGGTTCGCGGTGGCCGCGTTGACGGTCGGCTGGCCGATCTCGGCGTCCCTGGCGGGCAAGATCTACCTGAAGATCGGCTTCCGCGACACGGCGCTGATCGGCACGGTGTTCGTGGTCGGCGGCGCGGTGCTGGTGGCGACGCTGGACGCGTCGTCGTCGATCTGGTCGGCGGCGCTGGCGGCATTCGTCCTGGGGCTGGGTCTCGGCCTGACGTCGAGCCCGACGCTGGTGGCGGTCCAGTCGGTGGTGGGCTGGGACCGCCGGGGCGTGGTGACGGCGACGAACCTGTTCAGCAGGTCGCTGGGCAGCGCGGTGGGAGCGGCGGTCTTCGGCGCGATCGCGAACGCGACGCTGGCTTCGCGGTTCGCCTCACCACCGGCGGAGGTGGCCGGCAAGCTCCCGCCTTCGGTGGACGCGACGAGCTTGGTCCTGGGCGGACATGCGGACTCCCCGGTGGCGACGTTCGTCCGGGGGGCTTTGGCGGAGGCCACGCACTACGTGTTCGTCGGGTTGCTGGTGGTGGCGGGGGTTTCCGTCGTGGCGCTGCTGCTCATGCCGCGGAAGGCCGAACAGCTGGAGTTCTAGTTCTGCAGCGGCACCAGCTCGGCCTGGAACTTCTCGAGGAACCCGTCGAAATCCCCGTGCCCGGGCCGGATCACGAACTTCGACAGCCCCGCCTCGATGTACTGCTCCACCAGCCGCCGGGCCTCGGGCCAGCTCGTCGCCACGAGGTCCGTCAGCGGAACGCCGGGACTGCGCCGGGCCGCCATCTCGGCCAGACCCGAAGGCACGCCGCGATCCGCCACCACCAGGCTCAACCCGAAGTGGTCCTCCTCGATCTCCCGCCCCGCTTCGGCCGCGGCGGCCTGGATCGCGACCACGGCCTCACGAGCCTGCGACGGCGTGTGGAAACTCCCCAGCCACCCGTCGGCCAGCCGTCCCGTCCGGCGCAAGGCCGCCGGGGCCGAGCCGCCGAGCCACACGTCCAGCCGCTTCGCCGGGCGCGGCCCCAGCGACACATCGGAAACCTCGAAGAACTCACCGGAGAACGACACCGAGTCCTCCTCCAGCAGCCGCCGCAAGAGCACGAGCGACTCGTCGAACACCGCCGCCCGGCGACCGGCCGGCACCGGGAACAGGTCGTGCTCCGCGGCGCGCGCCGGACGCAGGCCGAACACCGGCAGCACCCGCTTGGGCGCCAACCCGGCCAGCGTCAGCAGCTGCTTCGCCACCAGCACCGGGTGCCGCCCCGGGAGGATCGCGACGCCGGTGCCGACCTTGAGCTTCGACGTCCGGGCCAGCGCGTGCGTCATGCCGATCATCGGGTCGACCTCGGGCGAGTACACCAGCTCGGACAGCCACAGCGAGTCGACGCCGGCGCTCTCGAGCCGTTCCGCGAGCCCGGCGAACTCCGCCGGCCCGGTCCCCGCCGCCGGTGCGACACCCAGCCTGATCTTCAGCACGCTCTGCTCAACCCTGCTCGACGGCGGGACATTCCTCAGGCGGTCGCGGCGATGACCCTGGACAGCACGCCGTGGAGCGCCTCCAGCTCGGAGACCTCCATCCCCAGCGTCTCCACCACCTGGTACGGGATCTTCTCGGCCTCGGCCCGCAGCGCCCGCCCGGACTCCGTCAGCTCGACGATCAGCTGGCGCTCGTCGGACCGGCTCCGGGTGCGCGTGACGTAGCCGAGCGCCTCCAGCCGCTTGAGCAGCGGGGACAGCGTCGCCGGCTCGTGCCTCAGCGACGCGCCCAGGTCCTTCACCGACCGCGGCGACCGCTCCCACAACGCCAGCATCACCAGGTACTGCGGGTGGGTCAGGCCGTACGGCTCCAGCAGCGGCCGGTAGATCGCGATCACGCTGCGCGAAGCCACCGACAGCGCGAAGCACACCTGCCGGTCGAGCTTCAGGGGGTCCTCACCCAGGTCGATCATGACGCGATCCTAACGTGGTCCACGAGACAGTTAGTGTACTAACTATTAGTGTACACTGGACCTCATGGAACGACCTGGTGCACTCCGCTGGCTCGGTTACGCCGTCGGCGTCAAGCTGCCGGACCGCTACAAGGACTGGGCCCTGTACGACGCGACGTCGAAGCATTGGCGAGCCCGGTACGTGCTGCAGCGGTCGGTCGGCATCGTGCCGCTGTGCGCGGTGTGGCTGCTGCTGCCCGGCTCGATCTGGCTGCGCCTCTCCCTGGTGCTGATGGCGGCGCTCGTCGCGTACTTCTACTCCTGCGCGTACATGGAGGAGAGCATCGAGCACCGGCTCGGCCGGCAGGGCTTCCCGCACCACACGGGCCGCCACGTCCGCGCCGAAGCGGCCGAGGCGAAGAACGCCGAGGCGACGGCCCGCTACATCGCGCGCTACCGGACGTCGTCGGAGGGTTAGCTACAGTCGGGGGACGATGAGACGCAAGCTCCGGCCCCCGATCCCGCCCCGCCACGGGCTGGATCCCGCCCGGCTGAAACTGCCCGACGGCGAGTGGCCGACCCTGCTGGCGCACCTCGTCGACCGCCTCCCGCGGGTGACGCCGGACCGGATCGAGCAGATGCTGCGCGAGGAGCGCATCCACGGCACCGACGGCCCGCTCGCCGTCGACGAGCCGTACGCGCCCGGCTCGTTCATCTGGTTCCACCGCGACCTGCCGGACGAGGTGCCGGTGCCGTTCGCGATCCGCGTCGTGCACCGCGACGAGCACCTGCTGGTCGTCGACAAGCCGCACTTCCTGGCGACCATCCCGCGCGGGCAGCACATCCTCGAGACGGCGCTCGTGCGCCTGCGCCGCGACCTCGACCTGCCGCACCTGTCCCCCGCGCACCGCCTCGACCGGGTCACCGCCGGGCTGGTGATGTTCGTGATCACGCCGGAGCTGCGCGGGAAGTACCAGACGCTCTTCCGCGACCGGAAGGTCCACAAGGAGTACGAGGCGATCGCGCCGTACGACCCGGCGCTGGACCTGCCGCGGACCGTGCGCAGCCGGATCATCAAGGAGCGCGGGGTGCTGGCCGCGCAGGAGGTACCGGGCGAGCCGAACGCGGAGACGTACGTCGAGCTGGCCGGGCACCACGACGGCCTGGGCCACTACCGGCTGGTGCCCTCGACCGGCCGGACGCACCAGCTGCGCGTGCACCTGAGCGGCCTCGGCATCCCGATCCTCGGCGACGACTTCTACCCCGAACTGCGCGAGAAACCCCTCGGCGACTTCACGAAACCCCTCCAGCTGCTGGCCCGCGTCCTCGCGTTCGACGACCCGCTCACCGGAACGCCCCGCCGGTTCACCAGCGGACTCCGGCTGGCGGCCCGCGACGGCCTCGACGCGTGGGCGGCGCCCCCGGCGTGACACTGACTCACCGGACGCGGCCGCGTCACCGGGATTGCGCGTAGAGCGCGCTGATGCCAGTCTGACCAGCACACTCTACGCATCGGACACGACATGGAATTGACACCCTGGGACGGCTCGAGAATCGGGTTGGATCAGGAGGAGATGCGTCGGCACAATCGCGGTACTTTTCTTCGCCTCGTGCACCTGAACGGCGGAATCTCGCGAGCTGAGCTCGCGAGACGGATGAACCTCAACCGAAGCACGATCAAGACGTTGACGGCGGAACTGAGCGCGGCGGGCCTGGTCCGGGAAGTGGCGCAGACGGACAATCGCCACCAGGGCCGCCCGTCGCCCATCGTGCGGCCGGAAACTCAGCGTTTCCACGTATTGGCGTTCGACGTCGCCGTGGACCGGGTGGTCGCCGCCCGGATCGGCCTCGGCGGTGTCATCCTGGACCGCAAGGTCGCTGCCCGGCGCCGGTCCGGAGTCGATCTCGACTACGTGGTCACGACGCTCGCGGAGCTCGGCCGCGAGTTGATCGACGCGGCGCCGTCGACGTCGACTTGCGTGGGGCTGGGGGCCTCGTACTGCGGAATGATCCGTCCCGGCGACGGGACCGTCCGCTTCGGCCCCGACCTCGGCTGGGTCGACCAGGCGTTCGGCGCTGAACTGGCACGCCGGCTGGGGCTGGGACTGCGCGTGCCGGTGGGAAACGAGGCGCATCTCGGAGCGCTCGCGGAGCACCTTCGCGGGGCCGGGATGGGCGTGCAGAACCTGGTCTACCTGCACGGCGACGTCGGCGTCGGTGGCGGGATCATCGTCGGCGGCACGGTGCTGGACGGTGACGCGGGGTACGGCTGCGAACTGGGCCACATGGTCGTCAACCCGCATGACGGGCGACCTTGTGGCTGCGGCTCCAGCGGGTGCCTGGAGGCCGAAGCCGGTGAACGGGCCTTGCTGGACGCCGCACGCCGACCGCCGGAGGTCTTCGGTCGTGACGCCGTGCGGGCGGTGGCCGCCGACGCTGCCGCGGGCGATGCCAATGCTCGCGACGCGCTCGATTACGTCGGGGATTGGCTGGGCATCGGCGTCGCCAATCTCATCAATCTCTTCAATCCGGCGGTGGTCGTCTTCGGCGGAATGTTGCGGGATGTGTACGCCGGTGTACTGCCGCGAGTACGTGGCCGCGTCGCCCGCAATGTGCTGCCGGTGGCGAAGGAAAAAGTCCGCCTGAGTGTGTCGGCTCTCGGCGACGACGCCACCCTGATCGGCGCCGGCGAGCTCGGATTCGAGCGGCTGCTGCACGATCCCTTGAGCGAAATGCCGCGGGTTTCGCCGACCGCTTGGTGATCCGCACGCGGCGTGTCACCCGGGAGCGCCGGCTGGCGTTCCCGGACCCCGTGGCGGACACTTCGACGGTGGACAAGAGAGCCGTTCACGAGGGCATGGAGCGAACGCGCAAGAGCTTCCACGAGCTGCTCGACGCAGCGAGCAGGAGCGACCTGCGGCGCACCAGCGCGGGTACGCGGTGGAACAACCGTCAGCTGCTGTTCCACATGCTGCTCGGCTACCTGATCATTCGCGCGTTACTACGGCTGGTGCGAATTTTCGGCCGTTTACCCGACGGAGCGAGCCGCGAGTACGCACGATTGCTCAACGCGGGCACCAGACCCTTCGACGTGGTCAACTTCGCCGGCTCGTGGCTTGGCGGGACGCTCATGCCGCGTTCCTGGATGGTGACGCTGTTCGACCGGACGATCGCGGCACTGCACCGTCGGCTGGACGGCGAGAGCGACATCGACCTTGCCCGTGGCATGCACTACCCGACCCGGTGGGACCCGTTCTTCCAGGACTACATGACCTTGGCCGACGTGTACCGGTTCCCGGCCCGGCACTTCGACTTCCACCACGGCCAGCTGACCATGCCTCTCGATTAGCCAGGACCGCCAGGTAACGACACACGCACTCGAAACAGCCGCATCCGCACAGCGGCAGACGCCATCCCACCGCATTCGCGGAGACACGTCGGCGAGCATCGATCAGCACCGATCGATTGCGACATTCGTTGCTATGCAACGCTTCCCTCACTCTCTAGTGTGGATCGACACGTGTCGATGGAGTCGCGCGCTGTGTCCGTTTCGTCTTCTGGGGGTAGGTCCTTATGGACGATTTCACCGGTCTGTCACGCAGAGGTTTCGTCCAAGGTGCCGTGATCAGTGGCGCCTCCCTGTTCGTCAACCCGTCGATCGCCGGTGCGGACCCCGCCACGGCCGAGATTCCCACCGTCGGCAGCCGCACGGGCGGGGAGCTCAGCTTCACCACCGACTCGGCCGCCCTGCACCCGGACACCGTCGTCTCGACGGCCTGCCAGTTCTGCAACTCGAACTGCCGCCTCCAGGTCGGCGTCCGGGCGGGGCGGGTCATCAGCGTCTCCGGCGACCCGGACGACCCGGTCCAGGCCGGAAACTTCTGCGTCAAGGCGTCGATGATGCCGGAAATCGCCTACAGCCCGCTGCGGCTGACCACTCCCCTGCGCCGGGTATCCGGCGCCAAGGGCTCGAAGGACTCGAAGTTCGAGCCGGTCTCCTGGGACCAGGCACTCGACCTCATCGCCGACCGGCTGCTGCAGCTGCGCGACAGCGGTCAAGTCAAGACGATCGCCAACCGCACCACCGGCCGGCTCCCCCGCGGCACCGGCTCGTTGGTCGCGCGCCTGTTCGCGCTGCTGGGGAGCCCGAACAACACCGATGTCGGCCCCGTCTGCAACGACGCCGGCGGCAACGCCCTCGCCACGACGTTCGGGCTCGGCACCTTCACCAACGGCTACGGCGTCGACGGCGCCACCGGCCGGGAGGACCTCGGCTCCGCGAAGTACTTCCTGTTCTTGGGCACCAACCAGGCCGAGACCCACCCGGTCACCTTCGACTACCTGCTCAGGTCCAGGAAGAAGACCCACGCGAAGCTCGTCGTCGTCGACCCGCGCCGGACACCGACCGGCGCGGCCGCCGACACCTGGGTCGCGCCGAAGCCGCACACCGACTTCGCGCTCGTGCTCGGCATGCTCCAGCACATCATCGCCAACAGCCTCCACGACAAGGCGTTCGTGCAGCGCTGGGTGCTCGGATTCGCCGAACTACGCGACCACGTCAAGGACTACACCCCGGACTGGGCCGCCGGCGTCACCGGCGTGCCGGCCGCGACGATCCGGCAGCTCGCCGAGGACTACGCCAAGGCCGAGCCCGCCGCGATCTTCTGCAACGCCGGCATCTCCCACCAGCTCGGCGCCTTCGACACCTACCGCGTCCTGACCTTCCTCGCCGCGGTCACCGGCAACATCGGCGTCCCGGGCGGCGGCTGCAACTTCATGCACAACACCTGGCCCGGCGACCTCCGCCTGCCCGAGCTGACGGTCGCCACACCGCCGCTGGACCAAGCGCTGCCGGTCGGGCCGGACTACTTCGCCGAGTCCATCCTCACCGGCCGCCCGTACCCGTTGAAGGCCGTCATCACCGAAGGCAACCCGCTCATCTCGAGCGCGAACACCACCAAGGTCCGCGAAGCGTTCAAGAAGCTGGACTTCTACGTCTACACCGGCCTGTTCATGGAGGAAGCCGCCTACTACGCCGACGTCATCCTGCCGGTCACCAGCGGCCTGGAACTGGACGGCGTCTACATGCGACGCGACGACCGCGCCATCCGCTGGCAGCACGCCGCGGTGCCGCGAGTCGGGCAGTCCAAGCCGGACTGGGAGATCTGGATCGACCTCGCTCACGCCTTCGCCCGTCGCGACCGCAGGAAGCCCGCGGGCTACTGGGCCGACGCCTTCCCCCAGAGCTGGAAGGACTACTCGAAGCTGTGGGCGGAGTTCGTGAAGCACACCCCGGCGATGGGCGGGATGACACAGCAGCGGATGGACGCCCGCGCCGAGCCGCTGCGCTGGCCGTGCCCGACGACGTCGCACCCCGGCGTCAGCACGCTCTACCTCGACCACCCGTCCTGGTACGAGGCGGCGGCCGCGCTCGGCGCGCCGGGCAAGCGGTTCCTCACCCCGAGCGGGAACGTCGAGATCTTCACCCCGGAGCTGGACCGCAAGCTCGCCGCCGCCGGCCACCGGGCGCTGCCGGTCTTCTACACCCACCCCGAGGTGACCGGCGCCAACCCGACGATCGCCTACGAGCCCGGCTTCGTCACCAACCCGATCAACCCGCAGGCGGTGACGCACAAGGTGCGCCTCGGCGTCCCCGGCTCGGACGCGGTACACCGGGACTTCCCGCTGATGGGCATGACCGGCCGGCCGAGCGTCGTCCACTTCGCGAGCGTCACCCACTGGACACCGACCGGCGAGCGGCTCAACGGAATCCGCCTGGTCCAGGTGCACCCCGACACCGCACGGCGATTCGGGATCGGCGACCGCGACACCGTGGTCGTGGAAAGCCCGCGTGGGAAAGTGACCGGCACGGCGCTCTTCTGGACGGCGATCCGGCCGGACACGATCTTCGTCCCCAACACCTTCGGCCCCGCCCAGCAGGTCGGCGACCAGTTCGGCGACCCGCGCTACGAGGCCGCCAACGGGCTGGTCGACGACGCGTTCTACGACAACCTGTCCGGCCAGCAGGCGTACAAGTGCTTCGCCTGCCGGATCAGCAAAGCCTGAACGCTCAGAGCTGCGAGGCGCGGCGCCGTTCGAGCAGGACGGTGTCGCGCCACCGGCCGTCGAGCTCACCGATGCGCTCCCGGATGCCGACGGTGCGGAACCCGGCGCCGTGGTGCAGGGCCACGCTGTTGCGGTTCTCGGGGAAGATCGACGTCTGCAGCGTCCACAGCTCGCCCTCATCGGCGGCGGTGACCAGCTGGTGCATGAGGGCCTTGCCGACGCCGCGGCCGCGGAACTTCTCCCCCACGTACACCGAGGTCTCGGCGACCCCGGCGTAGCAGTCGCGGCTGGACACCGTGGCCGCGGCGGCCCAGCCGGCGACCTGGCCGTCGACCTCGGCGACCCAGCGGTGGCCGCGCAGCCACTTGGCCTCGAGCTCGGTGCGCGGCGGGACCTCGGTTTCGAAGGTCGCGTCGCCGGTGGCGATGCCCTCGGCGTAGATGCGGCGCACGGCCGGCCAGTCCTTGACGCGCAGCGGCCGGACGGTGACGTCCGGGGCGAGGTCGCCGGGTTCGGTGGGCTTGGGGGCGAGCAGCCCCATGACCACGTCGGCCGCGTGCGGGAGACTCACCGCGCAGGAGGCGTTGACCGACACGAGGGTGGCGGTGCCGACCTTGCGCAGCCGCACGAAGCCGACGTCGGCGAGCTTACGGACGTGGTGGGAGCAGTTGGACTGGCTGATCGCCATCTGCTCGGTGATCTCGCCGATGGTGACGGCCTTTCCGGCGGCCGCGACCGCGTGCAGGATCCGCACCCGCGTCGTGTCGGCGAGGCAGGCGAACCACTCGGCGTAGGTCGCGGCGTCCTCGACGGGCAGCAAGGCGGCGTCGGGCGCAGTCGTCGTCATGCCCCGATTGTGCCTCACCCGGGTGAGGGATCGACGGCCGTCGATGGTTCAGCTGCTGCGCAGTTCGACAAGCTCTTCGGCGACGGACAGGTCGGCGGCCACCTGGGCGTGGTCGTCGCCGACGGCGATGACGTGCCCGTAGCGGGCGAGGTAGGCCCGCGGCGGGAGCGCGAGCCGGGTGCCGGGGCCTGCGGTGCCCAGGGCCTCGTGGACGGTGGGCCCGAACCGCTCGGGGTGCACCGTGGTGGCGGCGACCTCGCAGTCGTGGGCCGGGTAGAGGAATCGGATCGCGGCGGTCCGGCGCAGCGGGCGTCGAGGGGCCGGTGCGCGGCCGACGGCGACGTGACCGGCGGCGACGACCGGGTCGGCGCCGCCGGCGAGGATGCCGAGCCGCGGGATGAAGTCGCCGCCGAGGCGCGCGTTGACCTCGACCAGGCGCGGGCCGCGCGGGGTCAGCTTGAACTCGGTGTGGGTGGCGCCGTGGGTGAAGCCGATGCCCTTGTGGACCTGGTCGAGCTGGTCGAGCAGCGCGGCGTCGTCGAACAGCGGGTCGTCCGCGTCGACGACGTGGCCGGTCTCCTCGAAGAACGGCTCGAAGCCGGTCTGCTTGCGGGCGATCACCAGCGGGTGGCAGACGCCGTGCTCGACTACGACGTCGAGGCTGATCTCCGGGCCGGTGAGCAACTCCTCGACCAGCACGTCCGCCTCGTAGCGGGGCACGCCGGGCCAGGACGCTCCGGCGGCCGCGGCGAACGCCTCGGCGACCTGGTCGGCGGTGTCGGCGCGCAGGACGCCGAGGCTGCCGGCCAGACCCCTGGCCTTGACCACCACCGGGTAGCCGATGTCCTCGGCCGCGGCGACGGCGGCCCCGGCGGAGGCGACCGGCCGGGACGCGGGCTGCGGCACCCCGGCCTCGGCCAGGACGGAGCGGGTCGCGGCCTTGTCCCGGCAGGCTTGAACGGCTTCGGGCGGGCTTCCCGGGAGTCCGGCGTCCCGCGCGAACCGAGAGACGGCGGTGACCAGGGATTCGTCGTAGGTCAGCACGCCGTCCGGCCGGAAGCCGAGCTTGCCCGCGGCCTCGGCGAGAGCGGCGGGATCGCGGGTGTCGACGACGGTGACGCCCTCGACGTGCTCGGTCTGCCAGGTCGGTTCGACCGAGTCGAGCAGCCACAGCCGGAAGTGCGGCCGCAGCGCGGCCAGGATGTACTCGCGGTAGCGGCGATCTCCGCTGCCGACCAGCAACAGCGCCGGGTGCTCGGTCACGACGTCCTTTCCAGCGGAAGCGGATCGTTCCCGTCGCGGGTGGCCAGCAGGCCGAGGACGACGTTGGCGGCGGTGGGCAAGCCGACTTCGCAGCTGTGGTTGATCGCGTAGAGGATGCTGGTCCCGGCTCGGCGGCGGGTGACGAACCGGACCTGGGACAGGATCTTCAGGTGGTGCGAGACCGTGGGCTGGGAGATGCCGAGGTGGTCCACGATCGCGCCGACGGGAACCGGGTCACTTTGCTGGGCCAGGAAGTGCACGATCATGACCCGGTTCGCGTCCGACAGCGCGTGGAACCAGCGGGCGTAGGACTCGGCGGTCTCCCGCTCCAGCTTGGGCTCGCTCACCCGCCCAGGCTAGCGAGCCAAGATGAACACCAGCGCCGCGACGACCCCCGCGACGGGCGGGGTGACCAGCCAGGCGATCAGGAAATTCCGAATCGTCCCGCCGGAGATCCGGCTGAGGTTCGGGCCGGCGGACCCGGCGATCGCCCCGGTCGACACGTGTGTGGTCGACATCGGCAGCCCGGCCCCGGCACCGACTCCGACGAGGGCGGCGGTGGTGAGGTTGGCCAGGAAGCCTTCGCGGTGGTTCATCTTGACCACGCCTTCGCCGAGCTTCTCCGCGACCCGCATGCCGCCCAGCAGCGAGCCGGCGGCCATCGCGGCGGTCACCAGGATCATGATGTGCCACGGCTGCATTCCGGCCGGGACCAGGGCGAACGCGCCGATGGCGACGATCTTCGGGGTGTCGTTGAGGCCGCGGGCGAAGCCGGTGGCGCCGCTGGTGAACCAGTGCGCCGCGGTCATGATCCGAGCGGAGGTCTTCTCCGGCGTCACCACGGGCGCCGTCTGCACGGCGACGTCCCCGCTGCCGGAGGACAGGACCGGCGGGGTGGCGGCGGACCGGCGCTTGGTCGCGGCGCCGGTCACGACGGCGAGGATCAGCGTGATGGCGTAGGCGACGACGATGCTGACCAGCAACGGCGTGACGAGCTTGCTGCCGACGGCACTCCACGACACGCCACCGGTGCTCATCAGCAGGCCGGCGCCGACCATGCCGCCGATGAGGGCGTGGGTCGTCGAAACGGGCAGCCGCAGGATGGTGGCCAGGCCGACCCAGAACGCGGCGCCGGCGAGCACGGCGACAGCGAACGCGTCGGTCGTGGCGCCGGTGATGATGCCCTTGGAGAACAGGGCGGTCATCTTCGAGGCGAGGCCGAGCGAGAAGACGCAGCCGAGCAGCGTGGTGATCGTGCCCCAGATGATCGCCGTCTTGTACTTGGTGACTCCGGCCCCGGCCAGGGTGGCGACGCCCTTGGGGACATCGTTGCTGCCGTTGACCGCCGCCAGCGCGGCGACGAGGACGAACACGACTATCGCGGTGAAAGACATCCAGGTACTCCCCTCAGTGATCGAAAACCTCGGTGCTCAGCAGCAGCCGCTGCCGGGTCCGCAGTCGTCGGCACCCGGCTTGCGGGCGCGGATGATGGCCGAGTGCATGCCGTCGGCGGCGTCCTGCGTGAACACGACCTCGGCATCGGTCAGCCCGACCTCGGCCAGCAGCGCGAGGTACTCGGCCTGGGACAGTGCGCCGGCGATGCACTGGCTGACGCCGCCGCGCTCGGCGCGGTCGGCGGGCGTGAGGTGGTCCTCGGCGACGACGTCGGTGATCCCGAGCCGGCCGCCGGGGGCGAGCACGCGCGCCATTTCGGCGAACACCGCGGGCTTGTCCAGTGACAGGTTGATCACGCAGTTGGAGATGATGACGTCGACGGTGGCGGCGGGGAGCGGGATCTGCTCGATCGTGCCCTTGAGCAGGATGACGTTGTCGACCTCGGCGTCTTCGATGTTCTGCCGGGCGACGGCGAGCATCTCCTCGAGGAAGTCCAGGCCGAAGACCTGCCCGTCCGGGCCGACGCGGCGTGCGGACAGGATGAGGTCCAGCCCGGCGCCGGAGCCGAGGTCCAGGACGGTCTCGCCGTCGCGCAGCTCCGCCACGGCGGTCGGGTTGCCGCAGCCGATGCTGGCCAGCAGCGCGGCGTCGGAGGCTTCGTCGGGGCCGATGTCGCCGTAGGCGCCGGGCCCGAAGCGCGTCGGGTCCGGCGCGCAGCAGCTCTTCGCTTCCGCGGCCTCGGCGGCCTTCCCTCGGTAGTAGTCCTGGATCTCGGCGGTGGTGGTGTCGGTCATGGTCGTCTCTCGGAGTCAGGCGCCAGTGGCGGCGAGCCGGTGGACCGGGGTGGGGTAGCCCGGCTTGAACGACACCGGCGCGGTGGCCGCGGAACGGGCACCGGTGGCGGCGTTCGCCGTGGCCACGGCTTCGCGGACGGCGGCGTCGAGTTCGGCGGGCTCGCAGGCGACGCGGGCGTTGACGATCACCCGCGCCGTCGTCGCCGTCTTCTCGGCGGCCCGGTCGACCGTCGGCTCCGCGCCGGCGGCGGTCAGGCTGAGCTTGGCGAAGTCGCCGTCACCGGCCTCGACGGTGAGCTTGGCGTGCCCGACGACAGCGCCGGCGCAGTTCGCCCAGCTGCCGAGGGCGGCGAGCATCTGCCGGCCCCAGGCGGTGAGGTCGAGCGGCGCCTCCGAGGTCAGCCGCACGTCCTGGTTCATCCAGGCCAGCTGGGCTTCGGCCGCGGCGTAGCGGTCGTAGTCGACCTGCAGGTCGACGGCATGGTTGCCGGACGGACCGTCCCACGCCTTCACCAAGTCGTCGACGCGGTCGCCCGATTTGGCGCTGTAGCCGACGACCGCCGCGTTCGAGTAGTCGGCGGCCAGCCGCGCCATCAGCTCGGTGGCGCGGTCCGGAGCGATGGTGTCCAGCTTGTTCACGGCGATGACGTCGGCCTCGGTCAGCTGCTGCCGGAACAGGTAAGACAGGTCCGACTCCGGTTCGCCGCGCCGCGCCGCACGGTCGAAAGCGAGGTACCGCAACGGGTCGATGACTGTCGTGAGTGGACTGACGACCATGCTGTCGCCGTAGTGGGCGCGCAGCGGCCGCACCACCGTGGCCTGCAGGTCGGTGCACGAGCCGACGGCCTCGGCGATCACCGTGTCCACCGGGACGTCGCCGGCGCCGTCGACGAGAGCGCGGATGGCGTCGACGAGGTCCTCGAAGCGGCAACAGAAGCAGCCGCCCGTGACTTCGGCGACGGAGTCGAGCTTGCTGCGCACCAAAGCGGTGTCGACGAGCTCGACGCCCTGGTCGTTGGTGATCACCGCGACGCGGCGGCCCTGCTCCTGCAGCGCCTGCGCGGTGGCGATCATCGTGGTGGTCTTGCCGGCCCCGAGGAACCCGGTCAGCGGCACGAAGGTGATCACGAGCTTGTCCTCCCAGTGGTGTCTCAGCCGTCCGAGCAGCAGGCGCCGGAGCCGCCGGAGACGACCGGCAGCGGAGTGCGGGTGGCGGCGGGCGCGTCCCCGAACGCGACCCGGCGGCTAGCTCCGAAGGCGTCCATCCACTTCGCGACCTGCGGCCGCAGCTCCGGATCGGACACGACCATCGCGGTAGTGACCGGCCGCGGTTCGCAGCCGCGCAGCGCCTTCGCCTGGTGCGCGCCCGCGCCGAACTCGACGGTGCGCAGTCCTTCGGCGTAGGCGTCGCGGACCGGGGCGTCGAGGACGAGGGCGAAGTAGATGCCGCTGCGCTCGCCGATGGCGGCGTAGTCGAAGCCCGCCCACTTCGGGAACAGCCGGTGGTGCTTGCGGATCACCACGCAGGTGGCGACCACAGCACCGTCCTTCGTGCCGAGATAGGCCCGCACGTCCGCGCGGGCGTCCAGCAGGGCGGTCAGGACGTCGACGATGTGTGCGGGTTCCTCGCCGGCACCGTTCTTCTCCCGGTTGAGGCAGGTCAGCTCGGCGATGCGGGTGACGTAGGGGCGGATGGCCTCGCCGTCGACGCGGTCGACGTGCACACCGGCCGCCTCGGCACGGCGGACGTCGCTCTTGATCCGCTGGCGCTTCTTCAGCGGCAGCGCGGCCAGGTGGCCGTCCCAGGAGTCGGCGTCGAGGCGCAGGTAGTCCTCGTAACCCCAGAAGGTGCTGTGCCCGCCGACCTGCTGAAAAGCGGTGACGAGGGCGTCGTTGCCGCTGCGGCCGGAGATCCACGGCGCGACGACGCACTTGATTCCCTGCTCGAACGCGGCGGGCACCAGCTCGGACACCATCTGCGCCATCAGGCTGGGCGTCCAGAAGTTGTAAGCCACTTCGGTGCGGTAGCCCAGCGGGGAGCCGAGCAGCAGAGCGGGGAAGAACGGCTCGGTACCCAGCGCGTCGACCTCGTCGCTGATGCACGCGTCGGTCCGCGCGCCACAGCAGACCTCCTCGCCCGTCGGCGCCTGCCACCCGAGGTAGGTGCGCGGCTCGTGGTCGACGACCGGCGGGACCGTCATCACGTACCCGGGCAGCAGCGCCAGCTCGCCCCGGGCCCGGGTCGCGATCGTGTGCCACGGCTGCAGGTCGGTCAGCGCCTTCTCACTCGCCCCGAGCCACGTCGGGCCGAGGTAGGGGAAGACGTCGGTGAGGTCGGCCAGCTCACCTTCCCAGTCCAGGTCCGGCAGTCCCCGACCCGTGCTCACCACGACGCGCGGCGCTCCACCCATGGCTTCCTGTCCCTCCCGATCGGTCTTCAGCACTTCACGCAGCAGCGGACCTTGCCGACGTCTTCGGCGTCCGCGCGGCGCTCGATCCACAGGTCCTCGACACGACGGTCCGGATGGGTCCACTCGACCCACAGGCCGCGGTCGACGGTGGCGATGTCCTCCATCCACGGCGAGGACAGCAGCGGCGAGCCCTTGAAGAGCAGCAGGCGGGTCTGCAGGGCGGTGGGGTCGGTGACCTTCGCCAGCCCGGTGTCGACGAGGAAGTCCTCGAAGGTGAGCAGCTCGTCGTACTCCACCCACGGGGTGAACGGGATGAACGTCGGGTACAGCACGAACCCGATCCGCTCGGCCTCGGCGATCGCGGCGCGCATGTGGTCGACGTCGATGTGCTTGTCGAAGATCCGCAGGATCCGGTTCGACGGGAACTCCAGGGCCGAGGTGACCTTCACCAGCCCGAGCGACACGAGCTCGGTGAGTTCCTTCTGGTAGCTGAGGATGTGGTCGACGCGGGTCGTGAACTCGAAGGTGATCGGGCCGATCTCGTCGACGAGCTTGCGCACGACGCCGGGACCGATGGTCCGGGAGTTGAAGAACTCGGCGTCGATGAAGCAGAAGTGCCGGACGCCTTCTTCGGCCAGCTGCAGGCAGTCGGCCAAGACGGTGTCGGCGTTGTAGGCGGCGACTCCGCCGTCGTAGGCGCCGTAGACCGAGCAATACGTGCACTTGTGGTGGCAGCCGCGAGTCGTTTCGACGTTGCCCATCAGCCCGTACGGTGAATGGTGCGCCGGATAGTGCACCAGAGAGGGAAACAAATCACGAGCCGGGGCGGACACGGTGATGCGGCGGTGCGGCGGTTTCGGCCGCATCCCTTGCGCGGTCATCGATGCCGGCACAGTGGCGACCTCGCGCTCGCCTCGCGCCACCTCGGCGAGTTCGGTCGCCACGAGCTCCGGTTCTTCCATCACGATCGCGTCGACCGTTTCGAGGAACCGGCGGTGGTTCATCTGGGCGTACTGCCCGAACGCGACCAGCTTGGCTCCACCGAAGGATTCCCGCAGCCGGGCGGCGAGGTTCAGACCACGCTCGACGCCCTCGAACTGCTGCACCGACAGCAGGACCAGGTCGAACTCGCCGTCGGGCACGGCGTCCGGGTTCTTGTGGGCGTCCCAGCCCACGACGTCGGCGTCCTGCGCTCGCATCGCGGCGCCCGCGCACGCGGAGGTCAGCGGCTGCAGCTCGGCTTCGAAGGCGGACGCGACCAGTACACGCGCAGCGGGCATGCTTCCCCCACAACTGAATCGGACAAAAAGGATTGGTTCCCCCAGCGGAACCGGCCCGGCGACGGGCCTCTCCTCGTACGCGGCATCACGATTGCATGCTTCAGCGATACATGTCAATGGATCGATAAACGCAGGTAGATCACGGTTTTCCGACTGATTATTCATCCTTTCGGACGTTGTGATCACGCTTCGGCAGCCTCCGCGGAGCGCGGTTCGCGGCAGCGGGCGAGGTATGGACCGCCGCTGCTTAATCGACTAGCATCGATGAAGGCTGGGGGAAGCTGCGCGTCCTCGGCACCGCGAAACCGGTCCCCGATGTCAAGGATGGTGGCATGGACAAGATCCTCGAGGTCCTGCGCTTGGCCTGGGAGAATTTGGTCGACCTGAGCATCTTCTTCTTCATCGCCCTGGCGATCGCCGCGACCGTCGACCTGCTCTACCTCGACATCGTCGCGCGCCGCTCGTTCCGCAAGCACGGTCTGCTGGGCGTCCTGTTCACCACTTGCCTGGGCGCGTTCAGCCCGTTCTGCTCCTTCACCGTCATCCCGCTGATCCGCAAGCTGTTGCGAGGTGGCGTGCCACTGTCGGCGGTGATGTCGTTCTGGATCGCCTCCCCCGCCATGGACCCGCCGATCTTCGCCTTGACCGCGAAGGAGATCGGCCTTCCGCTGGCGACCGCCCGCCTCCTCGGCGCCCTGGTGCTGGCGATCGGGGCCGGGGTCATCATCCTGCTGGTCGAGAAGCGTGGCGGGTTCAAGGACGTCCTGCGCCCGGAGAAGAAACCGGCGGTCGACGAACGCGAGCGGCACGCGGCGCCCGCTCAGGTGGCGGTGGCCGCCGGCGGTGGCTCGGCTGTTCTCACCGAGGAACCCACGTCGACCGGCGGCCCCGCCCCCGAAGACGACGATGACGACGGCGCCCCGTGGTGGCCGCAGGCCAAGGCGAGCCTCAGGTCGAAGCGGAACTGGCGCATCACCGGCCGGAACTTCCTGCGCGACACCGTGTCCCTCGGCAAGTGGCTGGTCTTCGCGTGCGTCTTCGAAGGCGTCATCCGCGTCTACGTCCCGAACGGGATCATCACCAGCATCCTCGGCGGCGACAAGGGCTGGCTGGCCATCCCGCTCGCCGCGGTCATCAGCATCCCGCTCTACCTCAACGGCGTCGGCGCGATCCCGATCGTCGGCGGCCTGCTCGCCAAGGGCATGGCCGAGGGCGCGGCGGTGACGTTCCTGCTCGCCGGGTCCGTGACCACCATCCCCGCGATGGTCGCGGTCCGCAGCGTGGTCAACAACAAGGTGTTCGCGCTCTACATCGCCTTCGGCATGCTCGGCAGCATCCTGCTCGGGTTCCTCGCGCAGCTGCTCTTGTGAACTCGTGCCGGGCGGGCGGCACCTCCCCCTCCTGCCCGCCCGGCACGTCCACATCGGATCTCGTCGACGTGAAAGGGCTTCCCGTGTCCGTGCCCGAGGTTCTGTTCGTCTGCGTGCACAACGCCGGTCGCTCGCAGATGGCCGCGGCCTTCCTGCGTCACCACGGCGGCGACCGGGTCGTCGTGCGCTCGGCCGGCTCCGCGCCGGCCGCCACCGTCAACCCGGCCGTCGTCGAGGTCATGGCCGAACGCGGTATCGACATCTCGGGCGAGCAGCCGAAGAAGCTGACCACCGAGAGCGTGGAACGGTCCGACGTGGTCATCACGATGGGCTGCGGGGACGCGTGCCCGGTCGTTCCCGGGACGCGCTACCTGGACTGGAAGCTCGACGACCCCGCCGGGCGCCCAGCCGGGGAGATCCGGCCCGTCCGGGACGAGATCGAACGGCGGGTTCAGGACTTGCTGTCCGAGCTGGCCGGCGTCTCCGCGACGGCGGGCCGGGCCGCGAGCGACACCGGGACGGCGGCGACGGTGAGCGCTCCGAGCACGAGGAACGCGGTCGAGTAGCTGCCGGTGAGCGCGGCCAGCGCCGCACCGGCGTAGGGCGCGACCGCCGACATGGTCACCAGCGGCGCGGACAGCAGGCCGCTGAGCCGTCCGTACCCGGCGGTGCCCCACCGGTCGGCGACGGCGGTCGCCTGCAGCAGCGTGAACACCCCACGGGCCATTCCGGCGAAGACCGAGGCGCAGACCAGCGCCACCGTCGATGTCAGCGCGCCCAGCAAAGTGGTCGTCGCGGCGAGCACGACGATGACGACGGCGGTGCGGGTGCGGACCCCGGTGCGGTTCACCAGCGTCGCGAATCCCAGCCGGCCGGCGACCTGACCGGCGCCGCCCAGTCCGAGAGCGATCGCCGCCATCCCCGTCGAGAGCCCTCGCTCGGCGAGCAGAGCGACGAGGTTGACGACGACGGCGTAGGTGCCGAGCGCGGTGAGGCTGAACGCGGCGACCAGCGCGACGAACGCCGGACTCCGCGCTTCGCTGCGCGGCTTCGACGGCTGCCCGGCGTCGGCGACGACCGGCGGCCACGAGCGGCGGAGCCCGAACCAGTGCCCCGGCACGGTCAAGACGGCGAGCACGACCGCGAGGACGAGGTAGGTGGTCCGCCAGCTCAGGTTCTCGGCCAGCAGCGCGGTCAGCGGGGCGAACACGGTGCTGGCGAACCCGGCGACCAGCGTCAGCGTCGTCAGGGCCCGGACGCGGCGAGGGCCGTACCAGCGGGTGAGTGCGGCGAAGGCGGGCGGGTAGAACGTCGCGGCCATCGCCAGCCCGGCGCAGATCCAGCCGACGAAGAACCACGGCAACGTGCGTGCGGTGGCGATCACCACCACCGCTGCCACGCCGACCACGGACCCGGCGGTCATCAGCAGCCGCGGCCCTCGCCGATCGAGCACGCGTCCGACCGCGATGCCCGTCAGCGCGGACACGAGCAGGGCGACCGACAGCGCCGCGGTGAGCGCGGCCGGCGACCAGCCGGTGTCGCGGGCGATGGCGGGGACCAGCACGGGGAAGGCGTAGAAGAGCACGCCCCAGCTGGTGATCTCGGTGAGGCACAAGACGGCCAGCACCGTCCCCGGCTTGCGCTCGGTCAACGGAGTTCGGCGAGCAGGTCCCGCACCCGCCGATCGATCTCGTCCCGGATCGGCCGGACGTCCTCGACGCCCTTGCCCGCGGGGTCCTCCAGCTGCCAGTCGAGGTACCGCTTGCCGGGGAAGACCGGGCAGGCGTCGCCGCACCCCATCGTGATCACGACGTCGGCGGCCTCGACCGCGTCGGTCGTCAGCTTCTTCGGGACCTCGTGGGAGAGGTCGAGCCCGATTTCGGCCATCGCCTCGCGCACGGCGGGGTTGATGCTGTCGGCGGGCGCGGAGCCGGCCGAGCGGACGTCGACCGCGCCGCCGGCGTGGTGGGCGAGCAGCGCGGCGGCCATCTGGGAGCGGCCGGCGTTGTGGACGCAGACGAAGAGGACTTCCGGCTTGCGGGTCATCGAGTGCTCCTGGCGTAGCGGCGCCGCAGCGCGAGGGAGACGTACACGAGGGCGACGAGCACCGGGACTTCGATCAGCGGGCCGACGACCCCGGCGAGCGCTTGCCCGCTCGCGGCCCCGAAGGTCGCGATGGCCACGGCGATGGCGAGCTCGAAGTTGTTGCCCGCGGCGGTGAACGCGAGCGTGGTGGTTCGCTCGTAGTTCAGTCCCAGAGCTTTGCCGAGCGCGTAGGAACCGGCCCACATCAGTCCGAAGTAGACCAGCAGCGGAACCGCGATGCGCGCGACGTCCAGCGGACGGCTGGTGATCTGGTCGCCCTGCAAGGCGAAGAGGATCACGATGGTGAACAGCAGCCCGTACAGCGCGACGGGCCCGACCTTCGGCAGGAAGTTCTTCTCGTACCAATCGCGGCCCTTGGCGCGTTCGCCGACGCGGCGGCTCAGGTAGCCGGCGGCCAGCGGGATGCCGAGGAAGATCAGCACGCTCTTGGCGATCTGCCACCCGGACACGGCGAGATCGGCCTGCGGGAGGCCGAGCCAGCCGGGCAGAACGGAGAGGTAGAACCAGCCGAGCAGCCCGAACGCGATCACCTGGAACACCGAGTTCAGCGCGACGAGCACGGCGGCGGCTTCGCGGTCGCCGCAGGCGAGGTCGTTCCAGATGATCACCATCGCGATGCAGCGGGCGAGCCCGACGATGATCAGCCCGGTCCGGTACTCCGGCAGATCCGGCAGCAGCAGCCAGGCCAGCGCGAACATCAGCGCCGGGCCGACGAGCCAGTTCAGCACCAGCGACGGCCACAGCAGCCGCCGGTCGCGAGTGACCGTGCCGAGCCGGTCGTAGCGGACCTTCGCCAGGACGGGGTACATCATCACCAGCAGCCCGAGGGCGATCGGCAGCGAGATGCCGTCGACCTGCACCGCGGACAGCGCGGTGTTCAGGCCGGGCACCCAGCGCCCGGCCAGCAGCCCGGCGACCATCGCGGCCGCGATCCAGACCGGCAGCAATTTGTCCAAAGTGGATAGACGAGGCGGCGCCTCCGCGACCGCGGTCACGCGGTGACCGTCTCGCCCGTGGCGGTGAGTACGGCCGACAGCCGCGCGAGCACCTCGGGGTGCACGCGGTAGTAGATCCAGGTGCCGCGGCGGTCGCCGGTGATCAGCCCGGACTCGCGCAGCACCTTGAGGTGGTGGGAGATGGTCGGGCCAGTGAGGTCGAAGGCGTCCGTCAGGTCGCAGACGCACGCCTCGCCACCGGCGTGGGACGCGATCAGCGACAGCAATCGCAGCCGGACGGGGTCGGCCATCGCCTTGAACAGGTGCGACAGCTCGACCGCCTGGTCCTGCGTCAGCGGTTCCCGAGCCAGGGGCGCGCAGCAGGCGTCCATCGCGACGAGCGGCAGTTGCTTCGACATGCCTCTATATTGACAGATTCACATATAGACGGCAATCTAAGTTCATCTACTTAGACAGATGTCTATCCAAGGAGGAGCGGAGATGTCACGGGTACAGCTGGCCCTGCGGGTCGGGGACTTGGCGGGATCGATCGACTTCTACTCGAAGCTGTTCGGGACAGAGCCGGCGAAGCTCCGGCCGGGCTACGCGAACTTCGCGATCGAGGAGCCCGCGCTGAAGCTGGTGCTCCTGGAGGGCGAGCCGGGCCAGGAGACGGTGATGGACCACCTCGGCGTCGAGGTCGAGTCGGCCGACCAGGTCAACGCGGCAACTCAGCGGCTGACCGGCGAAGGGCTCGAGACGCTGACCGAGGACGACACGACGTGCTGCTACGCGGTGCAGGACAAGGTGTGGGTCCACGGTCCGGGCAAGGAGCCGTGGGAGGTCTACACGGTGAAGGGCGACTCGACGACGTTCGGCACCGACAGCGCAGCGCTGGTCACCCCGGCGACGTGCTGCACACCGGACGCCGAAACCGCCACCCCCGAGGGCTGCTGCAGCTGAAGCCCCTGGAGCCGGTGCGCAATCGAGGAGCGCACCGGCTCCATGAGGACCAACCGCGCCTCGCTCACCAGACTGCACCGGTGTCCGGAGCGTCCACTGCCCCGCGTTCCCGGCCCGTGGATTCCGCCGGTGGCACCAAGGGCCGGTCGCTGCCTGCCGCACGATCCACGCGGCCCGGTCTGACCGTCGACCACGCCGACCGGCCCACCACGACCCACTCCCCGATCTCGATCGCTACGGGCCTCACCAGCAGTACGGCCGTCATCCACTCGACCATCCCCATCGCCGCCTCCTCAGGTTGTCGTTCGATCCTCCGTGGCCTCGCGGCCGGGTTGACGCTCGTGAACGAACGTTGACTGGCGTCGACTGGTTCGTACGCTGAGACCCGTGGGAGTACTGAGACGAGCGGTGACCCCGGCCGGTCCGATCACCGTCTTGTTCGACCGCCTGCACGAACTCCACCTCCGGGCCGGGGAACCCGGGCTGCGCCAGATCGCCCGCGACATCGGCATCGGTGTCCTCAGCCACGCCACCGTGCACAACGCCTTCACCGGCCCGCGCGTACCCAAATGGGGATATCTCGAGCTCATCGTCGAGACCTTGGGCGGGGACACCGCCCTGTTCCACACGCTATGGCTCGCAGCGCGGCAGGCCGAAAGAACCGGCCAGGCAGCCCCGGCCATCTTCTCGCCGGTACCGGATGGGGCTGCTTGGGCCTGCACGAACATCCTCACCGGGCACGACGGCGAGGTGACCGGGGTGGCGTTCAGCCCGAACGGCCGGCTGCTGGCAACGGTGAGTGCGGACATGTCCGTCCGGCTGTGGAGCACCCACGACGGAACGCCACACGGCGAGCCGATGAACGGTCACCGCGGCCCGGTCTGGGGCGTCGCCTTCAGCCCGACCGGCCGTTGCCTGGCCACTGCCAGCGTGGACACCACCGTCCGCTTGTGGGACCCGCACACGGCCACCGCCCTGGCGGTTCCGCCCCTCGAACACGACGGCTACGTGGTCGCCGTCGCGTTCAGCCTCCACGGCCGCGCGCTCGTCACCGGCGGCGGTGACACCCTCGTGCGGGTGTGGGACCTCACCGACGGGTTCTCCCTCCGTTCGGTCCTGACCGGCCACACCGACGCGATCAACGACCTGGCGGTCAGCCCCCGCGGCTGGATCGCCTCCTCGGACGCCAACGGCGAGGTGCGCCTGTGGCACGTGGGTGACCGAGAACCCGTCGACGTACACCTCGGCAGGCACCCCTCGTCGATGGCATGCGTAGCGTTCAGCCCCGACGGGCGCACGCTGGCCGCCGGAGCCGACGACGGCACCGTCCACGTCTGGACCACCGCGACCAGGACATGCGTCCGGCAACCGTGGACGGCACACGACAGCCCCGTCTGGGGTCTCGCTTTCCTCGATCCGGACACCCTGATCACAGCCGGTCGCGACCACACCGCCCAGTTCTGGAACTGGGCGACCGCCGTCCCCGCGGGCGCACCGCTGCTGGGCCATGAGGACGCTTTGACCCAGGTAGCGGTAGACCAGGCGGGCACGATGCTGGCGACAGCGAGCGACGACGGCACGGCCCGCCTCTGGCGACCCGGCCCGACCCGCCGATGACCAGTTCCCCTCTCGCCGGTGTTCACGACTTCCCGCCCCAGTACGACCACTCACCCGGCATCGCAGCTCACTCCCCCGGTCGCCGACCGCGAGGCCAGCACGGAAGGACCACGCCACCGAGCCGTTCGGCACCGCCGCGAAGGGTCAGTTCCCCGGTTCCGCGCTGAACCGGTTGACGAGCTGGATCCGGGACCTGACCTCGAGTTTCCGGAAGACCCGGCTCAAATGCGCCTCGACCGTCTTCTCCGTGACGTACAGCCGCTCCGCTATCTGGCGGTTGGTCAGCGCGTCGGCGGCCAACCGGGCCACCCGGCGCTCCGACGGCGTCAGTGCGGGAAGGCCGGTGACGCGCAGCCGCGGCGGCCGGCCGCCCTTCGTCGTGAGCCCGGCCGTCAACCGGGCCGCCAAGGCCTCCGCGCGGCACTCCAAAGCCAGCTCGGCCGCACGCCTGATCGTCGCGCGGGCGGTGCTCCGGTCGCCGTCGCGCAGGTGGAGTTCGCCGAGGTCGGCCCGCGCGTGGGCGAGCTCCAAGCGACCTTGCCCCGCCTCCAGCAGCTCGACCGCTTCCTCCAGGTACCGCCGCGCCTCCGCGGCTTCGGCGAGCCCGGCCGCCGCGCGCAAGGCGACCGCGATGTGGCGGGGAACGGCGAACTCTCGCGCGAGGCGCAGCTGCTCGCCGATCAACGCCGACGCATCGGCGGGCCGGGCGGCCGCCGAATGGGCTTGGGCCGCCGACAGCCGCCACAGCACGTCCCACAGCTCGCCGGTCCCCCACCGCTCGTAGGACTTCCGGCAGAGCTCGGCGTCGGCCAGCGCGCGGACGTGATCCCCTTGGGCCAGCCGGAGCCGGATCCGCGCACCCAGCAGCCACAGGTGCGCCGACGAGTGCGGGGGCCGGTCGTCGCCGAGCACGCCGGTCCGGAGCGCGGCCGCGGCGGCCGGCGCCTCCCCGTGCTCGAGGTGCAGGTCGACGGCGGTCGCCGCCAGCAACGGCAGGCCGATGTTCGGCGGCGGGGCTGCCGCCGTACCGAGTTCGACGTGTTCGGCCGCCTGCGCCAGATCGCCGCGGAGGAACGCGATCCGGGCCAGGTAGCCGCGGACGATGCCCATCGGCAGCAGCAGCCCGCGGTCCACCGCGGTGTCCAACGCGCGCTGCATCCGCCGGTCGGCCTCGTCGAGCTGGTCGGTCACCAGCAGCGTGTGCACCGCCGCCCACAGCCCGCACCGCTCGGGCGTCAGCACGTCGCCCGCCAAGGCGGACCGGGCCAAGGAGATCGCCTCGGCGGCCGGGCGACCGGCGAGCACGGCTTCCAGCGCCGCCTGGGAGTCGAGGACCGCCTGCGGCCGGCCCGGCCGGCTGCCGAAGGAGTCCAGCCGGCGCACCAGCTCGGCCCGCCCGGCCAGGTCGGCGCGGGCCATCCCGATGAGCTCCGCCTCGACTTCCAGCACGAGCGCGGGATCGTCGGTGCCGGCCAGGTCGTCCAACGCCCGCACGAGCAGCGGAACCGCTTCCCTCGGCTCACCGCAGGCGTTGCGGAACCGGGCGAGGCTGTACGCGCACAAGGCTCGTTGCCTGCCGCTGTCCGCGAGCGCCAGCGCTTCCCGGAGGTGGACGTCGGCGTCGGCGAGCGCCAGATGGTGCGCCCGGCAGTTGCCCAGCTGCCGGCTCACCTCCGCGCGCTGCTCCGGGGGCGGCGGCTCGGCGCGTGCCCGGTCGAGGAACACCGCCGCGTTCTCGGGTGCCCCGTGCCGGAAGGCCTGCTCGGCGGCGGCGGCCAGCAGCCCGACGCGCTCGGCCACGCCGGCCGGGGTGGTCCGCAGCAGGTGGGCGGCGACCCGGGTGACCGGCTTGCCCGCCCGGAGCAGTACTCGCGCCGCCCGTTCGTGCTCGAGCCCCAGCTCCTGGACGGGGATCAGCATGAGCGCGACGTCGCGCACGACCGCGTGGACGAAGGCCGGCGGGTCGGCCCGCTCGAAGATCCCTTCGAGGGTCAGCCGGTGCGCGGCGGCGGCCGCTTCCGGCACCGGCACCTCCGCCTGCCCGGCCACGTCGGCGAGGGCCACGTCGTCGCCCAGTATCGCTACCGCCTGGGCCACCGCGCGCACTTCCGGTCGTTGCCGGCGCAACCGGGCCGTCACGTACCACCGGATCGCGTCGGGGCCGGCCGCGGCGACGGCGGCGGCCCCCTCGGCGGTGGGCCGGACACCGTCGGTCGCCAGGACGCGCAGGAGCTCCCGGACGAACAGCGGGTTCCCGCCGGTGAGCTCGTGGCAGGCGGCGCAGAACCGCTCGTCCGCGTCCGGACCGAGCGCGCGGCGGACCAGCTCCGCGACCGCACGGACGCTCAGGTTCCCGGGCCGCAGCAGGGTGGGATCGTCCGTGGCCAGGAGGTCGTCCAGCGAGCCGTCCTCGCCGCGGTCGGCGGACCTCGTCGTGACCACGACCAGCGCGGCGCAGGAGTCGAGCCGCCGGGCCAGGAAACCCAGGAACCGCAGGGAAGGCACGTCGGCCCAGTGCACGTCGTCCACCAGCAGGACCGGTGCGGCCCGCTCGGCCAGGCTCACCAGCAGCCAGTACAACCCGTTCAGCACTGCGTACAACGAGCCCGGCGCGTCGACCCGGGCCGCGGCGCCGAACAGGCCCTCGGCGCTCCCGGCCGCGCCGCCGAACAGCCGGGAGCGTTCGAGCCCAGCGGCGGGGAGCACGGGTTCGAAGAGCTGGCGCACCACCCCGAACGCGAACTCCCGTTCGAGCTCCGCGGCGCGCGCGGACAGCACCGCGCACCCCCGGTTCACCGCCAGCCGGCGAACGTGCTTCAGCAGCGCTGTTTTCCCCGCACCCGCGCCGCCCTCTAGGACGACCACGCCGCCCTGGGCGGCGCCGAGGCGGGCGAGTGCCCTCTCCAGGGCGCGCACTTCGGCGTCCCGCTCGACGAGCTCCGGCACCGGAGACCCACTCCGATCTGCGAGCGCCTGAAACCACGCGATTCGTGGCCAGGAAGGGCTTTCACCCTAGCAGCAGGGAGCGCTCGTCCGGACCCTCGAATCATCGACGCGGCCGCACCCGCCTGGCCAGTAGGTCGCCGAGCTGCCGCCCCGCCGCCACCGCCCTGTCCCACGCCACGGACGTGCCGGGGCGGTCCACCGGTCCGGCGCCGTGCCGCCCGAGGGCGACCCGGCCGATCACCGTCCCGTCGTCGCCGAACACGAAGTGCTCGCCGTACCCCGATCCGGACACCGGCAGCCCGAAGCGCCCGAGCGGCTTTCCTTCGGTGTACAGGAAACCGAGCAGGAACGCCGACGACGGCAGGGGTCCGAAATCGACGTCGGTGTCCGGTGTGAAGGACCAGCCCGGCCGCTTCCGCACAGCCGGCACCGTCACCCACCGGACCACGTCCTCGACGTCTCCGGCGTCCCCGCGGACGCGCAGCTCGACCTCGAGCACGGCCACCCGCGGGAGGTCACCGACCAGCTCGACGTCGTGCAGGCACACGGTGAACGGGCCGCCGGGATCCGCGTCCGCGCGCCGGCCCGTCGCGCAATGCCGCCGCAACGTCCGGCCGTGCGCGCGAATCAGGTCCGTCTCGAGCGCGGACGCGTGCGGATCCCACTCGCCGTCGCGCAGGTAGTAACCGGGCCCGGGGATCTCCGGGCGTCCGGTGCCACCGGCCGCCTCGCCGATCCCGGACAGGTCGAGGTCCCCCAGGATGTCGAGCAGGTCCGCGTGCGGGTCGTCGACGTGCTCGCGGACGCTCTCGAGCGCGACGTCCATCGCGGCGACCACGGCGAGCGTGGATGCCGTGTCGTGGAAGGGATCCGCCGACTCCGCGTCGACGGCGACGAACGTCGTCGGCCCGCCGGCGTAGTAGCCGCCGTGACCGCGGTCGCCGGTGGCGACCACGAGGTCGTACACCACCTCGCCGTACTCGGCCGGGTCCGGCTCGTGCGCGGTCACCGTCCGCACGGTCACCGGTCCCGGCCCGTCCGGGCCGTACCCGTCGAGCCGGACGCCCACGCCGAGGGAGCCGATGCCGTCGGCGATCATCGTCGGCACGGCGTCCGCGAGGTTCCACGGATCGACCGCGCGCCGCAGCGGCCCCTCGGCCGAGCGAAAGGGGTGCCCCGCCGTCGCGAACACGGCCAGGCCGTTCACCGAGTACAACGGCCGGCCGAGCCGGCCGGGTCGTTCGGCGAGCACGACCGTGCCGGTACCGCCGCCGGACCGCACCTCGTCCCCGATCCGGACGTCCTCGATCGGCTTCACCGAGCCGTCGGCCATCAGCACGCCGGTGCCCGCGCCGAGGCAGCTGCTCGGCTGCGGCCGGTACCGGTTGAGCGGGCCCCACAGGCACAGGCTGCGCGAATAGCCGTTCGTCACCCCTTCGTGCTCGCGCACGGGAGGCATCGGCGGCTTGGACGCGTACGACGACGTCACCAGTTCGGGCAGGCCCGCGGTCAAGGTGCCCGCCGTCGCCGGCACGACGGCCGAGCCGGAAAGCGGCGCGTACCACGTGGTGTACCCGCCGTTCCACCAGCTCTGCTCGGCCACCTGGCCGGGCACGGTGAGCCCGGCGGTCCGCAGCGCCCGGATCTCGGCGTCGACGTCCGGGGAGCCCAGCGCCTTGAACAGGACCCACAGGTTGTAGACGAACCACACGGCCGCGTTCGTGCTGTCGCCGCCGACGCCGAGGGCGCCGTTGAGGTTCGCGATGAGCGTGTCGCCGGCCAGTACGCCGCCGAGCTGCGCGCGGGCCTCGACGAGCTGCCCGGCGGCCGCCAGGGCCCGCAGCGCGGCCGCGGTCGGCTCGTACGCGGTCTGCAGAACCGCCAGGTAGCTCGCGGTCAGCGCGGGCAGGAACTGGGTGTGCAGGGCCGCCAGGTCGGCGGTCAGCTTGCCCGTGTCCAGCGGGATCCCCGCGGCCTGCCGCGCCGCGTCGGTGAGCACGGCCAGTGCGTAGGTCTGCCACCAGCCCTGGTCCAGCACGGGCTTCTGCCGCCGCACGGCGGCGGTGACCGCCGTCGACGCGGGTGTCACCGCCCTCTTCGGGAAGAACGCGTCCGCGTAGCCGGAGAACGGGCCCTCGTAGGAGTACGTGATGTAGTAGCCCGAACCGCTGTCGGGCGGCTGCGCCGCGATCGGCGGGTTGGCCATGGCGGCCTGGAGCACGGCGCTCAGCGCGCCGCGGTGGGCCGACTCGACCCCCGGGTGGCCGTAGCAGGGCAGCGACTCGAGCAGCAGCCGCAGGCCCGGCAGCACTCCGCGGGCCGGCCGCGGTGCGGAACCGGTGACCAACCCGGCGAACCGGGCCTGCAGCTGCTGGAACGTCATCATCGCCTCCGCGGGTCAGCCGGCCGGGGTGAGCGCGGTGGCCGGCGGCGCGACGACGACGTCGAAGGACGCCGACGAGCCCCCGCAGGGATTGCTCGCCGTGATGCTGCTGCGGGTCCGCGACTTCTCGGCCGCCTCCTTGCCGTTGGGGGTGACGGCCCCGGTCTTGTCGTCGAACCGGAGGAACGCCGGCAGGGCGTCACCGCCATGCCGGAACTTCACCGGCGTACTCGGCAGGACAGCGAACCCCGGGCTGAAGGTCTGCAGTGTGGATGGCGTGCTGCCCAGCGGGAAGCTCAGGTCGGCCATGGTCATGAAGTTCGGAGCCATCCCCGCCATGGAGAGGGTGAAAACGACTCCCGGCGTCGGGAGGGGGCCGAACGGCGGCGTGGTCAGCTCGATCACCACGAGCCGGTCGTCCCGGCGCGCCAGGCACCGCAGCGCCTTCTCGGCCGAGGGGTCGAAGTGCCCGTCGCTGTCGAGCGGAGCGGGGCCCAGCATCAGCAGGAGCGAAGCGAGGAATTTCCCGTCCCCGGTCAGGCGGGAGTCCCACGGCCCGCCGATCCAGGTCTGGCACACCACGACCGGCGACGACGAGTCCTGGACCGTTCCCCGGCCGGGCATCTTCGGCTGGAACGAGACCGTCCCGTCGTCCATGAGGCTGAGGTACCGCAGGACCGGTGGCTTCGCGGGATCGGGCCGCAGCACGGTGAAGAAGGTGCTCACGCCGAACGCGTCGGTGGTCACCTGCCACACGCAGTCGGGCAGCGACGTGCCGGCGCCGAACCGGATCGAGCCGTCCGGGTTCGCCTGCAGCACGTCGCCGTCCACGGCCAGCGTGCTCCCGACCATCAGCAGCGAGTTCCGGTCCGGGTTCCGGTACGGGACGGCGTAGTCGAGGCTGCGGTTCTTGCCGTCGACCCGGAAGCCCGCCGCCTTCGCGTAGTCGTTGACGAAGTCCTCGATCACGTCGGGTTGCTTCTTGAACAGCTCGTAGAGCATCAGGCCGACCCCGGCCAGCGCGGCGAGGACGGCCAGCGGGCCGGCGAAAGCGATCATCGTCGCCAGGACGCCCCCAGCGGCGATCGCCCCTTCGGCGACCAGCCAGCCGCCCACGATCGCGAACAGCATCAGCGACCCGCTGACGATGTTCAGGACGTCCGAAACGAGGGCGAGGCCGGTTTCCCCTTCGGCCAGGTGCACGATGCTCACGACGATCCCGGCCAGGATGAGCACGGGCCCGACCCGGGTCGCGACGAACTCGTCGAGGTTCGCCCCGAACACCCTCGACACGAGTGAGGCTTCCTCGGCCGTGGCGGTCGTTTCGGTGAGGAGAGCGGTGGTGAGTTCGCTGTCGCCGGCGGCAGCCAGCTTGCCGACCGTACCCTCGACGTCGCCGATCCAGCGCGCCGTCGAGTTCCCGATCTTGAGCAGGCCTTCCTCCAGCTGCGTGGTTTCCCCCTTCAGGACGATGTCCTTCAGCGCCGCGTACCGCTGGAGCTTCGTCATCCCGTTGACGTTGAAGATCGCATAGATGCGGACGCCCCGCTTGAGTACCGCCGAGACGATCTGCAGGCCCAGCTGGACGGTGTTGATGACGAGGGTGGCCCGCTGGACGCCGCTCAGCTTGTCCCAGCTCTTGAACGCGCTCAACAGGTTGAAGACGGCCAGGCCGGTGATCCCGCCGATCAGGACCGACCCGAAGACCTGTCCCACCGACGCCAGTTTCGGGAACCGGCCGGTGAACCACGTGAGCCACTCGTTGGCGATGTAGGGCAGCGCCAGTGCGTACTGCGCCGTGCTGGCGATCGCCAGGAGCGCGTCGATCGAGTCGTGCAGCAGCCGTTCGGCGTCCTCCTGCTGCAGGATGGCGCCGATCGCCCTGGCGGCCTCGGCGATCTGCGCGTCCTCGTGGCGCACGTTGCGGTCGACGAAGGCCTGCAGGTACTCCTTGACGAGGTCGAAACTCACGGCGTCGCCGAGGAACCCGAACATGCTCGGCAGGATGTTCGTGGCCAGGAAGGTGTTGATCGTGGACACGTAGCGCTGGGCGAAGAAGCCCGAAGGGTCCAGCGCGGTCAGCACCGCCACGTTCTGCTGGAAGAGCCGGGGCAGGCCGGTGCCGTCGCCGGATCCGGTGTTGACCGACATCTGCATCGAGATGTTGGCGAGGATGGCCGGTGCCGTGTTGTAGGTGTAGTAGGCGAAGGCCCAGTAGAGGTTGTTGGTCTTCGCGTACTGCCCGGCACCGCGGACGTCGGCGATGAGCTCGGCCCGGACGTCCCGGGTGTCGCCGGGGTCGGTCACGACGTTCGCCGTGATGTCGGCGATGTCGGCCGTCACCGACGCGTCGATCGTGGCCTGGTGGGCCCGGGCGTTCGTGATCTGGTCGGCCAGGTAGTCGGCGGTCATCGGGCAGTGCTCCTGCCACCGGGACTCGAACAGCTGCTGCCCGTGGGCGTGGTAGACGGGCGATGTCGCGATCTGGGTCTTCAGCCAGGTCATCGCCCGCGGGCCGTTCAAGTTCTGGCAGTGGTCTTCCGACCCCGCCGACAAGCCGTAGGACAGCACGGCCGTCGAGAGCGACCGGTACCACCCGGCCGGGTCGGGCACCCCGGTGACCGCGGTCCCGGCGACCTTCGCGAGGTCGCCGGTGAGAGCCGGTTGCGGGACACCGGGGAACAGCCGGCCCCACAGGTCGTCCGGGACGAAGCTGTTCATGATGGTGCCGAGGTCTTCGGTCACCCCGGCCTGCACCACGTCGCCCCAGGCACCGTTCTCGTCCTTGCCGAACGGCGTCATCGCGAGCAGGCCGTAGATGTCGACCGTCTTCCCGGCCGTGGCGGTGGCCACCTCGACGGACCGCCGGTGCAGCTCGGGGTGCGCGTCGCGGAGCCGGGAAAACGCCGCCAGCGTGTCGTCGGTGCTCAGCCGGGTCGCGTCATCGGCGTTCAGGCTGCCGTCGGCGGGCAGGCCGGTGCGCAGCTGGTGGGCCGGGTCGAGGTCGTGCCAGACCAGCCGGTCGCCGACGACCGCGGCGCCGGGCACCTCCTCGCCGGCGATCACCAGACGTCCGTCGAAGACGCCGAACGGTGTCGCCTCGGGTGTCGCCTGGTAGTACCCGGTGAGCGCCGGGGCGGTCCGCACCCCGCGGAAACCCACGAGCGTGCCTTTCGGCGCGAAACCGTCGATCTCGAGCACACCGGTGATGCCGAGCGCCGCCGAGTCTTCTGCCGCTTCCAGCCACCAGGGGTACACGGTGTCCGGCCCGGTGGGCCTCTTCGACCCCTTGTCCGGGATCGGGGCGACCGAAGACTTGAAGCTCAGCAGCCACGCCGTCCTGCCATCCCGCTCTCCCAATTGGACACTGGCCGTGAAGGCATCCGGTTCCCAGGCGACGGCGCCGGTTTCCTTGTCCTCGAACTCGAACGTGAACGAGGGCGGCTGGAGCGGACCGCCCGGCGTGACGGTGTAGGTCAGCAGCAGCCGGTTGCCGACCCAGCGGGCGCCTTCCCAGGCCGGCGACTTCGGGTCCCAGAGCAGCCCGACGACGGCACCGCCCGAGGTTTCGTAGGTGGCCCCGCAGCCGAGCGCGACGTCGCAGGCGAACTGCGCCCGGGCCCCGGCGGTCACCGAGCAGAGGTCGTCTTCGGGACCGACGGTGCCGTGCGCACCGGAGCCGTCGTGGCTCAGCCGGAGGTGCCCGCCACCGAAGGCACCCCGCCAGGTCAGCACGCGATCGTGCGCGTCGTAGTCCCAAGCGTCGCGCGGAATGGGCAGGCGGTCCAGGAAGAGCTGATCTTCACCCCCGGCCTCGACCATGGTGACCCGGCCGGGAACGGGCCGAGTCGAGTTCCCGAAGGTCTCCATGCGTTCGACGACGTAATCGTGGTGCGGCCGGCTTCGAACCGTGCTCGACGTCATTGCCCACTCCCCTTTTTGGTGCCGGATCGGCCGCAGGCGACTGTCCGCGTCCGAATGAAAGGCCGACCACCGGCGGCATCTCCTCACCGGCATCGACGACCGGTCCGACGTTATGGACGGGTGGCTGGGGGCGCGTCAGGGAAACCCCTACAGAAACCCCCTCGTCTTCGGGGACGGCCGAGGTCGGTCGCGGGCTGACCGGTGTTGTGATGATCGACGCGCCCGGCCGCGCATTCTCGAGCTGCTGCGCTGAACCGCGCCGGTCACTGCCCCGGTCACTGCCCCGGCAGGACGGTGGCACGGCTCATGTGCGCCTGCCTCACTTGGTCTGGGGCCAGTCCGCGAGCGCCGCTCAGGTCAACGACGGATGGGGCGGCCCGGAGCAGGTTCGCGCCGCCGGCAACCTTGGCCGCGAACAGCGCAAGGTGGCTGTGAACGCCCACACCGCCGAGGCCGCGCCGAGCAGCCCCGTCAGGGCCGCGGGTCCGCTACACCCGGCTCTTGTAGGTGTCGATGACTTCGCGCAGCGAGCCGCTCATGCGGATCCGGCCTTCGTCCATCCGGAGGGCTGTCGTGCACAGTTCGGCGAGCAGTTCGTCTGAGTGCGAGGCGAACACCAGCACCCCGGATCGTCGGGCGAGGTCCACCAGTCGCGAGCGAGCCTTGGCGAGGAATCCGGCGTCGATTGCGCCCAGGCCCTCGTCGAGGATGAGGATCTCGGGGTCGATGGTGGTCACCACGCCGAGCGCGAGCCGGACCCGCATGCCTGCCGAGTAGGCGCGCAACGGCAGGTGCAGATAGTCACCGAGCTCGGTGAACTCGGCGATGTCGTCGATCCGCTTCTCCATCTGCCTGCGGTTCATGTGGACGGGAGTGATCTGCCCGGTGCGCCAACGCCGCGGTTGTCGAACGCGATGACCCGGCGGTGCGCGGCGACGCCGTCGATCACCCGCGGATCCCCGTCCCCGAGCACCGCCTTCAGGTGGTGCCGGAAAACCAACTCTTCACCGTCGGTGCGGCTCCGCGGGTACTCAGTCGGTCCGACCCACGCCGTCGAATATCGCGAGGGCATTCCGGATGCCCTGCTCCAGTAGCTCGTCGGCCAGCCGCCGGTCGGTGACGGCACGGGACAGCTGCATCGTCCCGACCATCATCGCGTAGACGCTCAGCGTCGTGGTGCGAGCCGACATCGGGTCCTCCGGCGCGAGGCGGGCGGCCATGTCGTCGATGATGCCCAGCACGCCCTCGGTGTACGCCTGCCTCGTCGATTCCGCGCACCGGGCGATCTCGTCCAGCAGGGCGGCGGAAGGGCAGCCCTCACAGGGGTTGTCGCGATGCTCCGGCGAAAGGTAAGAGCGCACGATCTGCTCCACCCCCGCACGTCCCGGCGTCACCGCGGCGAGCTGCTCCCGCTGACCGGACAGCTGATCCGTGACGGCCGTCGCGACCAGGTCTTCCTTGGAACCGAAGTGAGCGTAGAAGGCACCGTTGGTCAGCCCGGCGTCCGACATGAGCGTCGCGACGCCGGAGCCGTCGATGCCGTCACGCTTGAGCCGGCGACCGGCCGTCTCGACGATCCGGCGTCTCGTCTCCAGCTTGTGCTCTTTCGCGTATCGCACCACTTCGCACGCTCCTTACCCACGTTGCGAGTACGACCATACGCTAAAGTTGTCAGGGCACGACGGCGACAACGACCTTGCCCGCCTTCGTGCGCCCTTGCTCGACGTGGGCCAGCGCCTCGCGCGTTTCGGAGAACGGGAACGTCCGGTCGATCACCGGGCGCAGCTCGCCCTTGTCGTAGAGGGCGCCGAGCTCGCGCAGCTGCGCACCGCTGGCCCGCATGAAGAAGAACTCGTACCGCACCCCCAAATCCTTGGCCCGCTTGCGCACCTTGCGGCTCAGGAAGTTCATCACCGCGCCCAGGAAGAACGGGGCCCCGAGCTGCTTGGCGAATCCGGCATCCGGCGGACCGGCGACACCGATGGCGAGGCCGCCGGGCTTCAGCACCGTCAGCGACTTCTCCAGGTTCGCCCCACCCAGGGCGTCCAGCACCAGGTCGTAGCCGGACAGCACCTTCGAGAAGTCTTCCTTCGTGTAGTCGACCACGACGTCGGCGCCGAGGTCGCGGACCAGGTCGATCGTCGGCGTGCTCGTGGTGGTCGCCACCGAAGCGCCAAGGTGCTTCGCGAGCTGGATGACCGTCGAGCCGAGGCCGCCGGCGCCCGCGTGGACAAGCACCTTTTGCCCCGGCCGCACGTTCGCCCGCTCGACGAGGATCTGCCAGGCGGCCAACGCCACCAGCGGCACCGCGGCCGCTTCGTGCAGGGTCAGCGACTCCGGCTTGGGCGCGACGTCGTCCTCGTCGATCGCGATGTACTCCGCGAACCCGCCGATCCGCAGATCGCGCGGACGGGCGTAGACCTCGTCGCCGACCTGGAAACCGCGGACGGCCGGACCGGCCTTCGTCACGACGCCGGCCACGTCGTGGCCCAGCACGAACGGCGTCTTGTACTTCAGGAGCTGTTTGAACTCCCCGTTGCGCACCATCTTGTCGAGGGGGTTGACGCTCGTGGCGTGCACTCGGACGAGGACGTCGCGGTCCCCGACCGCGGGCTCGGGTACCTCCGCGGCGCGCACGGTGTCCTTGCCGTACTTCTCGACGACGAATGCCTTCATGTCAGCCAGCTTTCTGTGTGATCCGGTGGGTGGCCCTCAGCGCACCCTTGTCGGTCGGCCGTTTGTCACCGCTGCGGCTCTCCGCACGGCGTGCTTTCAGCGTCTCGATGTCGACGGTCCAGCCGGGGCGCGGCTGGACGTACGCGACGACCTCACTGTCCACACCGGACTCGACCGGCGCACCGTCCGGGCCAGACTTGCTCGCACCGTAGGCCGCCATCCCCGCCAGGGGCACAAAGGACACAGCCGAGGCCACGACGGTGACGTGCCCCCGGCTGCGCTCGAGGTGCGGGGTCGCGTACTTCACCGTGCGGAAGACGCCGGTCAAGTTGATGTCCACGACCCGTTCGAACGAAGCTTCGTCGATCTGCCAGACCGTCCCGTAGGCCGCGATACCCGCGTTCGCGACGACGAGGTCGGTGCCGCCCACGGCCTGCGCGCAGCCGTCGATCGCGGCCCGCGGGGCGTCGCCGTCGCGGACATCGGCCTCCCGCCAGACGGTGCCGGGCCCGAGTTCGCCCGCGAGGCTCCGCAGCCGGTCGGGCTCCAGCCCGACCAAGGCGAGGCGCGCGCCAGAGCGGCGGCGATGCGGGCCACGTGCTCCCCGATCCCCCGGGCCGGACCGGTCACGACGAGCCGCCTACCTGCTAAGTCTCGTTTCATGACGGACAACGTAACTTCGTTACAGTCCGACGGCAAGGCCTCTGCTCATGTAATTACGGTCATAATTCAAGCCTCTTGCGGCTGCATACCGCCCCGGCTTATGGTCGTACGGTCATACTCCAAAAGCATGGGAACGACGATGACCGTGATCACCCGCTACCAGGACGCACCCACCAAGACCATCGACGTCAACAGCGTGACCTACGCCTACCGGCAGCTCGGCCCGGACACCGGCACGCCGGTGATCTTCCTCAACCACCTGGCCGCGGTGCTGGACAACTGGGACCCCCGCGTCGTCGACGGCATCGCCGCACACCACCGGGTGATCACCTTCGACAACCGCGGAGTCGGCGCGTCGACCGGCACGACGCCGAAGAGCATCCAGGCGATGGCGGCCGACGCGGTCACCTTCATCCGGGCGCTGGGGCTGACCGAGGTCGACATCCTCGGCTTCTCCATGGGCGGCATGATCGCCCAGGTGATCGCCCAGGAAGAGCCGCAGCTGATCCGTAAGCTGATCCTCGCCGGGACGGGCCCCGCCGGTGGCGAGGGCATCAAGAACGTGACCAGGCTGTCGCATCTGGACACAGTCCGCGGACTGCTCACGTTCCAGGACCCGAAGCAGTTCCTGTTCTTCACCAGGACCACGAAGGGGCGACGGGCAGGCAAGGAGTTCCTGGCCCGGTTGAAGGAGCGCACGAACAACCGGGACAAGGCGATTGCCCTCAAGTCCTACTTCGCGCAACTCGCGGCCATTCACGAGTGGGGCTTGGAAAAGCCGTCCGACCTCTCGGTCATCAAGGTGCCCGTGTTCGTCGCCAACGGCGACAACGACCGGATGGTGCCGACGAAGAACTCGACCGACCTCGCCCGGCGCCTGCCGGACAGCGAGCTGGTGATCTACCCCGACGGCGGGCACGGCGGCATCTTCCAGTACCACCGCGAGTTCGTCCCCCAGGCCCTCGAATTCCTCGGGCGGTGAACCTCAGCTCACCACTGCGCGCTGCAGCACCGCGCGGTGCGAGGCTTCGGCTCGCTCCCGCGTGTCGCCGAGCGCGACCGCGAAGTTGACCCCCAGCGGCAGCAGAACCTCGGTGACCGGATCGGCGAACTCGGCGAAGTGCTCGGCCAGCTCGAGCATGACGTAGCCGTGGACGAAACTCCACAGCTGCGCGGCGATCACCTCGGGGTCCTGGGCATCGGCCCGGCCGGTGCCCACCAGCCGGGCACAGGCTCGGGTGACGTGCCGGTGGGCGCCCCGGAACGCTGCCGAACGCCCGCTCCGCCGCGTCTCCGGCTCGGCGAGCGGCCGGTAAGTCGACCGCGTCGACAGGCCGAACATGAGGTCGTAGAGGTGCGGGTTCTCCCGCGCGCCCCGTCGGCAGGTCAGGGCCATCGCGAACAAGTCCGCCACCGGGTCGTCGGTCACCGGCAGCTCGGCGAACGCCCGGTCCAGCTCCCGGAACCCGTGATCGGCGACCGCGGCGACCAGTTCGGCGATCCCGCCGAAGTGGTGGTAGACCGTCGACGTCGTGAGCCCGATCGCGGACGCCACCGACCGCGCCTTGATCGCGGCCGGCCCCTGCTCGGCCAGCAGGCCGATCGTGGCCTGCACCAGCCGCTCCGGCACCCCACCGGCAGTCGCACCCCCTGACCTGGCCTCCATCGTCGCACCCGATTCCGTCCCGCGGCCGACACCGCCGCTCCCGTGGCACTTGCCACCGTACTGTAACCTCGTTACGGTTCGTGTAACTTCGTTACAGCACGCGGCGCCGGGGTGAGGTGGTCGTCGGCGACGACATTGGTGATGCCGATCCGGCCGCCGAGCACCAGGACGCGGTGGGTCTCGGCGAACACGGCGGGCTTGTCGACCGACAGGCAGCCGGCGGGCGGTGCAGGTGGACATCGGGCAGTTCGTGCGATTCCACGCGCTTGAAGTGGTCGCCGGCCGGACCTGGTCCTGTCGCCCAGTCTCGAGTAGCCGACGAGCGGTTGCATCCCGGCAACACGGCAATCACAGACTGCCGCGCGCCCGACGCGGCGCGCACTCGTGAACGCTGAAGCCGGACTTCACCGGCGGGTCAGCAGTCGGACGGGCCGGTCCGCGGCCGGTAGGCTGGGCGTTTGGCACCGGAAGGGAGGAGGCGGGTGTGGACTACGGCGACAAGCTGTTTTGGCTCTCGGTCCTGATCCAGCGTAGGTACGCGCAGATCTGCGCCGAGTACGACCTGACCCCCTCGCAGGCCACACTGCTGTGCGCGATCAAGGACGAGCCGCGGCAGATGGCGTACCTCGCCACCTCGCTCGGCATGACCAAGAACGCGCTGAGCCAGCTCGTCGACCGCACCGAGCGGCGCGACCTGGTCCGCCGGGTGAACTCGGAGCAGGACCGGCGGGTCATCATGCTCGGCGTGACGCCCCCGGGGAAGGTGCTCGCCGAAGCCATCTACGCCGAGACCACCAAGCGCCTGCCCGAGATCGCGGAGAACCTCGACGCCGACGACCAGCGCGACTTCGAACGCGTCGCCACCGCCATCGTGGACGCGGCGGGCGTTCCGGGGTCCGCCTCGTCCTGACCTACTGCGCAGAACCCTCGGCAGACCCGTGCACCTTGCGGAAGTTCACGCCGTGAACTAATGTTGTTCACGACGTGAACCAATGAGAGGTGGGCGACATGAACACGCAGGAAACCGGGGCGATCGCGGTCTTCGGCGGGACAGGGCAGCAGGGCGGGGCGGTCGTCGACGCACTACTGGCCCGGGGAGCGCGGGTGCGGGCCCTCGTCCGCTCCCCCGATTCCGACCGCGCGCAGGCGCTGGCCACCCGGGGTGTCGAGCTGTCGGCAGTCCGGATCGACGACCCGGCGACAACGGTCGCCGCGCTGAAGGCAGTCGACGCGTTCTACTTCATGACCCCGGAGGCGAACAGCCTCGAGGAGGTCGAGGAGGAGGTCCGAGTGGGCGCCGCCCTCGTCGACGCGGCGGCCGCGGCGCGCGTGCCACACGTCGTGTTCAACTCGGTTTTCGGGGCGGACCGCGAAACGGGCGTGCCGCACCACGACTCGAAGCACCGGATCGAGGAGTACCTCGAGCTTTCCGGCCTGCGGGCCACGATGGTTCGCCCGACCGCCTTCATGGAGAACTTCGCGACCGTGATGGCGCCGAGCGTGGAGGACGGAACGATCGTGCTGAGGCTGCCGCTGCCGGACGACATCGCCCTCAAGATGATCTCGATCAAGGACATCGGCCAGGTCGCCGCCTCGATCCTGCTCGGCACAGCGGACGTGCCCGGCGGCGCAGTCGAGGTCATCGGCGACGAGTTGACGGGTAGCCGGATCGCCGCCGCGTTCGGCGCGCACGCCGGGCTCCCGGCGCGCTACGAGGCCTTACCGCTGAGCGTCCTCGGCAACGACCTCGACAAGGCGATGTTCCGCCAGTTCGCCGAGGCGTCCGAATACCCGTCGGACCTCGCGGCGGTGCGGGCGATCGAGCCGTCCACCCGGGACCTGGCCGAGTGGATCCGTTCCACCGGCTGGACCGCGCCCACGGACTTGGTCCGTTCCTGAGCGCTGCGCGCGGGCCGCTTCGCCCGGCGTCCCGTCCGGGTGGCCGCCGACGAGTCCGGTCATTCCCCTTCCCGGGTCGACTCCGCGGGAAAAGGGGACGGCGTCGCCGCCGCGGCGAGGTCGAGGTGGACGCCGCGTTTCCAGACGGCGACCACGTTGCGGGTGCTGCGGATGTCGGTGGTCGGGTCGCCGTCGACGAGCGTCAGGTCGGCGCGCTTCCCGGGCTGGATGCGGCCGCGGTCGGTGAGCCGGAAGGCGTCCGCGGGTGCCGAGGTGGCGGCGGTGAGCGCCTGAGTCGGGCTGAGGCCGGCCTGCACCAGCAGTTCCAGTTCGCCGTGCAGAGTAGCGCCGTAGCCGATTACGCCGAGCGCCGCGGTGGGCAGTCCGGTGTCCGTGCCGGCGAGCAGCGGGACGCCGGCGGCGGCGAGTTGGCGCACTGCTGCGTCGGCAGCGGCGTAGAGGTGGTGGCGGCGGGGTTCTGCGGGCCTGACCGGCACGGGTGGCCGGTCACGGCCGATCATCTCGGCCAACCGTGGGTCGGCTGCGAGCTCCTCGTGCGGGCGGTAGCCGCACAGTCCACGAAGGACAATGAGCGTGGGTACGACGAAGACGCGGTGCCGCGCGGCGTATTCGCCGAAGTCGTCGCCGGCACTTTCGCCGACGAACAGGTGTACCAGCCCATCCACGCCGGCGGCGATGGCTGCGCGGGCGGGCCGTTCGGCGAGGGTGTGCGCGACGGCGAGGACCCCGCGGGCGTGCGCGGCGCGTACCAGGGCGGCCAGGGTGGCCTCGTCCATCGGGCCGCCCTCCCGTTCGTCGTAGACGATCTTGATGTAGTCGGCGCCGTCGCGCAGCCGCGCGTCGACCCACGCCTCCGCGGCGGCCGGGCCGTCCACTGTGGGCAGTGGCTGGCCGGTGATCTTCTCCAGCATGTTTCCGGGCACGGTGGCACCGGTGCCGGCCGTGCGTACGTCGGCCAGGTCCGGCGGGTCCGCCCGGCGGAGCTCGCGGATACGGGTGAGGGCGGCACCTCCGGTGAACATGTCCAGGGCGGTCGTGACCCCCATCGTGGCGAGGTGGCGCAGCGCGGTCGGCGGGTCCGGGGCGAGGTGGACGTGCGCGTCGAACAGGCCGGGCAGCAGGGTGCGTCCGCGCCCGTCGACGTCAGCCGGCCCGGTGGCCGGCTCCGCGACGCTGGTGACCACCCCGTCTTGGATGATCACGTCGCGCTCGGGCAGCACACGTTCGCCGTCGAACACCCGTACCCGGCCGATCGTCACTGGCTCGTTCATGCGGCTCGGTCTCCCCTCAGGTCGGCGGGGGCCACTACGCATCGCCCAGGCTGGCGGTTGCCTGCAGCACCGCGGTACGGACGGTGTCGGCCAGCGAGCCGTCGCGGGTCTGCATCCAGTGCATGACGGCGGCGCGCTCGGCCCCGACCACCATCCCGGCCACCACCCGCGCCCGCAGTTGTCCGGCCGGGGCACCCATCCGCTCGGCGACGGCGTCGGCCAGCGCGCGCTCGGCGGTCGAGGCCGCCCGCAGGTACTCGCCGTGCAGCGACGGCTCCGCTGCGACCAGGTCGCGGAAGTCCCCCAGCCAGTCGGCCGGCAACTCTTGACCCGCCTCCGGCCCGTAGAGCGCGACGACGGCGGCGACCAACGCGTCGCCGAGCGGCTCGCCGGCCGGGCGGTCGCGCAGCAGGCTCGCCATGCTCGCGGCGTGCTGCGCGGCCGGCCACACGATCGCCTCTTCCTTGCTGTGGAAGTAGTTGTTGAACGTGCGAGGCGAGACGCCCGCCGCTGCGGCGATCTCCGGTACCCGCACGTTGGCCAGGCCACGGCTCGTGGCGATCCGGAACGCCGTGAGCGCGAGATCCCGGCGGGTCTCGTCGCGCTGCTGGTCCCGTCGACGGCGCCGAGGGGTCGTGTCCAGCGAATCGGTCATGCCGACGACCGTACAAAGATATTGCGTATCACGCAAGGTGTTCGTCTCGCGCAACTTATGCGTGCTGCGCATTTTAAAGCCTCGTTGATCCGCAGGGCAGCATCGACGACGAGGCCGTGCTACGGCAGTTCTCCACCGAGGACCAGCAGGAGCCGTGGGACCCGGCTCAGCCGCGGCAGCGCTCAGCGGATCGTCGACCGGAGATCGGGGTCAGCGCGGCGGTCCGACGATGACGTTCCCGAACTTCTCCGCCGCCTCGGCCATCCGGGCCGGCGAGATCTCGAAACCGTCCGGCCGGGGTTCGGCCCGGTCGCGGCCGGCGTGGCGGAACATGCCCTCGATGCCCGCCGGGGTGTTGATCATCAGCAGGTCCGCCGTCGCGGACGTGATGCGGTAGGCGTGCGGGATGTTCTTGGGCAGGAAGACGATGCCACCCTCCGCGAGCTCCATCTCCTCCTCGCCCACCCAGACCAGCGCGGTGCCCTTGATGAGCATGAAGACTTCGTCTTCCCTGGTGTGCAGGTGAAACGGCGGCGCCTCCCCCTTGGCGACGTCGAACCGGCCGACCATCAGCCGGCCGTCGGTGGCCGCGCTGTCGAGCAGGATCGACAGCGTGCCGCCGTCGAGCCACTCCAGTTTCTGCTGCTGGTCGGGCTGGGCGAGGTAGGCCATGCTCATCGGGTGGCTCCGTTCGAAATGGACAGTCAGAGGGAACCGAGGACACGCAGGCGGTCGGCGACCGCGCGGCGCGCGACGTCGGTGTCCCAGGCGAACGTTTCGAACTCGTGCGGCACCCCGGGGTGCAGGTGGAACTCCACGTCGACCCCGGCCGCACCGAGCCGCCGGGCGTAGTCGAGGTCTTCGTCGCGGAAGATGTCGAGCTGGCCCACCTCGAGGTACGTCGGTGGCAAGCCCGAGAGGTCGTTCGCCCGCGCCGCGGCGGCGTACGGCGAGACGTCGGCGCCGCCGGCCCGGTCACCGAGCAGCGCCGACCACCCGGTGACGTTGTCCTCGTAGGTCCAGGTCGCGAACGGGACCAGCTCCGGGTCCGGCGTCGTCGTGCGGTCGTCGAGCATCGGGAAGACGAGGATCTGGCGGGCCACCGCCGGCCCGCCGCGGTCGCGGGCCAGCAGTGTCACCCCGGCGGCCAGGCCGCCGCCGGCGCTGTCCCCCATCACCGCGATCCGGGCCGGGTCGACGCCGAGTTCGGCGGCGTGGTCGTGGAGCCACTTCAGTCCGGTGTAGACGTCCTCGACCGGTGTGGGGTCGGGGTGTTCGGGCGCGAGCCGGTAGTCGACGGCCAGCATCGGCACGCCGCTCGCGGACACGTACCGGGCGATCGGCGCGTCGTAGAGCGCGACGCTGCCCAGGATCATCCCGCCGCCGTGCAGGTACAACGCGGCCGAGCCCGGGGCGGCGCCGTCCTTGGCGTACCAGCGCAGCAGCACCTTCGCGCCGTCCCCGGCGACCGCGTGGAAGTCGGTGGCCGTCACGTCGGCCGGGGTGGGCTGCAGCGCCGCGGTCTCGGCCATCATCGCTTCCAACGCGACGCGCCGGGTCGCGACGTCGCCGACGGCGGGGTGCGGTGCGGCGGCCATGGCTTCGGCCATCGGGGCCAGGATCGCGGCGACCTGAGGGTCGACGGTGAACGTCACAACGGTCCTGCTTTCCGGAGAATCGTACGGACCGGATCGACGGTGATCGGGGCCAGGACACGCGGCTCGACGACACTCAGTCGCGATAAACGGACGATATCGTCCGGCTAATCGGCTGTCAACGACTCCGGCGAAGCGCCGAACTGCGATGATCGGAGCCGTGAGCGAGAGCAGAGGCGGCCCCGGCAGGCAGCGGGAGCTGCGGCGGGACGCGATCGACAACCGCGACCGGGTCTTGGCGGCGGCCGCCGCAGCGGTCCGCCGGGAAGGGACCGCGGTCCCGATGGCCACCATCGCGGCGGACGCCGGGGTCGGCGTCGGGACCGTCTACCGCCACTACCCCTCGCGGGACGCGCTGCTCGGAGCCTTGACGCACCGGTCCTTCCAGCTGGTGCTGGAGACCGCCCGCCGGGCCGCCGCCCTCGACGGACCACCGATCGAAAGGATCCGCTTCTTCCTCGAGCGAACCATCGAGCACGGAGCGGACCTCGTGCTCCCGATGCACGGTGGCCCGGCACCCAGCGACCAGGCGACCGTCGCGCTCCGGGACGAAACCCACCGGACACTGGGCTCGATCCTCGAACAAGGACGGGACGACGGCACGATCCGGGCCGACGCGACCAGAGCCGACATCGTCAGCTTCGGCGCGTTGCTGGCGCAGGGTCTCCCCCACGTCCCGAACTGGAAAGCCACCGCCCGACGCCAGGCTGATATTTACCTCACCGGCCTCCTGAATCGCACCGGCCAGCCAGATGCGGACCGCCGAACCGTCGACGGTTAGCGTCCTGCTTGGGAGCGCACAGCCGAGGGTGGTCAGGTGCTGCCGCCGAAGGTGCCGATCCCGTCGCTCAGCAGGTCGAACGCCTCGTCGATCACCTGCCTCTGATCCGTGGCGACAGTCGAGGCCGGTTCGCCGGCTATGAGCCTTCGCATGGAGCTCACCACAACGGTGGTCGCCGCGGCCAGGAGCAGGCGGGCGACCAGGTCGGCGCGGATCGGATCGCCGGTTTCCTCGCTCAACTGGCGGGCTACCGCCGATTCCAGGCATTCGCGTTGTTCCCGGGCACGCGAGAGCAGCGCGGGGCTCTTCGCGATCAAGTGACCGAACTTCGCCATGCCCGGCGCGGCGGTGGACAGCGCGTGCCGCTGATCCAGTAGCCGGTGCATCAACCCCCGGACCGCCTCGACGACGGACTGGCCAGGCGGACGGTCCCGAAGGGCGTCGACGAGCAGTCTTTCGGCCTCCGCCTGCAGATCGAGGAGCAGATCCTCCTTGCGCGGGAAGTAGTTGGTCACCGTGGCCTTGGCGACGCCGGCCGCCTCGGCGATCTCCACGACCGTCACGGCCTCGAACCCGCGCTGAGCGAACAGACGTGTCGCGACATCGGAGATGTGCTGCCGGGCCTCCCGCTTCTTGCGTTCTCGTAGTCCTTCGACCATGGCCAAAACCATACCAGGGCCAAACTTGACACGATCATAACTTTAGTACCATCATAACTTTATGGATATTGACGTGGTGGTGGCCGGCGCCGGCCCGGTCGGGCTCCTGCTCGCGGCCGAGCTGAGCCTTGCCGGCGTTTCCGTGACCGTGCTGGAGCGCCTGACCGAGCAGAACCAAGCCCTCAAGGCGGGCGGGATCAACGGCCGCAGCAACCAGCTGCTCGCCCGGCGCGGGCTCGGCGCCCGGATCGCCGCAGCAGCAGCGAAATACGGTGATGGAGCCGCCGCGTTCACCCGCGAGCGCAGCGGCACCGGTCGGCCGGCCCGTTTCGGTGGGCACTTCGCGGGGTTGCTCCTGAACCCCGCGTCGACCCTCGACGTCCCGCCCGCCACAGCCCTGCCGCAGCAGGCTCTGGAGCGGCTGCTCGGCGCATGGGTGGCCGAGCTCGGCATACCGGTGCTGGCCGGCCACGAGGTCACCGGTCTCCGTCAGGGCACGGACGAAGTGACGGTGCGCGTGCGCACGAGCGGTGGCCCGAAAACCATCCGGTGCGCGTATCTCGTCGGCTGCGACGGCGGCCGCAGCACCGTTCGCAAACTCGCAGAGTTCGCATTCCCCGGCACCGACCCGTTGACCACCGGCTACCAGGCGGCGCTCACCCTGGACCCCGCCGTGCCGCTACCGACCGGCTGGCACGCCACCGAACGCGGGCTGTACGCCCACGGACCGAAACCCGGCCGGATCCTCACCGTGGAATTCGCCGGACCGCCCGCCGACCGCGATGCCCCGGTCACCCGGGCCGAACTGCAGGAGGCACTGCGCCGCGTCAGCGGCACGGACGTGATCGTCAGCGAAGTCGAATCGGCGGCCAGGTTCACCGACAACACCCGCCAAGCGGCGACCTATCGAATCGGCCGTGTGCTGCTGGCCGGCGACGCCGCGCACGTACACCCGCCTTTCGGCGGCCAAGGCCTGAACGTCGGGCTGCAGGACGCGGCGAACCTCGGGTGGAAGCTGGCCGCGACCGTGCACGGGTGGGGGCCGAGGGAGTTGCTGGACAGCTACACCACCGAACGTCACGCGGTCGCCGGACAAGTACTGGAGAACACCCGCGCGCAGATCGCGATCATGCGACCGGACCCGCACAGTCGCGCGATGCGAGCTCTGTTCGCCCAGCTGCTCGAGGCCGACGTAACTCTGACCGACCTGCTGGGAAGCCGGCTGCAAGGCCTGGACGTCCGCTACGAGGCAGGCCCTCGATCCCACCCGTTGACGGGGCGATACCTGCCCGACCTCCCCGGCCTGGAAGACGCCATGCGGCTGCCCAGGCCGGTCCTGGCCGATCTGGGCGACTCCGCAGAAGTCGGCGACGTCGCCGACGGCTGGAGCGACCGGGTCGACCTGCGCCGGCTACCCGAGACGCCCGGCGTGACCGCGTTGCTGCTCCGCCCGGACGGCTACGTTGCCTGGGCGGCGGACGGCACCCCGGACACGACCGCTCTCCGCGAAGCCTTGACCAACTGGTTCGGCGAACCACGCTGAGCGAGCCCGTCCCGGCAATCGAGCAGAACGCATTCCCCGCCGCATCCCCCTGGTGATCGGCCGCGGCAGCGCCGCCCCACCTGGGCCTGCTCGGCCCGAACACGATCGACCTCGTCTTCGCCGAAGAGGCGAGCGCGACCGAGGCTGCGCCGGCTACCGCGCCCTCCGGTGGGTCACTCGCGGGAGACCTGCCGCACCACCACACCGACCAGCCGCTCCCGCGGCACGAACCCGTAGTGCCGGGAATCCCAGCTGGACGGCCGGTTGTCACCCAGGACGACAGCGCAGCCCGGGGGCACCGTCGCACCTCCGAGGCCGTGCACGTCCGGGTCGGCCCAGGCGGGCCGCAGGCGGTCGCCCGGCACCGCCACCACGCGTTTGAGCAGCAACTGGTCCCCCGTCGGCGCTCCGCTCGGCAACGGCGGGTAGCGCAGCAGGGCCACCTGACCTCGCCGGGGGCGGCGGGTGCGGCGCACCAGGACCCGGTCGCCGGAGCGCAGGGCCGGGGCCATGCTGGCACCGTCCACTGTGGTCAGGATCAGCGCGCGGCGGGCCACGACGGCGGCCAGCAGTCCGGCGAGGACCAGGACTCTCACGGCACGGCCTGGTAGCCGTCGGCCTGCAGGCGGAACAGGCGCGCGTAGCCGCGGCCGTCGGCGAGCAGGGTTTCGTGCGTGCCCAGCTCGGCGATCCGGCCGTCCTCGAGCACGGCGATGCGGTCGGCGTCGCGCACCGCGCTCAGCCGGTGCGAGATGAGCAGGCTCGTGCGGCCCCGCCGGTGCTCGCGGATGCGCGCGTGCACCTCGTGTTCGGCCTCCGGGTCGAGACCGGAGCTCGGCTCGTCCAGGATCATCAGGTCCCGCCCTTCCCGGACGAGCGAACGGGCCAGCGCCAGGCGCTGCCACTGCCCGCCGGAGAGCACCACGCCGGTCGAGGTGTCCTCGCCGAGCTCGAAGATCCGGGTCAACGGCGTGTCGTACCCGCGCGGCAGCGCGGCGATCCGGTCGTGCGCGCCCGCCCGCGTCGCGGCGGCCACCAGCCGGTCCCGGTCGCCCAGCGCGGACAGCTCGCCGAGGCCGATGTTCTCGGCCGCGGTCATGTCGTAGTTCATGTGGTCCTGGAACACGGCGCTGATCCGCTCGCGCAGCGACGCGGGCGGGAGGTCGCGCAGGTCCACCCCGTCCCAGAGGATCCGCCCGCGCGTCGGGTCGTACATGCGGCACAACAGCTTCACGAGCGTGCTCTTGCCCGCGCCGTTGAGGCCGACGAGGGCGACCGCCGCGCCGTGCGGGATGGTGAGGTCCACCCCGCGCAGCACCCACGGGTGCTCGTCGCTGTACCGGAACCACACGTCACGCAGCTCGAGCCCCTGCCGCAACGCCGGTGCCGCGGCACCGGATCCGCTCGGCAGATCGGGCTCCGCGCGGACCACGGCGACGTAGTGCGCGAACGACAGCAGCCGGGCCTGGCCGTTGGCGATCGCCGACGCACAAGTGCCCAGCGCGCCCTGCACCCCGGCGACGGCGGCCACGAACATCGACACGTCGCCGGCGCTGAGCGACCCGCCGGCCGCCGACGTGATCGCCCACCACAGCCCCGCACCGGCGACGGCCGCGCTCAGCGCCGTCAGCCCGCCCATGGTCCACAGCTCGCGTTCGTCCATGCGGCGCTGCGCGTCGTTGGCGCTGCGGCGCTCGTCCATCAGCCGGGCGCGCAGGAACGCCCCGATGGCGAACAGCCGGATCTCGGTCGCGGCGGCGACCCCGGTGAGCAGCTGGCTGTAGAAGAACTCGCGCCGCGCGAACCGCTCGACGCGCCATTCCACCGCGGCGCGGCGCCGGGCCAGCAGCAGTTCGGCGAGCAGCGCGGGGATCGCGGCGGCCAGCACGACGCCGGTCATCGCCGGGCTCAGCACGAGCAGCGAGCCGAGGAACCCGGCCAGCGAAAGGGTTCCGCTGAGCGTGCCGCCGACGCCGTCGACGATCTCCGGCACCCGGCCGCAGCTCTCCTGGGCCAGCCGCAACCGGTCCTGGTAGGCCGGGTCCTCGAAGGTGCGCAACCCGACCTGACGGCCCAGCGCGGCGAACAGCCGGTCGGTGGCGACCGCGCTCGCCGCGCGGCCGATCTGCGCGCGGACGTAGTGGACCACCACCGGCAGCGCGGCGACGGCGAGCCCGGCGAACGCCAGCGCCGCCGCGAGGCCGCCGACCGCGCCGCTGTGCCCGACGAGCCGGTCGAGGACGAGCTTGGTCAGCCAGGCGGTGGCGATCGGCGCGGTCGCCGCGGCCGCCGTCATGACCAGGAGCCCGGCCAGCCGCGCCGGGCCGGACCGCCACAGCAGCACGGCGGCGGCCGCGGCCGCCGCCCGCACCTGGTCCGCGCCGATCCGCCGGGCCGGTTCGCGCACGGTCAGCGCCCGGCGGGCACGGGCAGCTCGGGCACCCGGCCCGCGGTCGCGACCACCCGCCCGTCGGCCACCACGTACAGCGCGGGTGTCCAGGTGTTGCGGAACGCGGCGGCGACCGGGCCGCCGTCGAGGTCCGCCGGCACCACCCGCGCGACCTCGGCGAGCGCGCGCACGGTGTCCGGCTCGTCGCCGCCGAAGACGGCGAAGACGTTGTCCCGGCCCTGATCGCGGGCGTAGGCGAGGAAATCCGGGAGGGCGTCGTGACAGGCCGCGCAGTCGGCGGAGAAGAACGCCACCGTGCCGGTCAGCGTGGCGGTGGTGACCGGCTCGCCGTCGGTCGTGGTGGCGGTGAACTCGCCGATGGCCGAACCCGGGCGCAGCGCGAAGAGCGTCTCGGCACCCGAGGTGCTCTGGGCCCGCATCCGGCGCAGGATCCCGACGGTCAGGAGCAGGTTCACCAGGCACAGCAGGCCGAGCAGCACCAGGGCGGCGACGACGAAAGGCATCAGGAACTCCTTGCGAACACGACGGCGATGTCATCCATCGCGATGACGAGCACGGCGGCCACCACACCCGCCGCCAGAGCGACGGCGGCACCGGCGACGGGCGGCAGGTGCTCCGGCGCGAGCGCGCCGAGGACGGCCAAGATGGCCAGCGCGGTGTTGCGGGCCAGGTGACGCGGTCCGACCGGAGTGTCGGCCGCGCCGAAGCAGCGGCACGGCGCGGGCCGGCCGCGGCGCAGCGAAGCGGCGATGGCGGCGGTGAAAGCCAGCAGCAAGCCGACAGCGAGGACGAACGCCGCCGTCGCCGTGGCGGGCACGACCGCGAGGGCCGCGATGCTCCCTTCGGCGGCCACGACGGCCACCGACACCGGCGGGACCCACCTCGCCGGCATCGGCACCAGCACGGGCACCGACCGCGCGAACCCGCGGAAGTCGCGCAGCTTCGCCACCGACGAGGCGGCGAACACCACGGCGAGCAGCGCCGCGGCGGCCGCCCGGAGGTACTCCATGTCACTCCTTCGACGCCGGGCGGTGTCCGCGGGGAAGGGGCGGACACCGACCGGCAAGCCCGGGACGGTGCTCAGCAGCTGCTGCGGACCTTGGTCCACTCGCAGCCGTCCTGCGGGCAGCAGAACCGGTACCAGTAGCCGGGGTGGCCCGCGGCGTTGCAGAAGTAGGTGCCGCTGCAGGCGGAAGCCTTGGCGGTGGGCACGATCCGGGTGAGCACGCGGTCGATCAGGCGCCCCATGATTTCTCCCTTCGACGGTGGACGTCCACGGTGCGGGATGCGGTTCCGCGATCCCGCGCCGGCTGCGAGCATTGCGGGCAGCCGCGTCCCCGGGCAGCAATCCCGGACGAACCCGGACGCCGTCACCCGCCGGCGGTGACCGGCCCGCCGACGCCCGCGGTGATCTCGGCCGGCTCCGGCAGGCCCAGCTCGCGGTGGTGGTCGCGGGCGGCGAGCCAGTGGTGCCGGGCCCGCACCGGGTCGCCCAGCGCGGTCAGGGCCCGGGCGAGACCGGTGTGCGCGCGGGCCGCCTGGTGCAGGCTGCCGAGGTCCACCGCCATCGCGAGCGCGCACTCGTGCGTCGCCCGGGCGTGGTCGGTGCGGCCGAGCTCCGCCGACGCGTCGGCGAGGCACAGCAGCGCTTCCACGTGGAGGTCCCGGTCGCCCGCCTGCTCGGCGATGGCCGTCGCGCGGCGGAAGTACCCGCGGGCCTCGGCGTGCCGGCCGGACCGCAGGTGCGTGTCGCCGATGTTGAGCAGGGTGCGGCCCGTGTCGCTCGGGTCGCCGACCTGCTGGTCGATGGTGAGCGCTCGCTCGTGGAACTCCAGCGCCTCGGCGGAGCGGCCCAGCCGGCCGTGGACGTAGCCGAGATTGGTCAGCGCGGTGCGTTCGCCCGACCGGTCGCCGACCTCGCGGGCCAGGGTCAGAGCCTCCCGCAGGAACCCCGCCGAACGCGCGAAGTCGGTGTCCCAGGAGGCGATCGCGCCCAGCGTGCCGAGCGCCCGGCACTCGCCCCAGCGGTCTTCCGCCCCGCGGAAGCAGGCCAGCGCCTGGCCGGCGCACCGCGTCGCCACCTCGTAGCGGCCGACCTGGCCGTGGGTGGCCGCGAGGCTCACCAGGGCGTGCCCGCGGGCGACCGGATCCGCCGACTCCGCCGCGCTCGTGTGCAGGACCAGCGCCTCGCTGAGGTAGCCGCCGGTCTGCAGGTAGCGGAACAGGATCCGCGACAGCAGCCCCGCGTGGCCCGACGCCACCCCGTGGACGCCGGCGCCGACCAGGTTGGCCCGTTCGGCGTCCAGCCACGCGGCCGCTTCGGCGCGGTCGGTCAGCGGCGGGACCGGCAAGCCGGGGTCGGGGACGCGCGGCAGGTGCTCCCGCACGCGCGGCGCGTACCGGTCCATCGCGGTGACGGCGGCGAACGCGTAGTAGTCGAGCAGGCGGGCCAGCGCGGCCCGCCGGCCGGCGGAGACGTCCTCGTCCTGGGCGCGGGCCATCGCGAACGCCCGGACGAGGTCGTGCAGCTCCAGCCGGTCCGCCCCGCGGCGCCGCACCAGGCTCGCGGCGGCGAGCCGATCCGCGGTCCGGGTCGCCTCGGCCAGGTCCGCACCGGCGAGCGCGGCGATGCCGTAGGCGTCCAGGTCCGCGCCCGGGTGCAGGGCCAGCAGCCGCAGGGCCCGCTGTTCCGGCTCACCGAGCTGGTCGTAGGACAGGCTGATCGACGCGTCCACGGCGTTGTCGAGGCGCAGGTGCGCGCGCCGCTGCTCGAGCCGCTCGAGGTGGTCGGCCAGCCGCCACGACCGGTGGGCCGGCGCGGTCATCCGCAACGCGGCGAGGGTCAGCGCGAGCGGCAGGTGGCCCAGCTCGGCGGTGATCCGCCGGGCGACGCCGGGCTCCCGGTCGACCCGCTCCGCGCCGACGGTGCGTCGCAGGTAGGCCACCGCCTCGTCCGGATCCAGCACGTCCAACCGCACCTGGACCGCGCCGGTCAGCCCGGACAGCGCCGAGCGGCTGGTGACCAGCACCGGTCCGCCCCGTTCGTCGGGCAGCAAGGGCCGGACCTCGTCCTCGCCGCGTGCGTTGTCGAGCACGACGAGCAGGCGCCGCCCGGCCGAGCGCTCCCGGTACAGCCGCTGCTTGCCCGGCAGGTCGGCGGGTACGGCGTGCCCGGGCACGCCGAGCAGCCGCAGGAAGGAGTCGAGCACCGCGGCCGGATCCACCGGCGGCCGGCCGGGGTCGGGGTGGAAACCGCGCAGGTTCACGAAGAGCGCGTTGTCGAACCGGCCCGTGCGCAGCAGCGCGTGGGCCGCGTGCACGGCCAGCCCGGTCTTGCCGACCCCGGCCATGCCCGCGATCGCCGCCACCTGCCCGCCCGCGGCGTCGCCGAGCACCGCGGACAGCCGCGCGAGCTCCGCACGGCGCCCGGTGAAGTGCGGAATCGTCTCGGGCAGGCCGAGCTGGGCCTGCACGAAGGTCGCCGCCTCCGCGCGGCTGCGGATCACCCGCAGCATTTCCTGCCAGGCGGCGACGTAACCCGGGGCGGGGTGCAGCACCTCGACGACGGCCAGCACCAGATCGGTGTTGGGGCGGGCGCGGCCGGTCTTGAAGCAGTCGGCGACCGTCGTGCGGGCCGTGCGCTCGCCGGGCGGGCGCCCGGCCGCCGTCCAGAGCCGGTTCACCCGCTCGGCGATCTGCGCGTACGACGGGCCACCCGCCCACGTCTTGAGCAGCCGCAGCTGCGCGACCAGCTCGTCCAGCGTGCGCGCGTGGCCGGGATCGGGTGGTTCGGTGAACGCCATACCGCCATGGTGGCCGCGGTCGCGCCGCCGGCTCCGTCCAAAACGGACAAGCGGCGGCGCGATCCGGGGAGCGGCCGCACGTTTCGGGTCAGCGCGAAACGTTTTCGGCCCGGTTGACGGCGCTCGCGAGCCGCTGGCACGGTCGGCACCGCGAGAGTGGCACCACCCGGCTGGGGAAGGCGCGGGTGCGGAGCCGAGCTCTTTCGTCACCGGGCGGCACTTCCTGGGGAAGGCCGGCGCCCGCTGACCACCGCGCCGCGGGAGGACCCACCGCCGCCGAGCGCACGAAATCGAACCGTCACGGCGTGGTCGAGCACGCCTTGGAGCGGACGTACACGCCGCCGATCTTGAAGGGCACGGGATTGCTGGAAGCCACGGTGCTCGGCCCGGTCGGCGCGCGGGTCCAGGGGACACCGGTACCGGTCAAGGGGCGGTTGGGGCGCACGGTGCTCGCCGTGCTGGCGCTCGCCGGCCGGCAGCCGGTGTCGGTGGACCGGCTGATCGACGCCCTGTGGGGCGAGCGGCCCCCGGCCACCGCGCGGACCCAGGTGCACATCCAGGTGTCCAAGCTCCGGGCCGCGCTCGACCGGGCGGGCGCGGCCGCGGCCGTGGTCACCGTGCCGAGCGGGTACCTGCTGGACTGCCTCGCCGACGTCGGCGAGGTGCGGCGGCTGCTGAGCGCGGCGCGGGCGGCCGGCGATCCCGCGGACGCGGCCGGCCTGCTGCGGTCGGCGCTCGACCGGTGGACCGGCACGCCGCTGGGCGGGGTGAGCGCGCACCTCGCCGGTGCCGAGCTGCCCCGGCTGGACGAGCTGCGGATCTGCCTGGCCGAGGAGTGGATCGACGCGGAGATCGCGTGCGGGCGGGCCTCACGGTTGCTGCCCGAGCTGACCGCGCTGGTCCAGGCGCACCCCCTGCGCGAGGGCCTGCACCGCCGTCGGATGCTGGCGCTGCACCGCGCCGGGCGGCGGGCCGACGCGCTGGCGGCGTTCCAGGAGGCCCGACGCGTGCTGCGCGACGAGCTGGGGGTGGATCCGTCCCGGGAGCTGCTCGCGCTGGAGGCGGAGATCCTCTCGGTCGAGGCGCCGCCGGCGGTGACCGTGGTGCCCGCCCAGCTGCCGCCGCGGGCCTCCGGGTTCGCCGGGCGCGACCCGGAGGCGGCAACGATCAGGGCCGCCTTGGCGCGCCGGACCGACGCGCCCCCGCTGGTACTGGTCACCGGGATGCCGGGGATCGGCAAGACGGCGCTGGCCGTGCACGCGGGCGCGGCGTCGGCGCACGCCTACCCCGACGGGCAGCTCTATGCCGACCTGCGGGGCGCCGACGCCCGGCCGGCCGCGTCGCACGAGATCCTCGCCTCTTTCCTCCGGGCGCTCGGCGTGCCGGCGCGGTCGGTCCCGGCCGGCGTCGAGGAGCGCACGGCCGAGTTCCGCAGCCGCACGGCGGGCAAGCGGGTGCTCGTGGTGCTGGACAACGCCGCCACCGCCCGGCAGATCGAGCCGCTCCTGACCGCCGGCCCGGGCTGCGCCACGATCGTGACCAGCCGGTCCGTGCTGCCCGAAGTCGAGCCGTCGGTCCGGGTGCCGCTCGCCCCGCTGTCCGACGAGGTTGCCGCGACGGTGCTGGCGAACGCGGCGGGCGCGGCCCGGCTGACCGAGGGCGAGCGCACGGTCGCCACGGTGCTGGAGGCGTGCGGGGGCGTGCCGCTCGCGTTGCGGATCGCCGGGGCGCAGCTCGCCGCGTACCCGAAGCTCAGCGTGGCGGAGCTGGCCGCGCGGCTGTCCGACGAATCGAGGCGGATGCGGGAGCTGGTGGCCGGGCAGCGCAGCGTGCGGGACAGCCTCGACGCCAGTTTCCGTTTGCTGGAAAGGGATGCGCGGGCCGCGATGCTGGCGCTGGCGGCGATCGGGTCGCCCACGTTCACCGGCTGGCCGCTCGCGGCCGCGCTCGACGTGCCGCTCCCCCGCACCGACGAAGTGCTGGCCCACCTGTGCGCGATGAACCTGCTCGACCGGGCCGGGCCGGGGCGGGACGGGGTGCCCCGCTACCGGATGCACGACCTCGTGCGGGCCTACTGCCGCACGGTCGGGCCGTCGCTCGCCCCGCCCGCCCTGGACCGGCTGGCCGGGTGGGCGGTCGCGCTGACCAGGCACGCCCACGAGGGCATGCTGGGCCTGCCGGCCGGTTACCCGGTGCTCGCCGAGACCGCCGCGCGGCTCGGCCAGGACGTGCTGGGGCGGGTGGTGCGGGAGCCGCTGCCGTGGCTGGGCGCGGACGTCGACGTCCTGCTCGCCGTGTTCGGCTTGGCCGTGCGCGGCGGCCTGCCCCGGCCCGCGGCGGCGCTGCTGCTGGTGCTGCGGGCACCGCTCGTGCGGCTCGACCTGGCCGACCACGGCGCCCGGGCGGGCGCGCGGCTGGCGAACGTCGCCGGCGCGGACCCGGTGGTGCGGGTGACCGCGGCGCTGGTCGCGGCGACGGCGCGGATGCACCGCGGCCGGTACGCCGACGTCGTCGCCATCCTGACCGAGGTGCCGCTGGCCGACGTCGACCTCGCGCTGCGGGCGGAGGTGCTGACCAAGCTGGGGGACGCGTACGAGCGGTGCCGGGACTGGCCCCGCGCGATCACCGCCGCGCGAGAGGCGGTCGTGTGCTTCCGGAAGTCCGGCAACTTGGCGGGCATGTCGGGCGGCCACGCCACGCTGGCCGCCCTGTACCGGGACCACCTCGGCGACCTCCGCGCGGCGCGGCTGCACGGCACGAAGGCCCTGCGGCTGGCCGACGCCGCCGGCGACTGGAAGACCCGTGCGCAGGTACGGCTCGTGGTCTCGCGCACGGCCTTGGCCTGCGGTGACGCGGCGGCCGCGGCCGGCCTCGCCGAAGAAGCCCGCGTCCTGTCCGAGGGGAACGGCGACCCGATCGGCCAGACCTGGTGCCTCACCGCCGAAGCCGACGCCCACCGGGCGAACGGCGACCTGCCGGCCGCGCGGAGATCCGCCGACCGGGCGCTGGGCCTGGCCCGTCGCATCCGCCGCCCGGACGCCGAGTCCGCGGCACTGCTCGCGCTGGCCTCGATCGAGCTGGCCGCCGGTGACCGGGCCGCCGCGCGCCGCGTCGCCCACGCGTCCCTGCGCCTGCAGGACCGGTTCGACAGTCCGGTCGAACGGGTCGGCGTCGAGAAGGTGCTGGCGGAGATCGACTGTCAGGTGCCCTCCGGCGCCGGGCGGTGAGGGACCGCACCGGCGACGCCGGCCAGCTCGATGTAGCCGAGCTGGCGGGAATCCTGGCTGTGGCCGGTGTTGTCGCCGGTCACCACCACCCGGCCGGCCGGGACGACCGGGTGATCGGCTGCCAGCCAGGCGGGCACCGGGTCGCCCGCGACCGCGGCGATCCGCTTGATGCGCCACGCGACGTCCTTCGCCCCGGTTCGCGCGCGGAAGACGATCACGTCGCCGACGCGGTACTGCCGTCGCCGGGTCGCGACCACGCGCTCGCCGTCGCGGAAGGTCGGGGACATGCTGTGGCCCCGGACGCGGGCCACCACGTACCGGCGGCGCAGCAGCACGACCAGCAGAACCAGTGCCGCCACGACCGCGGCGAGCCCGGCCATCACGCCTCCACCATCGCGTATCCCTTGGCCTGCAACGAGAACAGCCGGGCGTATTCGCCGCCCGCGGTGAGCAGCTCGTCGTGGGTGCCCTCTTCGATCACCCGGCCGCCGCCGAGCACGACGATCCGGTCCGCGCCGCGCAGGGCGGAGAGGCGGTGGGAGATCAGCACGCTCGTCCGGCCGGCCCGGTGGGAGCGCAGGGCCTCATGGGTCCTGGCCTCGGCGTCGACGTCCATGCCGGAGCTGGGTTCGTCGAGGATGAGCAGGTCGGCTTCGGCGCGCATGAGTGACCGGGCCAGCGCCACCCGCTGCCACTGGCCGCCGGACAGCGCCGCCCCGGCCTTGTCGTCGACGTCCAGGAACGCCCGGGACAGCAGGGTTTCGTAGCCGCGCGGCAACGCCGACAGCGCCGGGTCGATCTCGGCCAGGCGGGCCGCCGCGCGGATGCGGTCGAGATCGCCGAGGCGGGCGACGTCACCGATGCCGATGTTGTCGGCCGCGGTCAGGTCGTAGCTGGTGAAGTCCTGGAAGGTGGCGCCGATGCGGGCCCGCAACGCGGCCGGGTCGCAGGAGCGGATGTCCACGCCGTCCCACAGGATCCGGCCGCGGTCCGGGTCGTAGAAGCGGCACAGCAGCTTCACGAGCGTCGACTTGCCCGCGCCGTTCACCCCGACCAGCCCGACCGCCGCGCCGCCGGGGATCACCAGGTTCACCCCGCGCAGCACCCACGGGCCGGTCGCGTCGTAGCGGAACCACACGTCACGCAGTTCGATGCCGGCGCGCAGCTCGGGCACGGCGTCCGTTCCGGAGACGAGGTCGGGTTCGGTCGTCACGACGTCGAGGTAGTGCCGGAACAACCCGAGCGAGCCGCCGGCCCGGCCGAGCTGGCCCAGCAGCGTGCTCACCGGGGACTGGATGCCGGCCACCGCGGCGGTGAAGAGGGTGACGTCGCCGATGGACAGCGACCCCCGGGCGGCGCCGGTCGCGGCGACCACGAGGGCGACGCCGGCCACCACCGCCGACACGATCGCGGCGGTGACCCCGGCGAACGCGATCCGGCGCTGCATCGCGCACTCGCTCGCGGTGGCCGTGCGGACCGCGGCCACCATCCGCGACCGGAACAGATCCGCGAGACCGAAGAGCCGGATCTCCTTGGCCGCCCGGATGTCCGAGCACAGCGAACGGAACAGGAACCGCTCGCGGTGGGTGGCCATCATCGCCTCGACCTCCCGCGCGCGCAGCCGGGACAGGGTCAGCTGGGAGATCGCGGCCGCCGCCAGGGACACGGCGAGCAGCCCGGCCATCGGCGGCCACACGAGCAGGACCGCGCCGCCGAACGCGAGTACGGCGACCAGGGTGCGCACCGATTCGACGGTCAGCGCCAGCACCGCCGGCGCCGCCTCCTGCGCGCCCTGCTCGGCCAGCCGCACCCGGTCCAGGAACGCCGGCTCCTCGAGCCGGCGCAGTCCCGGCAGCGCGCCGACCGCGCCGACCAGCCGGTCCTCCGCCTCGATCGCGGACTTGGCCCGCACGATCGAGGTGCAGTACGACGCGACCGCGGTGATCGCGGTCGCGCAGGCGAGGCCGGCCGCCGAGCCGATGGCCAGCAGCACGATCAGGCCCTGGTCCCGGCCGCCGGTCAGCTCGTCGAACAGCAGCTTCCCCAGCCACGCCGACAACGCCGGCAGGGCCGAGGCGAGCACCGCCAGCGCGATCGTGGCGCCGGTGGCCACCCGCGACGCGCGCCAGGCGACCCCGAACGCGGGACCCGCCGCCCGGACCGGGTTCATCGGACGGGCTGCGGGCGCACGGCGTCGAGGTCGTGGCCGGCGGCGGTGATCCGCCGGTCCCGCACGCGGATCAGCGTCGGGGTGACGTCACCCGCGCCGAACGCGGCCGCCACCGGGCTGCGGTCGCCGACGAAGGCGACGCGCACCGCGGGTCCCAGCCCGGCCGCGTACTCGACGGCCGCGTCCCGATCCCCGCCGTCGATCACGAAGGCGACGGCCGGCTCGGTGAGCTGGCCGGCGATGCGCTGACAAGGCCCGCAGGTCGGCGACAGGAACGCGACGAGCGCGTCGTCCAGCTCCCGGTCGGTGACGGTCGCGCCGTCGGCGTCGGTCACCTCGAACGCCCCGATCTCGGTGCCCGCCGCCGGCAGCGCGGGCAGCGCCGGCCGCCGCTGCTCGTTCAGCAGCCGGATGATCGCCGCGGACAGCAGGAGGTTGAGCACCGTCAGCACGGCCAGCACCGCGACCACGGCCACCAGGAATGACATGGGATACCTCTTTCAGTGATTCGCTCGGCGACCGGCGGTGTCCGCGGTGCGGACCAGGCCGGCCAGGCTGTCCCAGTTGATCGCGACGAGCGCGGCGAACGCGCCGACGAGCGCGGCGGCCGCCCCGGTGTCGAGGCCGAGCGCCGGTCCCGGCGGGACGGCGACCGCGGCGGCGGTCCCCGCGGCGAGCAGTGCGTTGCGGACGAGGTGGGCCCGGCCGAGCACGGCCCCGGAGCGGCCGAAGCAGCGGCAGGTGACGCGGCGGCCGGCCCGCATCGACCGGGCGATCGCGGCGCAGAAGACGAGCAGCACCGCCGTCGCCAGCCCGAGCCCGAGCCGGGAGGTGGCGGGGAAGGCGACGAGCCCGGCCACGGCCAGCTCGGCGACGGCGGTCCCGGCGGCGACCGGCAGCCAGCCCACCGGCGACCGGCCGAGCGGCGCCAGCGACGCGGCGAACTCCGCCAGCCGCGCCCGCCCGGCGAGCTTGCCGACGGCCGCGACCCCGAACACGAGCCCGGCCAGCACCCGGGCGGCGAGCACGAACTGCGCGCTGATCATCGGTGACCTCCCTTGCCGGGCCACGCCTTTCCCGCCCCGGGAACCGCGGCGGGAAAGGCGCGAGCGCCACCGGTTACTTGCAGCTGCCGTAGCAGTCGTAGTGGAACGTCTTGCAGACCTGGCCGTGCTCGGCCACGCAGGCGCCGGCCTTGACCTCGCGCAGGAACAGCCCCAGCAACCGGTCGCCCAGGGTGTTGATCATGCGAGCCATGATCACTCCTCTCGTTAGCGGGAATCGACGGGGAGATCGTGGCTCAGCCGCGCTATCCGTTCGCTATCGCGGAAATCGCTGTGCCGTCCCCGAGGACCACACCGACGACGTCGACGACCTGATCGCGACCTGGATCCCGCTGTCGCGCGCGCTCAACCAGCTCAACCGCAGCATGGGCAAGGACGACCTGTACCCGTTCACGCTGTCGCCCGTGGTCCAGGACAAGCTCCGGTTCGCCGACGCGACCGTCGCGGCGGCCCAGGCCCGGTGAGCCCGGCCCGGAGCCGCCGGGAATCACCTCCTCATGCCAGCCGGAAGAACACCAGGTGGGTGCTGAGCCGGACACCACGAACCAGTTGGCGCTCCGAGGAGAGCGAAACCGCGGTGTCCGCGGGGTTCGGTGGGAGCGTTGCCGGCCCGCAGCACCGCCGACGCATCCGAGACAGCCGGATCGAACGGCTCCTTCCCGTCCCACCGTGTTGTCGGTTCAGCCGAGCAGTTCGTCGACGACCGCCCAGCGCGGCACTGGGTTCATCCCGGAGGGAAGCCGCATTGTCTTGCTGTAACCGAACTCGCGCAGTGTCTCGGCGGCGTGTTCGCGTCCGTAACCACTGTGTTTGGTTCCGCCGAACGGTGTGCCGATGACCGCGCGGTTGTAGTTGTTCACGAACACGATGCCCGCTTCGATTCCGCGGCCGACCCGCAGTGCGCGAGCACTGTCTGCGGTGTACACCCCGGCCACCAGGCCGAAATCGGTGTTGTTGGCGATGGCCACGGCCTCGGCCTCGTCGTCGAAGGGGATCACGCACACGACCGGGCCGAAGATCTCTTCTTTGGCCACGCGCATGTCCGGGGTCACTCCCGTGAGCAGCGTCGGCGCGACGTAGAATCCCTCGGCCAGCTCGGGATCCACCGGCAACTGCGCCTGCGCGCCGATGACGGCGCCTTCCTGGACGCCGATGTCGATGTAGTCGAGCACCCGCCGCTGCTGGAGCGCCGTGACGAGCGGGCCGACGTGCGTCGTTTCGTCGAGGCCGCGCCCGACCCTCAGCCCGGCCACGGCACGGCTCAGCCGTTCGACCACCTCGTCGTGCACCGAGCGGTGCACCAGCAACCGGGAGGCCGCGGTGCAAGCTTCGCCCTGGTTGAAGTATCCGCCTTCGAGGGCAGCGGCCACGGCGTCGTCGAGGACGGCGTCTTCGAAGATCACGAGGGGGTTTTTGCCGCCGAGTTCCATCAGGGTGGGGGTGAGGTTCTCCGCGGCCGTCTTCGAGACCGCGACACCCGTCGTGGGAGCCCCGGTGAAGGACAACTTCCGGACCAGCGGGTGTCCTGCGAGCACCGCTCCCACGGATCCTTTGCCCGCGACGACGTGGACGACGTCGTCGGGCAGCACGGACTGGATGATCTCGGCCAGCCGCAAGATGGTGAGCGGCGCCTGCTCGGGCGGCTTCAGCACGACGGCGTTCCCCGCCGCGAGCGCGGGCGCGGTCTTCCCGGCGGTGTGGATCGGTGGCCAGTTGAACGGGATGATCGCGCCGATCACACCGAAGGGCTGCAGCGTCGTGACGTCCAGCGAATAGCCGGTATCCCGGACCGCCCCGGGCATCTCGTGCGTGAGACTGCCGAAAAGCTCGAAAATGGCGATGCAGGATTCAAGGTCGAAAGCCCGCGCCTGGCTCTTGGGCTTGCCGTTCTCCCGGGATTCCAGTTCGGCCAGTTCGTCGGCGTGCAGCCGGATCTGGCGGGCGACCTCCAGCAGCAACCGGCCGCGCTCCACCGCGGGCCGGCGGCTCCAAGCGAGAAACCCTTCATGGGCGGCGCGGACCGCCGCGTCGACCTCTGCCGCGCCCCCGCCCTGGACTGTCGCGAGGTGGTGTCCGGTGGCGGGGTCTTCGACGACGAATCGGTCTTCCTCGCGTCGGGAGGACCAACGGCTTGTGAAGACGGTTTCGAGATTCATCATGCTCCTTCAAACTCCAACAGTAGTGTTGGCTTCTGCTTCGAACCTACACTCGTCACTGCCGGTCTGCAACGCAAGTGTTGGAGTTGACGGCGAGACCGCGGTCACTGCCGGGCGGACGAGCTACGCCGTCGCGTAAGGGGATGAAGCGGAGCCCCTCGGGTGATCGAGGCGCGGATTTCACCGAGGTTCTCGACGCTCAAGGCGACCTGGTCACCGGCGTCCAGCCAGGGGTACTCCGCTTCACCGTGGACTTTGGCGAGTTCCAGGATGCAACCGGTGCCCACCGTGCCGGAGCCGATGACGTCTCCGGTGTGCAAAGTCGTCCCCCGGGAGGCGTAGGAGAGCAGGTCGGCGAACGACCAGAACTGGTCGGCCCAATTCCCTTCGCTGTAGAGGACGCCGTTCACCGACGCGGTCATCTTCAGGTCGAAACCCTCGCCGCTGCGCTTTCCGTCGATTTCGTCGGGGGTGACCAGGAAGGGCCCGAGGCTCGTGGCCGTGTCCTTGGCTTTGCCGAGGCCGATCGCCATGGTCATCTCCGCCGCCTGGAGGTCCCGGGCGCTCCAATCACAGAAGATCGTGTATCCGGCGATGTGGGCGGGGGCTTCGGCCGGGGTGACGTTGGTGGCCGGGGCGCCGACGATCGCCGCCACCTCGAGCTCGTAGTCGAACTGCCGACTCCCCGGGGCGATCGGCACCGTCTCGCGTGGCCCGCGGAGCGCGGCCGGATTCTGGAAGTAGAAAACCGGTTGCTGGTAATAGACCGGGTTCGTGGCCAGCCCCATCGCGGTCATCGAAGTGACGTAGTGGTTCTCGAACGCCATGAAATCCCGGACCGACGGCGGGCGCGCTATCGGTGGCAGCAGCTGCGCGTCACCGGCGGGGACGACCTCGAAAGGGTCGTCTCCGACTTCGCGGGCGGCTTCCGCCAGGCCCTCGGAGGACCCGATGAGTTCGATCAGCTGCCGATCGCCGCGGAGGCCGTGGAGCGCTCCGCCCTCGAACAGGGCTGCGTGCTCCTTGCCGTCCGCCGGTGAGCGATAAGTGGCCCACTTCATGTTCGGCGCTCCGATTCGGTGGTGGTGATTTCGACGTCGTCCATGGTCAGGTCTCCCTCCGCTGCTTGAGACCGAGTAGTTCAGCCGAGTTGAGTCCGGCGATGCGCCGCAGCTCGGCCGTCGGCAGACCGGTCTGCTCCAGCCGTGCGAGCGGGTCGCTGACCCCCATGTCGAAGGGGTAGTCCGTGCCCAGCAGTACCCGATCGCTTCCCATCGCCTGCGTGAGCGCCGTCAGCTCCGAAGAGCGGTAGACGAGACTGTCGACGTAGAGCTGGGACAAGTACTCACTGGGCCGTTTGGCCATCGAGCGGCTCTCCGGGCGCACCTCGTAGGCGTGGTCGGCCCGGCCGAGGTAGCCCGGCAGGAAGCCGCCGCCGTGCGCGCCGCAAATCCGCAACCGGGGGAACCGGTCGAGCACGCCGGCGAAGACGAGCCGGCACAGGGCGATCGTGGTTTCCAGCGGCTGGCCGATGATGTTGCCCAGGTAGTACGACGACAGCCGTTGTTCCACGGTGCAGCCCCACGGGTGCACGAAGACGAGCACCCCGAGCTCTTCCGCGGTGGCCCAGAAGACGTCCAGCGCGGGGTCGGAGAACTCGCGGTCGCCGGAACGGGTCGGGATCTGCACGGACCTCATGCCGGACCGCTCGACCGCTTCGCGGAGGTGAACGGCGGCCAGGTCGGGATGCTGGAACGGCACGTGCGCCATGGCGATCAGCCGATCGGGGCATTTCGCGGCCAGGTCGGCCAGGTGCTCGTTGACCACGTACGTCAGTTCGCCGGCGAGCGCCTCGTCCGCCCACGAGTGGTATTGCGTGGGAGCGACGCTGACGGCCTGCACGTCCACGCCCGCCCGGTCCATCGTGTGGAGGCGGGTGTCCAGCTCGGTGAGTGCTGGGTACCACTCGTCCCGGAACAGCTGCTGGTTGACCGCCACGGACCCCGGGCCGAAGACCGCGAGCTGGGCGCGCTGCTCCTGAACGTGCTGTTCCCGGCCCGCCACCAGTTCATCGCCCGGTGCGTGGGCGTGGGCGTGGATGTCCACCACCAGCGGGAAGGCCGTCGCCGTCAGCACGTCTCACCCCTTGCGCCGGTGATGGTGTCGTACAGCGCTCCCGCGTTTTCCGCCTGGATGTAGTCCATCAGGTGATCCAGGCCGACGTCGGTCCGGCACGCTTCGGCGAAGGTGACTCGCTGAATCGTTTCGTCGCGGGACCACCCCTTGGCCACGGCATCGGCGACGGCGCTCTTCCAGCCCAGCAGCACCGCCCGCTGCTCCCGAACGGCGTCGAGAGTGGTGATCGCACCGTGACCGGGCACGACGTGGTCGACGTCGAGCTGGGCGATCCGGTCGAGCGAGCGCAGCCACTGGTCGACGTCGGAAGTCATCAGCCAGGTCTGGCACCCGGAGAAGATGGTGTCACCGGTGAAGACCGTACGTTCCTCGGGAACGTGCACGGCGACCTGGCCCGGCGTGTGTCCCGGTGTGTGCAGCAGCTCGAAGGTGTGTTCTCCCAGCCTCAGCGTCAGGTCGCCGGTGAACACGATGTCGCCCTTGTTGGGGTCGTCGTAGTACTCGCCACGTTCGGGGATCAGCTCCGCTCCGGCAGGATCGTCGTCCTGGGCGGCTTTGACCGCGAAGGCGAACGGATCCAGGTCGTAGACGGTCATGAAGTTGTCGAACACGCCTCGGTGGTGGACCACCAGACCGGCACCGGCGAAGAAGTAGTTGCCGAAGATGTGGTCGACGTGGTGTTCGGTGTTGACGACGTAGCGGATGGGGCCGTGGCTTTCCGCCTGGTGCCGCATGGCGAGTGCGTGCGTCGGCAGCTGGGGGGTGTCGATGACGACCACCCCGTCCGACGTCACGACGAAGCCGGGGTCGCACCCGCGAGTGCCGGCTTCCACGTACACGTGGGGGGTCAGCTGCCCGAGCGGCCGGGGCCGCCCTTCACCGTTTTTCATCGTGGAGAACCTCCCTGTTCTCGAGCGTGTTCGTCCGGCGTGGTCCGGCGAGCGCGATCAGGCCGATGAGTGCGCAGACGGAGCCCCACAGGCCCGGCGCTCCGGCCCATCCCGTCGAAGCGACGAGCGAGGCGGCTATGGCGGGACCGAAGCCCGCGGCGATGATGGTGCCGAGGTTGAGTCCGATGGACACACCCGTGAATCGGGTGCGGGTCGGGAAAAGCTCCGGGAAGCCGGCGAAAACGGCAGCCGAGACGAACGGCTCGACGACCAGGTAGATGAGCAGAGCCGGCACGACGGCCAGTGCGCTGCTCACCGCGTCGACGTAGAGGAACAGGGGTACCGGCAGCACCACAGCGGCGCTCAAGCCGATCCAGGCGATCGGGCGGCGGCCCCTGGCATCCGACTTCGCCCCCATCACGGGGAAGATCCAGACCGTCGCCGCCAGCGCCAAGCCGAGCAGGAAATAGACTTCCACCGGGGGGAACTTCTTCACCTGCACCAAGTGGACGGAGAGGTAGAGCTTACCGAGGATCGACGGCCCGAGAACTCCGATCGTCAGCGCCGCCACACGCAGCACGTCCAACGGGTGCCGGCGCAGCGTTTCCCGAACCGGCGTCCGGCTGACACCGCCGGCAGTGCGGGTGATGGCTTTGAACTCCGGTGAATCTTCGAGGCGGTAGCGCAGCGCCACGCAGACCGCGGTGAGCGGAACGCATACCAGGAACGGGATCCGCCAGCCCCACGTGCTCATGCCGACACCGGTACTCGCGACGAGCGCCACCATCAGCGCGGCGGTGAGGAATCCGATGCCGACACCCATCGCCGGGATCGATCCGTACAGCGCGCGCTTGCGCGGCGGTGCCATCTCGGAGACGTAGGTCAACGCTCCCGCCCATTCACCGCCCGCGGAAAAGCCCTGGAGCAGCCGCAGAAGCAGCAGCAAGACCGGCGCCGCCGGCCCGATGGACGCGTAGGTGGGCAGCATCCCGATGAGGGCGGACGACACCCCCATCATCAGAAGTGTGGCCATGAGGACCGGGCGGCGCCCGAGACGGTCGCCCAGCGCGCCGAACACCACGCCGCCCAACGGCCGGGCCAGGTACCCGGCACCGAACACCGTGAGGGCCGACAGCGTCGCGGCCACCGGCGAAGCGGCGGGGAAGAACAGCGGCCCGAAGACCACGGCCAGAAAACCGTAGACGGTGAACTCGTAGTACTCGACGACCGTGCCCACCAGGGAGGCCCGCACGGCGCGGCGACGGGCCGGCCGGCTCGCCGACGGAGCCGGGACGGGTCTGGCGATGCCGCGATCAGCAGGAGGAGACGACATACGTTTCTCGCTTCATCGAGGGAAACCGGGTCGGATGTGGACAGTCGCGATCGGGAACTGGAACACCATGCGCCGCACGGAACGGACCGGGGAAGCTCGATCTGCCGATGGGTGGTATCGACCCGCTCTATCCCGGGTCCCGCTTGCCGTCGCCGGGCCGGGTGTGTAGTCATGGCGCTGTGAACGAACCCACGACCGCAGGCCACCCGTGAAGGAGCTGAAGAACCTCAACCTGAACCTGCTCGTGCACCTGGACGCGCTGCTCGCCCAGCGCAGTGTCTCCGGCGCGGCCCAGCAGCTCGGGTTGAGCCAGCCGACGGTGTCGTCCGCGCTGGCCAGGCTCCGCCGGCACTTCGGTGACGAGCTGCTGGCGCGCCAGGGAAGCAGATACGTGCTCACCCCGCTGGCCGCGGCCCTGCAACCCCTCGTCACCGACGCGGTCACCAGCAGCGAGCGGGTCTTCCTCGGCCGCGCGGGGTTCGACCCGGTACGCACCCGTCGCCAGTTCGTCGTCCTGACGAGTGATTTCTGGCTCGAGGCAGTCGGCCCGTCGATCAGCCGGCTCCTCAGCGAGGCCGCGCCGGCGTCATCCGTCCGGTTCGACCTGCTGCGCATCGCCGACCTCGACGATGCCCTCGAGACCTTGCGCACCCTCGACGGCATCCTGCTGCCGCACGGAGCCCTGCCGGAGGCACCGCACGTGGATCTGCTGACCACCGAATGGCGGGCGCTGGTCGACGCTCGCAATGACCGGGTCGGAACGGTCCTCGACCGCGACACGCTCGCAGCTCTCCCGTGGGTGCTCTACGCCGACCGGTCCACGGCGACAGCGGCGCTCGTGAGCTCCACGATCATGCGCCAGCTGGTACTGGCCGGGCTCGACCCCCGCGTCGAGGTCACGGTCGGGACGTTTTCGGGCGTGCCGTCCTTCGTCCGGGGCACCGATCGGGTCGCGGTCGTCCACAAATCCCTCGCACTGCGCGCGGAATTGACCCTGGGCCTGCGCTCGTTGCCCCTTCCGATGGCTTTCGACGCACTCACGCTGGCGTTCTGGTGGCACCCGCGCCACACCAACGACCACGCCCACCGGTGGTTCAGGTCGTTGACGAGGTCAGCCGCCGGGCTGGTCGCCGCCGACACCTCGGGTTTCGAACTCGCCCCGGCCACGGAGGAATCCCTCGGGGACGGAGGGTAGGTCGACCAGTTCCCCCGGTCACATCAACTGCCGACAGCTGTGAGACGCCGTGCCGCCTGCACGACGGCCTCCCGGCGCCGAGCCGGCGAGTCGTCGTCTTGCCCGGTCGCGAGCATGCGAGCCATCTGTGGTGTCGCCCACCACTGGACAGCCAGCGCGATGAGCAGGAAGACAAGATGAGCGGGGGCGATCGACGAGTCGATCAGCCCGGCCCGCTGGGCCTCGGCCACCGCACGAGCCTTGCCCACGTACAGCCCGGTTCGTTCAGCTTCGTCCTGGACGGCGCCCGTATCGGCAAGGCCCTCCCACAGGACGAGCCGGGCAACATCCGGGTGTTCTTTCAAGTAGTCGAACGAGAGTCCGGCGAAGTCCGCCAAGTCGTCCGGGCCCGCCACCTGACGCAGAGGCACGTCTTCGGCGAGCTTGTCCAGTTCGTACCGGACCACTTTCGAAAACAGCACCGCCTTGTCGCCGTAGTACTTGTAGACCCGTTCCCGGTTCACCTCAGCACGCTTGGCGATCCTGTCGATCGTCGTCCCAGCGGCTCCGAACTGCGAAAACTCGGCGAGCGCAGCTTCCTGAATCCTGCGCTTCGTACCTTCGACGTCCCAAGCCATGGCGCAACCATACTCCAACACCAGTGTTGCCGATCCGGCGTTCCGGGAGTACGTTGACCAAAGTTCCAACACTAGCGTTGGAGTTCTCATCGGAGCGTCGTGAACAGATCGAGTGCGTTCGTCAGGTCCCCCTTCTACCCCGCAACCGTGCTGGCCCTCATCCTGACCGCGACGGCCGGTTTGTTCGTCGGCTCCTACACGACCTTCCTGGCTGCGCCCGCTCCGCATCACATCCCACTCGCCGTCCTCGCGCCCGCCGGAGCCGACCGGTCTCTCGACGAGACGCTGGACGCGCTGCTCGACGGAGCGCTGGAGCAGCAGGCGATGCCAGACCGGACCGCGGCCCGTCAGGCAATTCTGGAGCAGCGGGTCTTCGGGGTGCTCGAGTACCGGGCAACCGGCATCCCCGCCCGGCTGGAGCTCTCCGGCGCATCGGGCCCCTCGGTCGCACAGCTGCTGTCCGAGCGCGCTCCTCGCGCTGCGGTGGCAAGCGGCACCGCGGTCGAGATCGACGACCTCAGTCCGCTGCAGGAGGGCGATCCCCGCGGCCTGGCGATCTTCTACATGACCCTGGCCGCAGTGATCATCGGGTTCATCGGATCGATGTTGTACGACGTCCACGCGCCACGCCTCGCGCCCGGGGAGCGCATCGGATTCCTCGCCGTCACCGCCACCTCGGGCGGGCTCGCGATCACGGCCGTGGTGAGCCTGCTCGTCGGCGCACTCGACCTGCCCTTCCTCTCGTCGTGGCTGATCTTGTCCCTGACGATGTTCGCCGCCGCAGTCACCTGCACCATGTTCAGCACGCTCTTCGGACGTTGGGGCATGCTGCCGACCTGGGCGGTGATGGTCCTGCTCGGCAATCCCTCGTCCGGCGGCACGGTGTCGGCCGCCTTGCTGCCGACAACTCTCGGCGACCTCGGCCGGTGGCTTCCACCGGGCGCGTCGATCAGTGCCCACCACACGGCCGTCTACTTCCCCGGCCACCAGAGCGCGTTCCCGTACCTCGTGCTGACCGGCTGGGTCGTCGCCTCGTGCGTGGTGTTCTGGAGGCTCCGGCACCGCCACCCCGGCGGACGCTGAACCGACCAGCTCGCCGCCGACGCGGACCAGGTCGCCGATGGCCACGAGCAACTCGCCGCCACCGTCGTGCCGCCGGCCAACCGCATCATCACCGCGATCGATGCCCTGCCCTCGGCGCAGAGCGCCGCCCAGCAGTTCCGCCGCCTGGCCGACGACTGCACCGCGGGCGACGGCTCGGCCTCCTTCTGCCGCGACCCCCGCCAAACCGCGGACCGCCGGCTCGCAGAAGAAGGCCCGGAACCTAGTGCCACTGCCCGGTGATGCCGAGTGCCGTGCGGCCTCCGACCCAGATCTCGCCGTCGTGGTGGGAAAGGTGGATTCGGCCCCGGCGCTGAAGTGCCGCGCCCTGCGTGGCGGTGTACCGCGCGGGGGCGCCGCCCGCTGGAATCAGCCACTGCGCGACAGCCGCGTTGAGGCTGCCGGTGACCGGGTCCTCCTCCCAGCGGGTGCCCTCGTCGGTGAACGCCCGGACCTCGAACAGCGCCTCGCTTCCCGCCGGGTGCGGCCCGACGACGCCGACGGCGGAAAATCCGCTCAAACGTCCGTAGTCGGGAGTGATGGCCAGGACGGCTTCCGCGGAAGCGAGCAGGACGACAACCCACCCGGGGCCGTTGTCGGCCCACCGGGCCGCCGTGATCTGTTCCGGTTCGATGCGCAGCCCGGCGGCAAGAGCACGCAGCTCGTAGTCGGTCACGGGGGCGTCGCGCAGCAGCGGCGGCGCAGCGAACCACAAGAGGTCGGCCTCGGAGCGTATGTGGACCGGGCCGGCGCCGCACTGCTGCTCGATCCGGCCGGCTCGGCCGGGGGTGTTGCCGGCCGCCAGCCAGGCGCGTGCCGCTCCGAGGGTGGCGTGGCCGGCGAAGGGCAGTTCGCGGCTGATGGTGAAGATCCGGAGGCGGTAGTCGGCCGAGGGGTGCGTCGGTGTGAGGAGGAACGTGGTTTCGGCCAGGTTGGTCCACCGCGCGATGGCCGCCATGTCGGTGGTGCTCAGGTCGTCGGCGTTGTGCACGACGGCGACGGGATTGCCGTAGGGGAACTCGTCGGCGAAGACGTCTACCTGGTGGAACAGCCGCATGACGCCAGCTTACGAGAAGGTTCGGTGACCGGAAGTGCCGGTGGCCGCGATCATCGGGTCAGCGTGGTGGAGTCCGTTGGGGTGGACCAGTTCCCCAGCTGATCGAGCACGGCGTTCCGTCGACACTCCACTGTGGAATCGCCGGACGCGGACGAAAGCCGGCAGCACAGTGTCCCCTCATGCCGCGTCGCCCGGCAGCGCTGATGGTCACCCTCTCAGGGTGTGTCAGGTTCGGGGAGGGTTGCCTACTGTGGGAAACATGCACCACCTCGACGCCGACAACCCGCTGGGCGAGTTCCTGAGGGCCAGGCGAGCGCTACTGGACCCGGTGGCGCAAGGGCTGCCGGACCAGGGTCGCCGACGGGTGTCGGGGCTCAGGCGCGAGGAGGTCGCGTTCCTCGCCGGGGTGAGCCCGTACTACTACGCACGACTGGAACAGGGGCGCGATCGCAACCCGTCCGCAGCCGTGCTCGACGCGATCGCGCGAGCGCTGCAACTGGACGACGCCGGGTCGGCGCACTTGCGGCAGCTTGCCACGGCCCCGCCTCCGCGGCGGCGACGTGCGCACCGGCCGGAAAAGGTACGTACCGGTCTCGCCCGGCTGGTGGAAAGCTGGACCGCCAATCCCGCGGTGGTGATCGGCAGGTACCGCGACGTGCTGGCCGCCAACGAGCTCGCGGTGCTGCTCAACGAAGGATTCACCCCCGGCCGGAACCTCATGCGTGACGTGTTCCTCGACCCCGCCGCGCGCGAGATCTACCCGGACTGGAACACGATCGCGCACAGTGTGGTCGCGAGCGTCCGGTCCACGGCCGGCACCGGCCCCGACGACCCGCGCCTGACCGAGCTGATCGGCGAGCTGTCGCTGAAAAGCGCGGAATTCCGCACGATGTGGGCACGCCACGATGTGCACGAGCGGACTGATGGCACGAAGCGTTACAACAATCCCTTCGTCGGCGAGATCACGGTGAACTACCAATCCCTCTCCGTGACGGGGTCGGTGGGGCAGACGCTGTACCTCTACTCGGCGGCCCCGGGCTCCGCGGCAGAACAGTCGCTGGCCCTGCTCGCCGGCATGGCCGGCCGCCACGAAACCACCCACGCCGCCCCGATCGAACCCGATCGGCAGAACAGCGACAGCGATACGACGGGCCAGAGAACGTCCAAGCCGAACTGAGGTCTGCGGTCGGCGGCCGCCAGGCGGCTCCGGCTGGTCGCGCGGGATGCCGGTATCGCCTTGCCGGTCAGCGTCACCGCATCGGGTGCCGGACCGGACAGTTCCGTACTCGATGCGATCGACCACGCGCCAAACCGGGAAACACGACGGGGAGCTTTGATGACGGAGACCATGCGGCGCTGGGAAATGGACGACATCGGCCGCGATCGGCTGGAACTCAGGCACGTTCCGATTCCCCAGCCACAGCGGGGCGAAGTTCTGGTGCAGGTGGCGGCCGTCGCACTCAACTACCGCGACAAGATGGTCACCGAAAGCGGGCGGGGGTTGCCGCTCTCCTTTCCGTTCACCCCCGGGTCCGACCTGTCGGGAACAGTGGTGGCGACCGGCGACGAGGTCACCCGCTTCGCCATCGGCGAGCACGTGATCTCCACCTTCACCCCGGACTGGATCGACGGCCGCCGCCACGGCGACGCCCGGACGCCGTCCTACCGGACCCTCGGTGGTCACTACCCGGGCGTCCTGGCGGAGTACGTGGCCTTGCCGGCGGAATGGTTCGTCCACGCGCCGGGAACGCTCGCACACGCGGAAGCCAGCACGTTGCCGTGCGCCGGGCTGACCGCGTGGTTCGCGCTCGCCGAACGTGGTGGAGTGCGGGCCGGCGACACGGTGCTGGTCGAGGGGACCGGCGGGGTGTCGCTGTTCGGGATCCAGCTCGCGAAGGCGCTGGGGGCCGAGGTCATCGTGTCCGGCAGCGCCCACAAGCTGCCGCGCGCCGCGGAACTCGGCGCCGACCACTGCGTCGACCGCACGCGTGAGGACTGGATCGAGGCCATCCTCGAGATCACCGACGACCGCGGCGCGGACCACATCCTCGAAGTGGTGGGCGGGGCGCATCTCGGAAAGGCCGTCCAGACCGCGGCGGTCGGTGGGACGATCTACCAGATCGGCGCGCTGGAGGGCTTTGACGTGACTGCTCCCGTGATGCCCCTGATGCTCAAAGACATCACCGTCCAGGGCATCGGAACCGGCCATCGCCGCGCGCTGGAAGACCTCGTCCGAGCCGTCGACCGTACCGGCCTGAAGCCGGTGATCGACGAGCGCTACCCGCTCACCGAGCTGCCCGCGGCACTCGACCACCTCGACCGCGGCGCCTTCGGCAAGGTCGTCGTCGAAGTGGCCTGACCCGGCGATCGAGTCCGGATGCACCACGCCCGGTCGTGAGGGGCGACCACGATGCCGGCGAGTTGTCGCCGGAGGCCCGCACGTCCGAGCGAGAGGCCGGAGCGTGGCGGCGTCGGCTCAGACGGTCGATCGTGCTTCCCGGGACTCCGCCTCCAGCGCGGCGAGTCCACTGAGCACTTTGCCCGGTGTGAGGGGCAATTCGCGGAACCGTACTCCGATCGCGTTGTAGACGGCGTTGGCGACGGCGCCGGCGACCCCGACCACGCCGATCTCGCCCACGCCGTGCGCACCCATCGGCGCGAGGGGATCCGGGATGTCCAGCCACACCACGTCGATCGGCGGCACGTCGGCGTGAACCGGTACGTGGTAGTGGGCCAGCGAAGGGTTCATGATTCGTCCCCGCCGGGTGTCGAAGGCTGTCTCCTCGGTCAGGGCCTGGCCCAGTCCCATCACGATGCCGCCGCGGAATTGGCTGGCCGCCGTCTTCGGGTTGAGCACGAGGCCGGTGTCGAAGGAGCCGACCCAGCGGTTGACGCGGACTTCGCCGGTGACGTCGCTGACGCGAACCTCGCAGAACTGGGCGCCGAAGGACTCCATCGAGTGCTTCATCATCTCCAGCGGCAGGGAGCCCGCGCCGACCGCCTCGACGTGGTCGCGTCCCGCTGCCCGGAGCAGCTCACGGTAGGAGATGCCCGGTCCGCCGTCCTTGCGGTAGATGCCCCCGTCGCGTAGTTCGACCTGCCGCGGTCGCGCCCCGGAAATCGGCGACCCCGCTCTGGTCAGCTTGAGGAGTTCTTTGACCAGCTTGTCGACGGCGTCGGTGACCGAGGCGATGATGGCGACGGTCTGCGCGGAACCGCCGGCCGGGATCCCGGCCGGAAGCTCACTGTCGCCGTACTCGAAGCGGACCTGTTCCACTGGAAGGCCCAGCCTCGCCGCGGCGTGCTGCACCTGCACGGTGGGGGTCCCCATGCCCATCTCGTGCGCAGCGGTCCGGACCACGGCGTGGCCGTCGCTGTCGATCCTGACCGACGCCTTCGCGCCGGGCAGCCGGACGTACGGGTAGTTGCACGAGGCGACGCCGTGGCCGATCCACCACTCGCCCTCGCGGTGTGATCGTGGCACCGGGTTCCGCGCGTCCCAGCCGAACCGCGCCGCACCCAGGTCGTAGGCCCGCATGAGGTTGCGCATGGCGAATGGCCTGCCGCTGGAAGGATTTTTGTCCGGCTGCACCCCGCGCCGGAATTCGATCGGGTCCATGCCGAGGCCCTCGGCCACTTCGTCCACGGCGGATTCCAGGGCGAACGATCCGATGGACTCGCCGGGCGCGCGCATGGAGGCGTTCGGCACCATGTTCAGCTCCAGCACCCTCTGGTCGACGACGAAGTTGTCGGCGGCGTAGAGGACCCGCGCGGGGAACGTGAATTGCTCCGCGAACCCGTTGCCGTCGACGCCGATCGTGGTGGTGCCCTCGTGCACGAGAGCGCTCAGCTTGCCGTGACGCGTCGCGGACAGTGCGACGCGTTGCTCGGAAAGCGTGCGCCCGCCGGTGACCCGGAAGACGTCCTCCCGGCTCATCGTGATGCGGACGGGCCTGCCGGACAGCTTCGCCGCGGCGGCGCAGAGCACCTGGTGGTTCCACATCATCTTGTTCCCGAAGCCACCGCCGACGAACTGCGAGACCACCCGGACCTTCTCACGCTCGAGGCCGAACACCTTGGCCAGTCCCATCTGGGTGTGCGTGACGGCCTGCGTGCTGTCCCACACGGTCATGCTGTCGTCACCGTGCCAGGCCACTGCGGTCGCGTGCGGCTCGATGGCGGCGTGGTTGTGCCGTGGCGTCCGGTAGACGTGATCGACCACCACGTCGCCGGTGCGCAGCGCCTCGTCCACGCTGCCCTTCGTCATCCGCGGTCGTTGTCCCTGGACGGCGGCCGGGCGCCGCGCTCGAGACTTCAAGGCGTCGAAGTCCACGCGTGCCGAAGGATCCTCGGCGTAGGTCACCTTCACCAGCGATGCCGCGTGCCGTGCCTGTGCGAGGGTCTCCGCGACCACGACCGCGATCGGTTCCCCATCCCAGCGGACTCGCGCGTCCTGCATCATGGGCGCATCGGTGAACGACGCGCCGGTGAAGCTCATCAGCGTCGGTGCGGGCGACAGTACGGGTGCGTTCCGGTACGTCATCACCAGCACCACGCCGGCCGCTTTCTCCGCGTCGGCCACGGTGATGGACTCGATGCGGCCGCCGGCGATCGTGCTGCACACCATCGCGGCGTGGGTGAGCCCGGGCACCGCGACATCGGCGGTGTACTCCGCTCCACCGGTGACCTTCAGTGGCCCGTCGACCCGGGACAGCGGCGTGCCGGCGAATGCGTCCTTCCGGTCGAGCATCGGATCCGGGGCCCGGTCGGGAAGGGCTCGCGCGACCAGCCCGACCACTCGTTGCATCAGACTCATGACCGGGCCTCCGCACCCGCGAGTTGTTCGAGAGTGGCGACGATGGTGCGCGTCGCCAGTGGAATCGTGTACGCGTTGTCGCGCAGCGGGCTGGCGTCCTCGACCACGGCCTCGGCAGCACGCCGGAACTCGTCGCCGGTGGCACGGGCACCTCGCAACAGCGCCTCGGCCCCGGTCGCCCGCCAGGGTTTCGGTGCGACGCCGCCCAGCGCCAGGCGAGCATCGCGGACCACTCCGTCTTCGATGTCCAGCGCCGCGGCCACCGACACCAGGGCGAACGCGTAGCTGGTGCGTTCCCGCACCTTGCGGTAGGTCGACCGGCGCCCGTAGCTCAGCGGCGGAACCGATACGGAGGTGATCAGCTCGTGCGGGCCGAGGACGTTCTCCACACTGGGCCGGTCCCCGGGAAGTTCGTAGAACTCGAGGAGATCGATGGTCCGCTCACCGCCGGGGCCGAGCACGTGGACGGACGCGTCCAGCGCGGCCAGTGCGACGCACAGGTCGGACGAATGGGTCGCCGCGCAACTCGGAGAGGCTCCCAGGATGGCGTGGTTGCGGTGGTCCCCTTCGACCGCGTCGCAACCGGAGCCCTCGACACGCTTGTTGCACCGGGTCGTCGCATCGTAGAAGTACAGGCAGCGGGTGCGCTGCAGCAGGTTCCCGCCCACCGTCGCCATGTTGCGTATCTGCCCGGACGCGCCGTTGAGGACGGACCTGGAGATCAGCGGGAACCAGGTCCGGACGTCGGGGTGCTCGGCGACCGCGGTGTTCGTGGCACCGGCTCCGAGGACGAGGGTTCCGTCGATGTCACGCCGGATGCCCGTGGAGAGCTCCGAAACGTCCACGAGCCCCGTCGGCTGCTCGACGCCCTCACGCATCAGATCCAGCAGATTGGTTCCGCCCGCGACGTACCGGGCGCGGTGCGTGGTGGCAGCCTCCACCGCGGCCTGCGGATTCGGCGGTCGAAGGTAGGTGAAGGTCTTCACCGTGCCCCCTGACGCTCGGTATCGGCGGGTGCCGCAGCGGCGAAGGTCTCCATGATCGCGTCGACGATCCCGTTGTAGGCGCCGCAGCGGCACAGGTTGCCGCTCATGCGTTCCTGGATCTCCTCGCGACTCCACGACATCTGCGTGGCGGCCACGTCGCCGGTCACTCGGCTGGGCAGTCCGCGGGAGAGCTCGCCCGCCATCCCGATCGCCGAGCAGATCTGCCCCGGCGTGCAGAACCCGCACTGAAAGCCGTCATGCTCGATGAGCGCCTCCTGAAGCGGGTGCAGGTCGTCCTCGGTCCCGACGCCCTCGATGGTCGTGACCTCGCGCCCGTCGACCTTCACCGCCAGCGTGAGGCACGACAGGACTCGCCGGCCGTCGACGAGCACGGTGCACGCGCCACAGCCGCCCTGGTTGCAGCCGATCTTGGTGCCGGTCAGCCCGCGCTCATCGCGGAGCAACTCCGCCAGCGAGCGGCGTGGATCGTCCAACCTCGCGAAGACCGGCTCGCCGTTGATCACCGTGTGGACGTCGCCGTCGCCGGTTCGCGGCCGGCCGGCACCTTTCGACTCGACTGTCTCCGAGACTGCCATGCGAAGACCTCCTGTTCGCGTTGGGTGATGTCCAACGTATCATGTTGATTGATTACTCGATCAATTTGGAGCCGTCGATGCCGGAAGCCGGAAATGCCCGATCCTTGGTGATGCGCAGCCGCATCATCGAAGGCGCTGTCGAGGTGGTGGCCGACGATGGCGTCGCTGCATCCACGGCCGTCATCGCGAAGCGTGTAGGTGTCGCGCAGGGCTCGGTGTTCCATCACTTCGAGACCAAGGCGGGTCTGCTCGACGCGGTCTTCGCCGTGTTGAAGAAGGAGTTGCGCGCGGCGGTGATCGCTGACCTCGACGACGCGCTCCCGCTGGACGACAAGCTGTGGCTCATCTGGCGGCGCTGGACCGACTGGGGGACGCGGAACCCGGCTCGTCGCCGCGCTCTGCTGCTGATCGGCGTGTCGGAGTACGTGAGCAGCCAGACGCGGCAGGAGTCGGAGCTCGAGTCCGTCGTCGGCGTGGAACTCTTCCAGGAGGCGAGTCGTACAGGTGTCTTGCGGCAGCAGCCGATCCGGTTCGTCGGCGCTCTCGTCGAGGCGGTCGCGAATTCGACCATGGACATGATGGCACTCGAGCCCGCCAGGGCCGACGAGTACCGCTTGGCGGGGTACCGCGCCATGCGGAACATGCTTGGCTGACCGGTCACCCAGGCGCGCTGGGGCGGGCGGCCCGGCCGGGACTGAAGGGGACCGTCACGCGCGGATCGAGTCGCACTCGACAGCTGGTTGTTGCGGGTCAAGACGTCGCTGACGCGGGTGAGGGCCTGAGAAGAGGGGCGGGTCTTTCGGTACCGGGCCCGCACCTGCCGCGACGCAACATCGTCGTGCGCGGATTTCCCGTCGACGAGCCCCGCGGCCCTCACCGTGGCGCCCTCCCCCGCGACCTGACACAGCTCCCACCGCGGCGCGGGCCTGAGGGCTGATATACGGCACCTTCGCGCGGCCGGAACTCAGTCGGATCGAGCCGGCTGAGGCTGCACGGAATCCGCGACCGCGACCAGCGACTGCATCATGGCCTCCGAGGCCGGGCTCAGCCGACGGCCGGCCGCCAGCGTGATCCCGACGCGTGCGCCGACGAGGTCGAGCGAGATCGGCAGCGCGGTGAGCCGGGGGTCGCTCGCGCCGATGAGTTCCGGGAGCGCGGCCACCATGTCGGTCTCCACGAGGAGCTGGCGGATGGTGAGGAACGCGGTCGTCTCGACGCGGTCGGGGGGCAGGGAGACGTCGTTGCGGTGGAAGAACTCCTCGAGCTCCGTGCGCAGCGCCGTCTCCACCCCCGGCAGGATCCACGGGTAGGCGATCAGCTCGTCGAGCGGGATCTCGGTGCGTGCCGCGAGCGGGTGGCCGCTGCGCGCGATCACACGGATGGTTTCCGCGTGCAGCGTCTGCTGGATCGTCCCCTCCGGGGGGACCGTCGCCAGGCGACCGACGATGAAGTCGATCTTGCCGGCGACGAGGTCGTCAAGCAGCGCCCCAGGCGTCGCTTCGCGCACGACGATCCTCAGGGCGGGGCGGTCTCGCTTGAGATGGGCGACGGCCCGCGGCAGCAGGAGGTTGGAGCCCGCGAGATGGGTGCCGATGACCACGTGGCCGCGGGTGGCGTCGGCGATCTCCTGGAGGTGCCTGCTCGCCTGGTTCATCTGGGCCAGCGCCGAGCGCGCGTACTCGGTGAAAGCGTCACCGAACTCGGTGGGCCGGATCCCCCGCGGGCCGCGTTCGTAGAGGGTGACGCCGAGGATGCGTTCGAGGTCCTGGAGGCTGCGGGTGACCACGGGCTGGGTGACGTGGAGCGCGGCCGCGGCGCCGACCACGCTCCCCTGACCGGAAAGCGCCTCGACGAGCAGGAGATGGCGGAACTTCAGCCGCCCGTCCAGCATCCGCGGTATTTCCATACGAGGACGGTAGACCGCCTTGCGTCCTAGGGCATAGCCGCACGGCCATGTGTCCCACTATGGACATACCCGCTGGTCGGCGGCCACGCGCCCGACCCAGCGCAGCGCGTTGCCACCGGCGATCGCCTCGCGCTCCGCGGCGCTGAGGAAGTCGGCCTTCCGGAGTACCTGGCCGACGGGCCGTTCGCCCAGCGGGTAGGGGTAGTCGCTACCCAGCATCACGTGGTCCGCGCCGAGGGTGTCGACCAGCGTGCGCAGAGCCACGGGGTCGAAGACGACGCTGTCCACGCTGAACCGGCCGAGATAGGCCGAGGGCGGCAGCTGCGAGGTGGCGATGAGGTCCGGGCGGCGATGCCAGGCGTTCTCCAGGCGCCCCAGCCAGAACGCGAACGACCCGCCGCCGTGCGCGAAACAGATCCGCAGCGAGCCCGGCACCCGGTCGAACACCCCGCCGAGGATCATGGCGAGCACGGAGAGGTGGGTCTCCGCCGGCATCCCGGTCAGCCACCGCGCCATCCAGCGGTCCAACCGCGGCGAGGTGGGCATGTCCCAGGGATGCACGAAGACCGGCGCGCCGCGCGAGGCCGCGTGCTGGAGGAAGGTGACGACGCCTTCCGCGTCGAGGTCCTGGTCGCCGACGTGGTTGCCGATCTCCACCCCGGCGTGCCCGGCGTCCAGGCAGCGGTCGAGTTCGCGGCAGGCCGCGTCGGGGTCCTGCAACGGCACCTGGGCGAACGGGATGAAGCGCTCCCGGTCGGGTGCGCAGATGTCCAGGGCGAGATCGTTGAAGATCCGGCAGACCTTGACCGCCTCGGCACCGCTCAAGTCGTACCCGAAGAACAGCGGTGTGGGCGAGACCACCTGGGCCCGCACCCCGTCGGCCGCCATGTCGGCCAGCCGGGCCGACGCGTCCCAGCAGGCCGAATCGATGGCCCGGAACTCGGTCTCCCCCACCATGATCATCGCCTGGCGTTCGGACTCCACGCGCAGCCAGGGCTGTCCGGGACCGAGGTCCGGCCAGCCGGCCGGGACGTAGTGGGTGTGCACGTCGATGACGTCGGACACCGGATCAGCCCTTACCGGGGTGCAGCGCGCCGCAGTTTCCGCACGTGCGCTGCTCGACGGACGCGTGGAAGGCCTCGAACACCGGCGGCAGGTCGGCGACGATGTCCCGCACCTGCAGCTCCACCGAATGCACCTTCGTGCCGCACTCCCGGCAGAACCAGCCGAACTGCTCCGTCGTGCCCTCGGGGCGGACGCGCTCCACCACGATGCCGATGGATCCTTCCTCCGGGCGCTGCGGTGAGTGCCAGGTGCTGCCGGGCAGCAGCCACATGTCGCCTTCGCCGATGTCCACGCGCCGCGGACCGTCCTCGGTGATCACGTTGACGTGCATAGTGCCCTTGACCTGGTAGAAGTACTCCTCGAACGGCTCGAAGTGGAAGTCGAGCCGCTGGTTGGGACCGCCGACGATCTGCACGATGAAGTCACCGCTGGTGTCCCACATCGCCTTGTTGTTGACCGGTGGCTTCAGCAGGTGCTCGTGCTCGGCGAGCCACTGCGGGAAGTTGAAGACCGGAGGCAGTGACGACGTCATGACTTCTCCTTGGCGGTGCGGCCGGGCCGGCGCACGGCGACGGCCTGGATCTCGATGAGCAGGTACGGGTGGGGAAGCTGGTGGACCGCGACGGTGGTCCGCGTGGGGCCGGAAGCGTCGAAGTACTCGTCCCATACGCGGTTGTAGCCGCCGAAGTCGTTCATGCTGACGAGATAGGCGGTGACCTGGACCAGATCGTCGAGCGTGCAGTCCACGGCGGCGAGGACGTCGCTGATGTTGTCGAGCACGGCCCGGGTCTGCGCCTCGATGTCGAGATCGGTCACCCCCATCGCGTCGGCGCCGGCCCCGGCGAAGGTGTTGTCGGGGCGGCGGCTGCTGGTCCCGGAGACGAACACCAGGTCGCCGACGACCTTGACGTGCGGGAACCGGCCGCGGGGCGTGGCCTTCCCCTCGACCACGAGGGACTTGTCGGTCATCGCTCCTCCGCGGGGATGGTGGTGACGTGAACGGTGCCAAGACCCGCGACGGTCGCGCGGACCGTGACCCCGCCCGGGAGAGCGACCGCGGCGGTCGCCGCCCCGGCCAGCAGCACGGAACCGGCGGGCAGGACGACTCCCTGCGCGGCGGCCATGCGGGCGATCGCCGGCAGGGCGAGCACCGGGTCGCCGAGGATGTCGCTGGTGCTCCCGGTCGCCGCGACCACGTCGTCGATCTCCAGGGTCACCGGCCGCTCGGCGAACCGGACACCGGTGGCGGTGAGATCGGCCGGCTGCCAGGCTCCGATCACGAACCCGGCCGCCGAGGTGTTGTCGGCGACGACGTCGGTGAGGGAGAACCGGAAGTCCGCGTAGCGGCTGTCGATGATCTCCAGCCCGGGGGCGACCGCGTCGACGGCGGCGCGCAGTTCGGCCTCGGGGTCGGCCGAGGCGCGCGCGTCGAACCGCGCACCGAGGCGGAAGGCCACCTCCGGCTCGACGCGCGGGTGGATGTAGTCCGCCAGCGCGACGCTGCCACCGTCGGCGTTTTCGCCGCGCGCGTGCAGCCGGCCGAAGATGACGTCGGAGACGCCCATCTGCCGTGCCTTGGCCTTGCTGGTGAACCCGAGCTTCACACCGACGAGGCGGTCACCGCGAGCCGCCCGCAGCTCGGAGCCGAGTGCCTGCACGCGGTAGGCGTCGTCCAGGGTGAGGGCGGCGGTCCGGCTCAGCTGCGCGATGGCCAGCCTGGAGGTGACGGCCTCATCGAGCGCCGAGGCGTACCGGGAAAGAGTCGATCCGGTCATAGGGCCACGCACACATTCGTCGTCTCGGTGTAGAAGTGCAGCGAGTGCTTCCCGCCCTCGCGCCCGATGCCGGAGCGGCCCGTCCCGCCGAAGGGGGCGCGCAGGTCGCGCAGGTACCAGGTGTTGACCCAGGAAAGGCCGACGTTCATCGCCTGCGCCACCCGGTGGGCCCGGGTCAGATCGCTGGTCCACACCGAAGCGGCCAGCCCGTATTCGGTGTCGTTCGCCAAACCGATCGCGTCCTCTTCGGTGTCGAAGGGGATCAGCGCGGCGACCGGACCGAAGACTTCCTCGCGCACGGTACGACAGGAATTGTCCAGGCCGGTCCACACCGTCGGTTCGATCCAGGCGCCGCGCGCCAGGTCCTCGCCGAGATCGGGGATGCCGCCCCCGGCAAGGACTTCGGCACCTTCCTGAACGGCGAGGTCGAGGTATGAGAGCACCTTGGCCCGGTGTCCCCGGGAGATCAGCGGGCCGGTCGTCGTGCCGGGGTCGTGCGGACGGCCGAGGCTCAGTCCCCGGGGCCCGCTCGGCGATCCCGGCCGCGAGCTCGTCGAAGAGGCCGCGCTGGACGTAGACCCGCTCGGTGCACAGGCAGACCTGGCCGGTGTTCAGGAACAGCGACCGGGTCAGCCCGTCGAGGGTCCGCTCCACCGGGGAATCGTCGAAGACGACGGCCGCGTTCTTGCCGCCCAGTTCGAAGGAGACGGGCACCACGCGTGGGGCGACCTCCTTCATGATCGTCGCCCCCGTCGAGGACTCACCGGTGAAGGTGACGCCGTCGACCCCCGAGTGCTGGGTGAGGAACTCCCCCGCCGAGCCCGGGCCGAAGCCGTGGACGACGTTGTACACGCCGTTCGGCGCGCCCGCCTCGGCGATGACCTCCGCCAGCAGGGTCGCCGTCGACGGAGTCTCATCGGACGGCTTGACCACCACGGCGTTGCCACAGGCCAGCGCCGGGGCGACCTTCCAGGTCAGCAGCAGCAGCGGAAGGTTCCAGGGCACGATGACGGCCACGACGCCGAGTGGCCGGCGCACCGCGTAGTTGAGGGCACTGCGGCCCCCGCCCGTGTCGGTCAGGTACGAATCGAGACCGGCGGCGGAGATCGTGTCGGCGAAGGACCGGAAGTTCGCCGCCGCGCGGGCCACGTCCAGTTCGCGGGCCAGCGCCACCGGCTTACCGGTGTCCCGGATCTCGGCGGTCACGAACTCTTCGAAACGCGCCTCGATCCCGTCGGCGATCCGCCTCAGCAGGGCGGCTCTGTCCCGGTCGGTGCTGAGGCCCCAGCGGCCGTCGAAGGCCCGGCGCGCGGCCCGGACGGCGGCGTCCACCGTCTCCCGCCCGGCCTCGTGCACCACGGCGACGCGGGCCCCGTCGACCGGGCTGATCTTGTCGAACGTGTCCGCACCGTCGACGAAGCTTCCGTCGACGAAGTTCCGGAGCTGAACGACTTCGGGGGGCGGATCGGCACTCATAAGGGCACCGTACGGTCGGCTTTCCATGCCCGTCCAATACCGATCCGTGGCCGGGTCATAGCCGAACGGGCATAGCCTCCGGTATGACCGGACGGCCATAGGTGCCGGCGAAGTAGGCATTACCCGAGGTGCCGCGGGCCTGGTGAAGATACGGATCACTGCATGACCGGAGCCGCCAGCGCGCCGGCGATGACGAGGAGGACCCCATGGCCGCAGGCCCTGCCGTCCGTCCGGCGGACACCAGTGAGTTCTTCACTTGTCAGCACCCGGAGGACTACCACCCTGACTGGCCGGGCTTCTACCGGCAAGCCGCAAGCTCCCGGCAGGAATTGCGTTCACGGGTGCCCCATGACGTCGACCTCCAGTACGGACCCGACGCCCACCAGCTGGTGAACGTCTACCACCCAGGATCCGGCGACCGGCCGGTCATCGTGTACTTCCACGGCGGCCGCTGGCGCGAGGGCCACCCGGCCTACTACGACCACCTCGCCGCCCCCTGGGTGGACGCCGGCGCGGTCTTCCTGTCCTGCGGCTACCGGCTCGAACCGCGCCACACCATCGCCGACGCCGTCGCGGACGCGGCCGCGGCGGTGGAGTGGGCACGCGCGAACGCCACCCGGTACGGGGGTGACCCGGACCGCATCACCGTGGCCGGGCACTCCGCGGGCGGCCATCTCGCCGCGATGGTCACGCTGACCGACAGCTCCCCCGGCCCGGTGGCGGGCACCGTGTGCATGAGTGCGCCCACCGATCTGCGGGGAATCGTCGAAGACCCGGCGCAGGCCCGGCGGCTCAGCCCCGCACTGCGGGTGAGCCGCGCCCCCGAGCGGGTGGTGATCTCCTTCGGGGATCCGGAGCCCAACCGCAAGGCGGACGACGACTTCTGGCTGACCCGCCAGGGACGGCTGCTCGCCGACGCCCTGACCGACGCGGGCCGGCCGCCGGTGACCGTGACGCTGACCGGGACCGACCACATCGGCACCGCCACCGCCTTCGCCGACCCGACGTCGGAGCTGTTCGAAGCCGCGCACCAGGTGGTTTTCGGAGGCACCCGATGACCGGCCACGAGAACACGGGTTTTCGCGGGATGCGCTTCGGCGTGGTGGGCCTCGCCTTCCTCGCGGTGCTGCTCGACGGTTTCGACTCCGCGTCGCTCTCCTTCGTCCTGCCCTCCCTGGCGCGGCATTGGGGCGTCGCCTCGGCCGGCTTCACCCCGGCGGTGGTGCTGACCAACATCGGCGTGGTGCTCGGCTACCTCGCCTCGGGCCGGCTCGCGGTGCGGCTGGGCCTGCGGCGGATGCTGATCACCGGGACCGTGCTGTTCGCCGCGGGCTCGCTGGCCACCGCCCTGGTGCTTCCCCTGCAGTCACTGACCGCCCTGAGCGCGGTCCGGCTGAGCACCGGGCTCGGGCTCGGCGTGGTCCTGCCCGGCGCCGTCTCCCTCGCCACCGCGCACCACCCGGCCGGGCAACGGCAGACGGTCTCCGTCACGGTCACCCTCGGACTCGCCTTCGGCGGAACGGTCGCCGGTGTCTTCGGCGGCAGCCTGCTGGCGTCGGTCGGGGCCACCGGGGTGTTCTGGATCGGCGGCGGACTGCCGCTGCTGCTGGCCGTGGTGATGGGCCGGTGGCTGCCGGCGGCGCCGGTGTCCGTGACCACGGACAGCACGGCGGCCGCGGCGCGCGTCGGAGCGCTGTTCGCCCCCGGACTGCGCGCCGCCACCCTGCTGCTGTGGAGCTTCGCCTTCCTGGTCTTCATCGCCAGCTACACCCTCCAGTCCTGGGTGCCCACCTTGCTTACGGGGTACGGCTTCTCCGCCTCGCAGGCCCCGATCGGCCTCGCCTTCCTGAGCTTCGGCGGAGTCATCGGTGGAGTCGTGCTCCTCCTGCTGGCCGCCCGCAAGGGAATCACGTTCGCCCTGATGGTGATGCCGGCGATCGGCGCGGTGTCGATGGTCGTCGCGGCCACGGTCGGGACGGACCACACCGCGCTGCTGCTCGCCCTCGCCGGTTCCGGTGCGGGCGTCACGGCCGGTCAGATCGGTCAGCTGACCCTCGCGGTGGCGATGTACTCGCCGGCCACCAGGACCTCCGGAGTGGGCTGGGCCGCGGCACTGGGCCGGGTCGGCTCGATCGTGGGCCCGGCCACGGCGGGGGTTCTGCTCGCGCTTTCGCTCCCCGGCGACGAAATCGTGTTGCTGACCGCCATTCCGGTGGTGGTGGCGGCCGTGAGCGCGGCGGTGCTGTGGCGCCTGCCCCGCGCGGCCGGGGACGTGGCGCGGAAAGAGCGGGACGTGGTGGGGCGATGAGCGGCTGGTTCGATCTCGGTGACGTCGCGGTGGTTCCGATCGTGGAGACACCGCGGCTGCTCATCGATCCGGCGGAGTTCTTCCCCGGACACCCCGGCGTGCCCACCGGCTGGGCCGCCGAGGCGCCCTGGTCCGAACCAGGACAGCTGGTCTTCACCATGCAGGCCTTCCTGGTCGTCACGCCGCACGAGCGGATCCTCGTCGACGCCTGTGTCGGCGACGGGAAGCCCCGGGCCAGGCCGGAGTTCGACCGCCTGGACAGTGGCTGGTGGCAACGGTTCTCGGCGACCGGACTGTCCGCCGGCGACGTGTCCACAGTGGTCTTCAGCCACCTGCACGTGGACCACGTCGGCTGGGCGACGCGGTGGTCGGACGGGCACTGGCGACCCGCCTTCCCGAAGGCGCGGCACGTTCTGACCGCACCGGAGTACGACTACTGGCGATCCCCGGCGGGCGCCGCGGCGATGACCCGGACCGGCGACTACCTGGCCGACAGCATCGAACCGGTCGCCGAGGCGGGACTGCTGGATCTGACGCCCCCGGACGCCGAGCTCGGCCCCCACGTGCGGCTGTGCCCGGCACCGGGTCACACCCCGGGCAACACGGCCGTCCTGGTCACCGGCTCCCGGGCCCGGCTGCTGCTCACCGGCGACATCCTGCACCACCCGCTCCAGCTGATGGACCCGGACACCAGCACCCGGTACTGCGTCGACCCCGAGCTCTCGGCGCGCACCCGCAGGCGGACGCTGGACTGGTTGGCCGACACCGGAACCGCGATGATCCCCGCGCACTTCGCCGCCCCTTCCGCCGGCCGCGTCGACCGCCACGGCTCCGGGTTCACCTTCGCCCCCGCGGTCGATCTTCACCGCCGCGAAGCCTGGCCACCTCGATGACCTGGCTCCACGGAGGGACCAACGATCAGCTTCCGAGCACCAGCGGCACGAGGAAGTAGATCTCGATCGCCTCGTACACCGCACCGATGACGAAGAGCGCGAGCGCCGGAAGCCAAAGCCAGGCAAGCCGGCGCAAACCGCGCGCGTATCCCTGCCGGCGCGTGGTGGCGTCGACTGTCTCGGGCCGGAGCCAGGACCTGCCCAGCAGGTACGCGCCGAACATCACGAGCGCGTAAGCCTGGAACTCGATGAGCAGCGTGGCGGAGTGCGGGATGAGGGTCAGGCGCGAGATCGCGTCCACGGGGGCGAGTGTGACGCCCAGGTCGATGGTCTTGATCGCGAAGACCGCAAGTCCTGCGAAGGGCACCGCCAACGACGGGAGGGTGATGAGCAGCAACGCGGTCGGGAACACGTTGACGAGGAAGATGACCGTGCCGAACACCCATCCGTTGCCGACCACCGCGTTGACGAGCGCTCCCTGGCTGCCTTCCGCGAACGATGCGGACCGCGCGGCGTGTAGGTCCGGGAAGAGCATGCCCAGAGCCATGCCGAGGAGCAGCACTCCGTAGACGAAGATGTTGACAAAGAGGTACGCGCGGAGGTCGCCGCGGATGATCTGAAACGGCCTGCGGAGGCGGTCCATGAGTTCACGTCCAATGCGGAGCGAAGCTTCTAACACACTGTGCTAGTGGGGTCCGGCGCGACAGTAGCACAGTGTGTTAGTACAGTGTGTCAACGGAGGTGGCCACAGTGACGCGGGAGAGGGAGCCCAGCAGCCGGGACAAGGTCCTTCAGGCGGCGATGGCGATGTTCGGAGAGGATCTGGGTGCGCGGCTCAGCGTGCGGGCGGTCGCCGCGCGGGCCGGCGTGAGCACCGGCTCGCTCCGATATCACTTCCCGACGCAGCGCGCGCTGCAGGACGCCGTGCTCGCCGGCATCTACGACGTCGTCGCCCCGGACGATCGGATCCACGACCGTTCGGCGCCCGCACGGGACCGGCTGATCGATTGCCTCCGGCAGGTGCTCGCTCTCGCCGGCGCGGGCGCGCAAGCGCGAGCGGGCTGGAGCGAGATCTTCAAGACCTACATCGAGCCCGAGCCGACCGACGAGAGCCGGGCGGCCTATCTCGCGATCGAGCGGGAAGCGCAACGCCGGGTCGAGTACTGGCTGACCGTCCTGCGGGACGAAGGCGCCCTCGCCGACGGGGACAACGGCCGGCGCGCCAGGTTTCTCGTGACCGTCCTCAACGGACTGTCGATCGCGAGAGCCCTGCCCTCCGAAGAATCGCTCCTGGCCACCGAAACCGAGACGCTGCACGCTGCCGTCGACCACGTCCTGAATTCCCGGTTCTGACGCCGGGGCTCATACGCCCAAGTGTGTGGTCGGGCAGCTACGGGTACAAGAGCTGTTTCGACGCAACGGGAGTCGCATGCACCTACGCCTGCTACCTCGTGGATCGAGGCGAAGCTCCAGTCAGGAACGATGGTCGCAACCAAGCAAGTCGCCGACGTCGCCTAGCCCGCATCCGCGAGGTGGCGCCGGAACCACGTGGTCAAGCCGGCGTCCACCTCGCGAGCCAACGGCAGCTGGGGTGCGGGCTCGATGCCGGGTTCGTCGGCGAGCGCGTGAGCCAGCTCGGGGATCGACAGCAGTTCGGTCCCATCCCCCACAGCGTTGACGAGGTCCAGCGCATCGGCGCGCAGCGACGGGTGATCCAGCTCGCCGCTGACGACCAGCAGCGGCGCGCGACCGGCGAGGGTCGCAGCCTGGGCAACAAAGTCCACGCTGTCGGCGACCTTCTCAGACTCGGCGACATAGGGATACTCGCCCGGGAACAGGCCGACGACGGACCGCATCCGGATGGCGGCGTTCACGACGGCGCCCGCGAAGACCGGGATGTCGTTGTCGGCAAGGATCCGTAGCGCGACGGCCCCACCCAGCGAGCCACCGAGTACGCCGACCGGACCGTCACCGACCGGCAGTTGCGCACGGATCGACTCCAGCGCGGCAGGGAACTCCTCGGTCGCCTGCACGAGGATGGGGTACAGAGCGGCCATCAGGACGTCCTTGCGGAGAAGCTCCAAGCCCGCGTCCATGGTGCCGTCGACCATGCGCGCCCCGCACATCGGCATTCCCAGGTGCACCCGCCACGCGGGCAAGCCGTTCATCGGCACCGCGGCAGCGAACGCAGCGTCCGACCGCGGCGCGTCGAGCATGTGCCAAGTGACGATCAGCGGCGCGGGGCCGTCGTCGGCTGGCGGCAGAGCGGTGAACGGCACGCCGGCGGCAATGCCCGTGATCGGTGAACGCATGCGGCCACGGTAACGTCCGCGGCAGCGTACTGGGAATCGGTTGCGCTAGCAGCGAAATCAGTGACACAGCGTTCGCCTCATCAGTCGGTAAAACCAAGGAAGTCCCGGCGTTCCGGGTACTCCTACGGCGGCACCTGGGATTCCACATCGGCCCGTGTCGAGGAGGAGCTCACCCCTCCCGGGCCCGCCTCCCCCCGCGCAGTGGGCTTATTCGCGCACTCCGGCGGGCGGCAGCTTCAGGTCCGGCGTGGACACAGCGTCGCGCTGCACCGTCTCGCGGGCGAAGTAAACCGAGATAAGCGTGATACAGCCGAGGAAGACGAGGTACAGCGAGATGGGCCAGGAGGCGCCGGTGGCCGCCAGGAGCGCGGTAGCGATGAGCGGCGAGAGGCCGCCCGCGAACACCGAGGCGAACTCGTGGCCGAGGGCGATGGCGCTGTAGCGCGACGTCTTGCCGAACAGCTCGGTGAAGAAGCTCGGCTGGGTGCCGATCATGGCTCCGTGGCCGATGCCGATGGCGACGATGAAGGCGAGCCAGACGAGCGCGGGGGTTCCGGTGTCCAGCAGCCAGAAGAAGGGGAACGCCACCACGACAAGGGTGGCCGCTCCGGCCATGTAGACCGGGCGACGACCGATGCGGTCGGACAGGGCACCGAATCCCACCATCGAGGCGCCTTCCACGACGTTCGCGACGATGATCCCGGTCAGCAGCAGGCCGTTACCGACCCCGATGTGCTTGCCGTAGGCGAGGGAGAAGACCAGGAAGATGTACGAAGAGCCGTTCTCCGCCAGGCGGGCGCCCATCGTGATCAGGATGGCACGCGGATGGGTTCGCAGGGCGTGCAGGATCGGTAGCCGTTGCTTGCCGCCCTTGTGCTGGACGCTCCGGAACTCCGGTGTTTCCTCGATCTTCAGGCGGATGACGAGGCCGGCCAGCGCGGGAACGGCTCCGAGGAGGAAGGGCACCCGCCATCCCCAGGACAGGAACGCCTCGTCGGACAGGCTCTGGACCGCGGCGAAGACCGCGGCGGAGGTGACGAAGCCGAGGTTGATGCCGACCTGGCTCCAGGCCGAGTAGAAGCCGCGTCGTCCCGCGGGGGCGTGCTCGGTGATCATGAGGACGCTTCCGCCCCACTCGCCGCCGACCGCGATGCCTTGAAGCACGCGCAGCACGATGAGCAGGACCGGCGCCCACACACCGATCTGCGCGTAGGTGGGCAGGAGGCCGATGAGGAAAGTGGTGAAGCCCATGACCATCAGCGTGATCACGAGCATGGGTTTGCGGCCCAGCCGGTCTCCGAAGTGACCGAAGATGATCCCGCCGAGAGGGCGGGCTGCGAAACCGACGGCGAAGGTGCCGAAGGAGGCCAGGGTGCCGGCGAGGGGGCTGGCGTGGGGGAAGAAGAGGGTGCCGAGCACCAGGGCGGATGCGGTGCCGTAGAGGAAGAAGTCGTACCACTCGAGTGCGGTTCCGGTCAGGCTGGCGATGGCGATCTTGCGGATCGACTGCGGCCCGGCTGCCGGTTGGTGCGATGCGGTGGGGCTCATCTCGTCACCTCTGGATGAGGACGGTGGCCATCGGGACGTCCCGGTGGCCGGGGAAGGGAATGTGCCAAAGCGGTTCAGGTTCGGTGATTGCCGCCGACGGTCAAGCGGACCGGTTTCGCCGCAGGACTACGCCGGCCGCCTCGCGGTCCCAGTCGGCGCGCTCGGCTCCCCACTCCCTCAGCAAGGTCTTGCGCACCTTGCCGTTCTCGGTCAGCGGCAGTTCCGGGCACAGCGCCACGAAGCGGGGAATCGCGTAGTAGGCCAGCCGGGGTTCGCAGAAGGACACCAACTCGGCGAAGTCGATCTCTTGTCCCTCGACCGGGACCACGGCGGCCATCACCTCGTCCTCACCGAGTTCGGAGTCCACCGCGTACACCGCGACGTCACGGACGCCGGGGTGCTGCGCGAGAACGCTTTCGACCTCGACGGAGGAGATGTTCTCGCCGCGACGGCGGATCACGTCCTTGATGCGGTCGACGAACCTGATCCACCCGTCCGCTTCGAGCACCACCCGGTCGCCGGTGTGGAACCACAGGTCCTGCCACGCGGCGACGGTGGCGTCGGGCATACGGTAGTAGCCGGAGGCGAAGGCGAAGGGCTGCTCGCTGCGCAGCAGCAGTTCGCCCGGTGTGCCAGGAGGAACGTCGAGTCCGTTCTCGTCGACGATCCGGGCGGAGAACCCCTCTTGAAGGCGTCCGATGAATCCCGGCCGCTGTTCGGTCCGGCTCGCGGAGATCACCGCGTTGGTTTCGGTCGAGCCGTAGCCGTCGATGAGGACGACACCGAACCGCTCCTCGAACTGCCGGAGCAGCCCGGCGGGGGTGGCCGGCGCCAGTGCCGCGGTCACCCGGTGCGCCCGGTCGTGCGCTCCGGGCGGCCGGCCGGCGAGGATGCTGATCATGGCGCCCAGCAGGTAGGTGAAGGTCGCCCCGCTGTCCGCCACGTCCGACCAGAAGGCGGAGGCGGAGAAGCGCGGGCCGATGACGTACTGGGCTCCGCTGACCAGCGCCTGGCTGAAGGCGTTGAGCGCGTTCGTGTGGAACAGCGGCAGGCAGGTGTGCAGCACGTCGGCCGAGGTGATGCCGAGCTGGGCCGTGACGTTGCGGCCCCACCAGGAGAACTGGGCGTGCGGGCAGACGACTCCCTTGGAGACCCCGGTGGTGCCCGAGGTGTAGAGGATCACCGCGGGATCGCCCGGGCCGACCACCGCCGGCTCCACGGCGCGGCCGCCGTCCGGGATCAGGTCGACGGGAACCGGTAGCACCGACGCGACCTCTCCCTCGTCCAGCAGCCAGATCTGGCGCAGCTCGGCGGTGCTCGGCAGCGCCTCCACCTGGGCGAGGAAGGGGTTTTCCAGCACCAGCAGCTCCGCTTGCGAGTTGCTCAGGATGTGGTGGAGCTGCTCGCCCCGCGCGGCGGTGTTGATCGGCACCGCGACGGCACCGATCCACGCGCAGCCCAGGATGAGGTCCAGCAGCTCGACCCGGTTGGACGCCATCAGCGCCACCCGGTCTCCCCGCTCCACCCCGTGTTCGCGCAGCAGGCCTCCCGCGACGGCGACCCGGTCCAGCATCTCGGCGGCGGTCCTTTGCGTGTCCCCGCAGCGCAGCAGCGTGCTCTCCGGGGTGGTCTCCGCGCGCCATCGCAGCAGTCCGGAGACGCTCGCACGGGAAAGGTCGAGCACGGCGCTCATGACAACTCCTCTCGGGGCAGGCTGATCGGCGGTACGAAGGCGACGGGACGGCCGGACGCACCGGGGTCGTCGGTGAGTTCCACGACGTCCCCGGGCTCGACCGGGCCGTGCAGCCTGGCCACCAGCAGCGGTTCGGGGTCACAGGCCACCGACGCGATGACGACGTCGCCGAGGTGGGTCAGCTGTTCGACCACCCCGCGCTCGACACCGACGGGCGCCAGATCGGCGCTCCCGCAGCGGGGACACATCAGCCGGGCGGGGAACCATCGGCCACCGCACGTCCGGCAGTTCTGCACGGTCACACTCATCCGGCTGCCTCCAGGAGCCCGGCGGTGGCACACGCGCCGTAGCGGTAGAGCACCATCCCGTATCCGCTGAACAGGCCGAGACGGGCATCGACCTGTCGCTGCCCGGCCTGGCCGCGCAACTGCCGGACGACCTCCACGAGTCCGTGCATGCCGCCGGCGGAACCCGGCTGGCCCGCCGAGAGCTGTCCGCCCGAGGTGTTGACCGGGAGCTTGCGGGTGGCGAGCCGCTCGGCGATGAAGGCCGGCAGCTCACCCCCGGCGACCAGACCGAGATCCTTGAGCTGGGCCAGCGCCATGGCCGGGTAGTCGTCGTACACGCTGACCACGTCGACGTCGGCGGGCCCGTGGCCGGCGGCCTCCCACAGCTCGGGCGCGCAGTCGGCCAAGCCGGTGACCAGTCCGTCGCCCGTCTGGTCATCGGTGTTGTAGCGGGCCGAGACGGCGAGCACCCTGGCTCGGCGCGTGCCCGCGGCCCGGTCGTCGGCCGCGACCACCACGGCATCGGCGCCCGTGACCGGCGGCACGCAGTCGTACCGGCCGAGGGGTTCGGCGACCACGGGAGCGTTCAGGTAGTCGTCGAGCGTCAATGGCGTGCGGTAGACGGCCCCGGGGTTGAGAGAGGCCCAGGCCCGTTGAGCCACCGCGAGTCGCCCGTAGTCGGTACGAGTGAGCCCCTCGGCGGCCATCTGACGCTGGGTCAGCAGCGCGAAGAGGGCGTTCGGTCCGAGCATGTCCAGCGGCACCAGCTGCTCGGCGGTCGCCCGGTTGTATTCGGCCACCATCTTGAGGTGCACCTGCTGGTCCATCCGGTCGCCGGCCACGAGCACCACGACCGAGGCGTCGCCGGACTCGACGGCCCGCACGGCGTGCTGCAGCATCGTGCCCGCGCTCGCGCCGCCGTTGGTGTCCTGCATCAGCCAGCGCAGCCGCAGCCCGAGCCGCCAGGCCAGGTCGACGGCGTGGTCCGGACCGAGGGTGAAGCTGCAGGCACCGAAGCCGTCGACTTCGGAGGGCGACAGGTTCGCATCGGCGAGAGCGCGGCGGACGGCGTCGGCGAGCACCCCTTCCGTGGTCGTGCCGGCTGCCGGATGCCGTGTGTAGGGCGACTCACCAGCGCCGATGACGGAGACGCCGCCGGGGCGCCTCAGTGTCCGAAAGCTTCCTGCAGCCACCAGGACCCCCCATCCGAGGTGATCTTGGCGTCCAGCACCAAGGGACGGACGGGGCCGGCCGACAGCCACTCCTTCACCGCGTGCACGTCCTCGGGCCGTCGGACGGTCAGCGCCTCGCACCCGTGTCCCCGTGCGAGTGCCGCAATGTCCACGTCGGGGAAGGTCACCGCGTCGAGACCGCTCGCGCCGGCCCCGAAGTGGTGCACCTCGGCGCCGTACATGGCGTCGTTGTAGACGACGATCACCATGGGCAGACCCAGCCGTACGACGGTCTCGAGCTCCGACAGGCCCATCAGGAAGCCACCGTCACCGCAGCCGGCCACGGGCAGCCGGTCGGGGCGCGCCAGTGCGGCACCGATCGCGGTCGCCAGGCCCAGGCCGACGGACTGGAACGCCTGGGTGAAACAGAACCCGTACTCGTCCGGCACGTCGAGGTACATGCTCGGGTAGCCCAGGAAGTTGCCCGAGTCCACGGAAACGATCCGCTCGGCGGGCAGGAGGTCGTTGAGCGCGGCGGTCAGGCTGCGCGGATCGACCCGTCCGTCCCCCGACGCGTCCTCGAAGCCGACCTGGTTCCAGCGCAGGCCGGACCGGATCCGCCCGGCCACGTCCGGAGTGCGGTAACCCGTGCGCCCGCCGGGCGAGTTCGCGCGCAGCCACGCGGCCGCGGCGCGGGCCGTTCCCGCGACACCGCCCCACAGACCGAGGTCCACGTCACGGTGCACGCCGATGGCCTCCGGGTCGATGTCGACCTGGACGACGGTCGCGTCCGGCGCGATGAGCCGGCCGTGCCGCATGGTCCACATGTTCAGTGCGCAGCCGAATCCCACCAGCAGGTCGGCGCCGGAGATGAGTTCGGCCGTCAATGGCGAGGAGAAGCCACCGGAGACGTCGATGTTCCAGTCGTCGCCGGCGAACATCCCGCGGGAGACGGCGGAGGTGGCGAGGAGCGCGCCCGCCTCGGCGGCCAGTTCGCGGACGGCGTCCCTGGAGCCAGGGGAACGGCCTCCGCGTCCGACGACGAACACCGGCCGCTCGGCGCGTTCCAGCAGCCGGCCGAACGTGGCTATCTCGCTGTCGTCGGGCCGCGGTTCGGCGACCCGGCGGTGCTCCCGGGCCAGGCCCTCCGCCTCCAGGAGCGCGTCCTGCACGTCGATCGGAACGTTGAGGACGACCGTGCGCCGCTGGTCGCGGCAGATCGCGAAGGCCTGTGCCACGTCGTCGAGGGCGGTTCGGGGAGACCGGACGCGCAGGGCGAGCGCCCCGACCCCGACGGCGATCGCCGCCTGGTCGAGCGCGAAGTTCGAGGTGGGATCGGCGGCTTCGGCGGTCAGCACCAGCAGCGACGTCCGGCTCTTCGCGGCCTCGGTGATGCCGGTGAGGGCGTTCGTGTAGCCGCAGCCCTGGTGCAGGGAGAGCACGGCGACCTCGTCGGACATCCGGGCGTACGCGTCCGCCATGGTGGCCGCGCCACCTTCGTGACGAGCGGCGACGAAGCGGGCACCGCCGCGCACCATCGCGTCGGTGAAGTGGAAGTTGCCGCTGCCCACCACACCGAAGACCGCGCGGACTCCGAGATCGGTGAGCTGCCTGCCGATGGCCTCGTGGACGAGCATGGTCACAGGGCTTCTCCGTTCGAAACGAGGGCCAGGATCCGCGCCGGGCTGCCGGACCCACCGGCGATGCGGAGCGGAGCGACGATCAGGACGGCGCCGGTGACCGGCAGCCGGTCGAGGTTCTGCAGCTGGGTGACGCCGTACTTGCCCGCGCCCAGCAGGTAGTGGTGCGCCGGGAACTGCGGAGTGAAGGTGAACGCCTGCCCGGCGTCGGTCCCGACGGTCTCCACGCCGAGCCCGACGATGGGTGACTCGTCGGCCAGCCAGCGGGCGCACTCGGCCGTGATGCCGGGCGTGTGCGGCCCGCTCTCGTCGGCGTTGAGGAACAGCTGCTGGTCGTGCGAGCGCGCGGCCCAGCCGGTCCGGTAGAGCAGCCAACCGCCCTCCGGAAGCGGGCCGTTGTGGTGCTGCCACTCCTCGAGGTGCTCGACCGTCAGCAGGAAGTCCGGGTCGGCGGCGCACTCGGCGGACTTGTCGATCACGACAGCGGGAGCGACCAGGTGCCGGACCGGTACGTGGGCGACGTCCCTCTTCTCGGCCCCGGTGACCCAGTGGCACGGCGCGTCGAAGTGGGTGCCCACGTGCTCACCGGTGTGGATGCCGTTCTGGTAGGAGGTGCGCCCACGCTCGTCGTACCGGGCGAGCTCCTCCAGCTCGAAGCGTGGGATCGGAGCCATCTCCGGGGGAAGGTCGAGCACGGGCGTCGACGGCGACAGGAGGGCGGTCAGGTCGACCACCTCGACGCCGCCGGACGCCAGAGCGGAGGTCAGGCCGCCCAGCGGGCCCGCTGCGGTGAGTGTCCAAGACATGGCCACATCATTTGGCAGAGATTCGGCCTTGACCAATGCTTCTCCGGTCGCCGTTATGCATGCTTGGCTATACCGGGGACCAACATCATGTTACAGAGAGATGTCGAGACATGAACGTGGATCACTTTCTGGACGGTCGGCTGAAACTGCGCCACCTGGTTCTCGTGACCGTCGTGGCCGATGAGGGCACCCTGAGCGGCGCCGCCAAGGCGATGCACGTCACCCAACCGGTCGTCACCCGGAGCCTGCAGGAGATCGAGGCGATCATCGGGGTCGAGCTCTTCGCCAGGGGGCCACGCGGCGTCCGCCCGACCCAATACGGCGACATCCTCATCGAGCACGCCCGCGCGGTGGTGGGCAATGTGCGAGCCGCGGCCGAACGCATCCACGGGCTCCAGCGTCTCGGCATGGAGCCGGTCCGGGTCGGAACCATCCTCGCCGGCGCGCACTCCCTGCTGCCCCAGACCCTGATCCGGCTCAAGAAGGCCCACCCGCACCTCACCGTCTCGGTCGTCGAGGCGATGCCCGAGGAACTCGGCCTGCAGCTCTCCCGAGGTGAAGTGGACGTACTCGTCGGCCGGCTCCAGCCGTCGAGCCTGCGCGCCACCCTGCGTCACGTACGGCTCTACGAGGAACCGGTTCGCCTCGTCGTCCGGCATGAGCACCCCTGCCTCGACACGCCCACCAGCGACATCGAAGACCTCATGGACCTGCCGTGGATCCTGCCGGGCCGGAACAGCCAGCTGCGGCACGAGATCGACGAACTCTTCGGCCGCCGGGGCCTGCCCCTTCCCGCGAACATCATCGAGTGCTCGACGATCCTGACACTGAGGACGGTCCTGCTGGAGACGGACGCCGTCGCCCCACTCCCCATGCTGATCGGCGCACGGGACCCGCTGCTCGCGGTGCTGCCCTTGGCGCTCGACACCGTGCCGCGCGAGATCGGAATCACCACGATCGCCGACCGGCGGCCGTCCGCGAGCACCAGGCTCCTGATCAAGGAGATCGTCGCGGTCGCCCGGGGGACCGACCCCGTGCTGCTGGAGGCACAGCGATGATGGGAGCGTGCTGTCTGCCCGTCCTGGATCGATCCGTCCAGCCGCGCCTTGCGCGCGACGGAGTCGGGCGGTCGCTCCCGGTCCAGCGAAAGCAGGTTGTAGAGCTGCTGGCCGACGGCCGGTCCGGGAATCCCGACCGTCGTTGCGTTCTTGAGGCTGGTGTCGCGTAGGTCGATGCGGGTGGTGTTGTCGTGCCTAGGGTCGTACCGGCTCAGGCCCTGTGTCGAAGCGGGTCAGAGCCATTCGGTGGTCGCGGCCCGGCTGCCGGGCCAAGGCTGTCCGTGGCGGACATCAATACCGGCCCTGGTAGTGCTTTGTCAGGTTTGTCGAGGAAGCTCGCGGATGGCCGTGCAGAGGTCAGATCGGCACAGCCGCTTGGGAGCGCCTCGCAGCAGGGTGAGGAACAAGCGTGCGGCGACGTAGAGCCGACACTGGTACGCGGGTCAAAGCCGCCGCGGGGTCCGCCCGGTGAACGGCGACCCGGCGTGCTCGCCTTCGACCCGGGTGGCGATCTGGCTGCCGATGTCGTACAACGCGGTCACCTGCTCGGGCCGGAGCGCGTCGAACACGTACTGCCGGACCGCCGCCACGTGGCCGGGCGCGGCCTGCTCGACCACCGCCATGCCCGCCTCGGTGAGGGTCGCCTCGATGTATCGGCCGTTCTCCGCATTGGGCGCCCGCCTCATCCAGCCGCGCTGCTCCAGGCGTTTGGCCACATTGGACAGCCGTGACACCGAACCGTTCACGTGCTGGGCCAGGTCACTCATCCGCATGCACCGGCCCGGGGACTCCGAAAGCGCGGCGAGCACAAGATACTCGAAGAACGCGAGGCCGCTGTCGCGCTGCAACTGAGCGTCGATCGCGCCCGGCAGCCTGATCATCAGCCAGGACAGGGCGAACCAGGCGTCGCGCTCGTCCGGCGACAGCCACTGGGGTTCGTCCTGGCCCTTCACGTCGGCGATCCTACCCATCGTCGTCCGGTGGCGATCTCTCCCCGCCTATGGTTTCAACCTTGATTTCAAGCTTGAAATTACGCTAGCCTCGACATCACACGTTCTCGTCCCCACTGCAGGAGAGTGCCCGTGAAGCTCGGCATCATGTTGCCCGTGTCCGGCGTCCACGCATCGCCGGCGACCATCAAGACCATCGCGCAAGCCGCCGAGAGGCTCGGCTACGACTCGCTGTGGACCTACGAACGGCTGCTGCGCCCGATGGCGCCGGTACTGCCCGGCCCGGACGGCACCCTGGAACGCGCCGCCGCCATCTACCACACCGCTTTCGAGCCACTGGAAACGTTGAGCTACGTGGCCGCGCACACCGATCGCATCGCGCTGGGCACCAACATCGTCAACCCGCTGTTCCACGCGCCGGTCGTGCTGGCCCGCAGGTACGCCACCCTCGACCAGCTCAGCGGCGGCCGCGCCATCGCCGGGTTCGGGCAGGGCTGGATGCCCCAGGAGTTCGCGACCGCCGGCGTGCCCATGAAACGGCGCGGCGCGGGTTTCGACGACGTCATCGCGGCGATCCGGGCCAGCTGGGGACCCGACCCCGTGGAATACGCGGGCCGCTTCTACTCGATCGAAGCCTCCGAGATCAACCCGAAGCCCGTACGCGGCGACATCCCGATCGTCATCGGCGCGAACACCGACGGCGGTATCGACCGGGCCGCCCGGATCGCCGACGGCATCACGCCACTGGCCTGGGCACTGGAAACGGTGACCGCCCAGGCCGAGCGGTTCCGGACGACCGCCGAACGCCTGGGGCGGAACCCGGCCGCGCTGACGGTGACGGCACAGACCAACCACGCCATGCAGCCCAAGCCGATCAGCGACGACCGTCCGTTCCTCGCCGGTTCCCCGCGGCAGCTCGCCGGTGACATCGAGCAGGTGCGTGACCGGGGATTCGACGGGGTCCTGTTCGCCTTTCCGCCATCCGACGAGATCCCCGCGCAGATCGAAATGCTCGACGAACTCCGTTCCCTGGTGCCCGCCGGGTGAGCACGAGCGGACGACGGCCCGGCGCAACGGACGTGCCGGCGGCGGCGAGCACGGACACCCCACCACCCAGAGTCGGAGGCAGGAAACCATGGCTCACTTGACAGGCAAGGTAGCCGTCGTCACCGGCGGATCGGCCGGGATCGGCCTGGCCACCGCACGCCGGTTCGTCGCCGAGGGTGCGCGGGTGTTCCTCACCGGCCGGCGCACCGAGCCGCTCGCCGCCGCGGCCGCCGACCTCGGTCCCGCCGCCACCGCCGTGCCCGGCGACGTCACCAGCGCCGAAGACCTCGACCGCCTGCACGCCGCGGTCGCGGAGCACGGCCAGGGCCTGGACGTGCTGTTCGCCAACGCGGGCGGCGGCGGTTTCACCCCGTTCGGCGACGTGACACCGGAGACCTTCGACGAGTTCATGACGGGCAACGCGCGTGGGGTCTACTTCACCGTGCAACGGCTTCTGCCGCTGCTGAACCCGCACGCCTCCGTCATCCTGATGTCCTCCGTCGGCGGAACCCTGGCGGTGCCCGGCCTGAGCCTGTACTCGGCGGCCAAGGCGGCGATCCGGTCCTTCGCCCGCGGTCTGGCCGTCGAGCTGGGAGACCGCGGGATTCGCGTGAACGCCATCAGCCCCGGCTACATCCGCACCAAGCCGGGGCAAGCCGACGTCGAAGCCTTCCAAGCCGCCGGCGCCGCCGGCACCCCGCTGCGCCGCGTCGGACAACCCGAGGAGGTCGCCGCGGCCACCCTGTTCCTCGCCTCCGGCGACAGCAGCTACATCACCGGCAGCGAGCTGTTCGTCGACGGCGGCCGCACGCAGGTCTGACCCGCACCGTCCACACCGGACCCGTCACACGGACCACACGGCGGCTTTCGCCGCGCTCGGCGCGCAATTCGTGGAGCTGCAAGTCATCCACGCCATCAGCCCGCACGCCCGGACGGCGTACGGGGCCGGGCACGTCGACACGTCGCTGCATCACACCGCCTTCGCGTATCGATGTACGAGCACCACGGCTGTTGGGACGGACGCCCTCGCCGCGACGGTCGACCCACGCCTCAACCTAGGCACATCGCGATCAGCCCGGCTGCGGCCCAAGTATGCGCGCCGAACCAGGTGTCGAGGAAGCGCCGGACTGGCCAACGTCCACAGTCGCTGACCGTCGGCATGGCCAGGACACTTGACCATTTGCCAGGCGAGGGCCAGCTCGATTGACCGGGGACCCGATCTCATGACTGCTGAGCACCCCGTGTCGAGCGACAACATAATTGGCTGGACACGAGGTGCTCAGCAGCAGCGGGCCAGATAGCCTCACGGACCCGGGGGCCTGGCGTCGAGCTGTCTGACCCTTTCGCGTGACCGCTGTGATGTGCTTTGTTCAGGTCCGGCTGCGACGCCGAAGCCAAGCGAGTTCAGCGACGGGCACGGACGGCGTCCGCGAACACCTCCAGTTCGCGCCGGATGTCGGGCCCGGTCGGCTGCAGCTGGACTTCGGTGACGCCTTGGTCGGCCAGCGCCCGCACCGCGGCCCCGAACTCCTCGGCCGGTGCCGTCCACGTCGTCGCGGTGAGCGAGACGTGCCCGCCGGCGTCCCACGCCGCCCGGTCCGCCTCGTTCATCTCCTGCACGTGACCCTGGTGGATCGCCAGGTGCCGCTCTCGTTCGGGAACGCGCTCGATGACCTCGAGCCAAGCGGGACCGCCCGGCATCTCGCGCACCGCGTCGGCGCCCTGCAACGTGTGGACGAAGTGGAACATGCCGCCCCAAAGCGGTCCGGCCGCCAGCCGGACGCGTTCGTCGGTCACCTGCTCACCGGGGTCGAGCGGGGTACCCAGGATGGCGAGGCTCGCCCGCTTCCAGTCCTTCATGTTCTCGGTGGGCCGCAGCATGCCGAACAGCCCGTCCGCGCCGAGCCGGCGGGCGACGGCGTCACCCTTGGGGCCGATCGCGCCGATCAGCAGCGGCACGCGCAACGGCAGCTGGTCGGCCAGGTCGGAGGTGAGCAGCAGCTTGATCGGGGCGCCCTCCCAGTCCGCGGATTCGCCGCGCAGCAGCGCCTGGAACACCTCGACGTACTGCTCCAGATAGGACCACTTGAGGGCGGGCTGCCCGGTGGCGGCGCGACTGGAGAAGCCGGTGCCGAACGCGACGTTCACCCGGCCCGGGGCCAGCTGGTGCAGAGAGACGGTGTTGGCCGCGTTCACCAGCGGGTGACGCAGGCTGGGCACGAGTACACCCGGCCCGAGGGTGATGGTGCTGGTGCGCTCAGCGGCGCGATGCAGCTGCACCCAGACGTCGTCGCCCTGGAACGGAGTGTCGAACAGGAAAGCGTGGGAGTAGCCGAGCTCCTCGGCGTACTGGATGTGCTCGGGTGCGCGCCGGGTCGGCGGCAGCGCGACGGTGTAGGCGAGGTCGGTCATCTGCGGTCTCTTTCTGCGGGCGAACTATGCTGATCAGGTGGGTGAGGACGGGACGGACAAGACACCGCTGAGCGCGGAGGAAGAAGAGCTCTGGCGCGCGTTCGCCTGGGTGCTGAACGTGCTCCCCCGGACGATGGACCTGCGGCTGCAGGAGCGAGCGAACATCACCGGGCCGGAGTACGTGGCGCTGGCCAACCTCGGGGACGTGCATCCGGACGGGCTGCGGATCAGCGAGCTGGCCGGTCGGGTCGGGTTGTCGCCGAGCCGGGTCAGCCGGCTGGCCGAGAGCCTGGTCCGCCGCGGCGAGGCCGAGCGGACCCGCGGCGGCGAGGATGGCCGCAGCTCGTCGCTGACCATCACCGACGCCGGGCTGGCCCGGGTCGAGGCGGCGTGGCCGCACCAGGTGGCCAGCGTGCGCGAGCACGTCCTGCGCCACCTCGATCCGGCCGACCACGCCGCACTCACCCGGTCCCTGCGGGCCATCGCCGACGCGCTCTGAGCGGGTTCAGGCAGCAGGTGGGGCGATTTCGGGTTGCCCGCTGCCCGCCGTCAGCCCGCCGTCGACCGGCAGGACGACACCGTTGACGAACCGGGCGTCCGGTCCGGCCAGGAACACGATCACGTCCCCGACCTCCTCCGCGGTCGCGGCGCGGCGCATCGGGATCCGCTGCGCGAACGCCTCCGCGACGCCGGGGATCGCCCGGAACGGCACGGTCATCTCGGTTTCGGTGAGGCTCGGTGCGACGGCGTTGACGCGGACGCCTTCCCGGCCGTGGTCCTGGGCCATGCCCCGGGTCAGGTTGGCCACGGCGCCCTTGGCGGCGTTGTAGCCGACCGCGGCGGGGTCCCCGCCCAGCCCGCTCACCGACGACACGTTGACGATCGAGCCCTTTGTCGTGCGCAGGTGGGGAATCGCGGCGCGGGAGCCGAAGAACACCGCGTCCAGGTCGATGGCCATGATCCGCCGCCACAGCTCGTTGTCGGTGTCCTCGGCGCGGCCCGGCAGTACGGCGCCGGCGTTGTTGACCAGGACGTCGAGGCGGCCGTGGGCGCGGGCGACTTCGTCGACGAGCTCGGTGGCGGCGTTCTCCTCGGCCAGGTCGGTGACGCGGACCTCGATCCGGCCGGGTGCCTGAGCGGCGACCTGGTCCAGAGTGGACTTGGTGCGGCCGGCGATGACGACGGTCGCGCCTTCGGCCGCGAACCGCAGCGCCGCGGCGGCGCCGATGCCCGAACCGCCTCCGGTCACGATGACGACCTTGCCATCGAACCGGTTGTTCACGAGTTCTCCTTGGGGTGGAAGGGTTCAGTGCGGCGCGACGGCTTGCAGGCCGCCGTGCGCCGGCAGGACGGCGCCGCTGACGTAGCCGGCGGCCGGGGTGGCCAGGAAGACGACGGCGTTGGCGATCTCCTCGGCCTCGGCGACGCGGCCGAGGGTGGTGACGCCGCCGAGCGCTTCGGCGAATTCGCCGTAGGCCGCGGTGCCGGGAGTCCGGGTCGGGCCGGCCGCGACCGCGTTGACCCGGACGCCGGCGGGTCCGTACTCGTCCGCCCAGATCTTGGTCAGCAGTTCCAGCCCGGCCTTGGACGCGCCGTAGGCGCCGCCGCCGCGGCCGGGGACGGACGCGCCGAAGGTGCTGAGGTTGACGATCGCGCCGCGGCCCCGCCGGACCATGCCCGGTGCCAGTTCGCGGACCAGGATGAATGGGGCCCGCAGGTTGACCGCGAAGTGCGCGTCGAAGGTCGCGTCGTCGGTGTCGGCGGTGGAGCCGAACAGGTAGATGCCGGCGTTGTTGACCAGGATGTCGACGTCGCCGGCGGCCTCGGCCAGCCGTCGCACGTCGGCCGGGTCGCTCAGGTCCGCCGCGACGAACCGGGCGGTGCCTCCGTCGGCCTGGATCTCCTTGACGACGCGGGCGCCGCGGCCGATGTCGCGGCCGTGCACGACGACATCCGCGCCGAGGGTGGCCAGCTGCCGGGCCACTGCTTCGCCGATCCCGGCGGTGGCGCCGGTGACCAGTGCCGTGCGGCCGGCCCAGCTCAACCGCTTACACCACACGACCTAGTTGTACTGACCCGTGAGGTTGGGGACGCGGGTGGCGGGTGGTTTGCCGCCGAGTGCGGTGTGGCCGCGGTGGTGATTGTAGGTGTGCAACCACCCCGGATAAGCGCCCCGTCGTTCACGTTCTGAACGGTAGGGGCGTGCCTAGGCCCACTCCTCGAGCAAGGCGCGGTTCAACCGCTCGACCTTCGGTGAGGGTGCGGTGGCGTTGCCCGGCTTGCCGCCCCACCGCCCGGTGCCCCCCTTTTTACAAGATCATCCGATCACGCGTCACCTCGTACCCAACCTCCGTAGTCAGTACAACCGTGGCGTGACTCAACTCTGAGACTGCGTCGGCGCACTGCGCTGACACACCCGGCCTACTGGGCGGACAAGTCCGAAGGGTGGGTCGCCAGTGGGGTGACCTCGATCTTCATGAACGGGTACAGCGGCAACGTCGAGAGGATCCCGTGCAACTCGTCGTTGGAGGCCACGTCGAAGACGCTGAAGTTGCTGTAGCGCCCCACGATCCGCCAAAGGTGCACCCACACGCCCGTGCGCTGGAGCTCCAGCGCACGGGCCTTTTCCGCGGCGACCCGGTCGGTGACGTCGAGGCCGAGCGGGATCGAGACGTCCATCCGCACGTGGAACAGCATCTCAGCGCCTTTCCAGCCGGCGCACCGCCGCCATGTCGAGGTCGACGCCCAACCCTGGGCCGTCCGGCAGGTGCAGCTCGCCGTCGGCGTAACGCAACGGCGTTACCAGCAGCTCTTCGCTCATCAGCAGCGGCCCGAACAGCTCACTCCCCCACGTCACCGCCGGCGCGGTGCACGCGAGGTGCAGCGTCGCCGCCGTCCCGACGGGGCTTTCGATGGATGTCCCGGCGTGGCACGGGATCCCGGCCGCGGCGGCGACCTCCGCGATCGCCCGTGTCGCCCGCAGGCCGCCGGACTTCGTCGTCTTGAGCGAGAAGACATCGGCCGCGCGGGCCTGGGCCAGCCGGAGCGCGTCGCCCGGGGTGCGGAGGCTTTCGTCGGCCATCACCGGGATCGGCAGCGCGCGGTTGATCTCGGCCAGCGCTTCGACCTCGGCGCCCGGCACCGGTTGTTCGATGAGGTCGACGCCGGCGTCGACCAGCCGAGGCAGGTACCGCAACGACGTCAGCAGGTCCCAGCGCGCGTTGAGATCCACCCGCACGCTCGCCACGCCGACGAGCTTTTCCGCCACCGCGCACACCCGCGACACGTCCTCGGCCGGGTCGAGGGCGCCCATCTTGAGCTTGAAGCTGCGGTGCCCGGTGTCGAGCTTCGCAAGGGCTTCGTCGGCGACCACCGGCGCCGGTTCGGTGCCCAGCGCCCAGGTCACCGGCACCGACCGCCGGGCGAGACCGCCCAGCAGCGTGTGGACCGGCACGCCGAGCGCACGGGCCCACGCGTCGTGCAGGGCCACCTCGACGGCGGCCTTGGCGTAGAGGTTGGCCGCGACGACGTCCGAGAGGTCGCGCAAGATCCCCGCGATGTCGTCGACGCTCCGGCCCAGCAGGACCGGCGTGAAGTAACGCTCGACCACCAGCTGCATGGTCTCCACCGACTCGCCACCCCACCACGGGCCGCCCGGGACCACGCCCTCGCCGACGCCGATGACGCCGCCGCGCGTGTGCACGAACACCAGCAGCACCGGCTGCGCGGCCATGCCGGTGCGGGCGAAGCGGTGCGGTCGGCGCAAGGGCACGTCGAGCAGCACGGTTTCGACGCGCTCGATCGCCAGGTCGGTCATATCTCCTCGTTCCGGGAAAGGGGCCGGCCGGGCCGGGCGAGGCCCGGCCGGCCGGTGCGTCAGTAGCGTTCGAGCACGAAGTCGTAGGTCGCGCGCAGCCGGGCGTCCTCCTGCGGCCGCGGGTCGAGCACGAGCTCCGGCTTGGTGGCTTCGGCGACGTCACTGTCGAGCCACTCACCGCCCTGGAAGTACAGCTGCGTGGTGATCGTGCGGTAGCCGGGCGCACGCACCATGAGGTGCAGGTGCGCGGGCCGCCAGGCGTGCCAGCCCGCGGCGGCGACGAGCTTGCCGGTCGGGCCGTCGGTCGGGATCTGGTACGGCGCCGGCTGGACGGTCGTGATCTCGAATCGGCCCTGCCCGTCGCTGACGACGACACCGCGCAGGTTGCCGTCCGGGATGTCCGGGGCGAAGCCGGAGTAGTAGCCGTCGTCGTCGGCGTGCCAGATGTCCAGCTCCGCCGCGGCGACCGGATTGCCCTCGACGTCGCGGACCTGCCCGGCGAAGACCAGCGGGGTGCCCTTCTCGTCCGTGCGCATCGGCAGTGTCGCCTGCCACGGCAGCTTCTCCTGGCCCGGCAGGTAGTACGGGCCCTGGATGCTGCCCTTGGTCCCGTCCTGGGTCCGCGCGGCGACCTCCTCGACGACGTGCTCGACGAAGACGTCCAGGAACAGCGGCCATTCGCCGCCCTCGCCGACGTCCATCAGCCACTGCTTCGCGGCCTGGAACTCCGGGTAGGTGACGTCGTGCTCGCGGATGGCCTGGTGGACACCGTGCAGCACGGCACGGGCGACCTCGTCGACACGCTCGGGCGGCACGTCCTGCGTGGTGCGGCCGGCCGCGCGGAAGGCCGCGCTGGCGGAACTGCCCGAGCCCGCCGCGGTGGGCGTGGGGTGTTCGGTGGTGGTCATGGCGGGTCCTTCGTCAGCGGGAAAGGGAGGTGGCGCCGGGGTTGTAGAGGTCGGGGACGGTCCAGCCGTCGAGGTCGTACTCGGCCATGCACTGCTCGGCGAAGCCCTTCATCGCCTCGGCCGAGCCGGACTGCTGGGCGGCGAACAGCAGCTCGGCGCGCACGCCCTCGTGGTTGCCGGAGTAGTTGCGCTCGTAGAGCTCGTGGCGGCCGCCGAACTCGCTGCCGATCGAGTCCCAGATCAGCTTCATCAGCTTCACGCGCTCGACGGAGTCGTACCCGTTGGAGCCGCGGACGTACTGGTCGAGGTAGGGCCGGATCTCCGGCGACTTGAAGTCCTTCGCCGAGGACGGCAGGTAGATCAGCGCGGATCCCAGGTCCTGCATGATGATCTCGCGGATGCGCGGGTAGCCGAGCGTCATGAACCAGCGGTAGGCGAGGCCGTAGTCCAGGTGCGGCAGCACGGCGCCGTTCTTCCACTCGTCCGGGTTGGCGGCCATCGCGTCCGACAGCGCCCAGAACAGGTTGCGCCAGCCGATGACCTCGCCGACGCGGGTCTGGATGCCGCGAAAGTCCTTGGTGCCGGTGACTTCCACGCCCTTCATCAGCAGGCCGGCGATGAAGTCGAGCTTGACGGCCAGTCGCGCGACGCCGTGGAAGGTGAAGCGGTGCAGGAAACCCGAGCCGGGGAAGAACGTGCTCGCCTTCTCCGCGTCACCGTAGATGAAGACGTTCTCCCACGGGATCTTCACCTTGTCGAGGATGAAGATCGTGTCGTTCTCGTCGAACCGGCTCGAGAGCGGGTAGTCGAACGGGCTCGCGGTCTGGTCGGCGACGTTCGAGTAGGAGTTGCGGCAGATCAGCTTCATCCCGGGCGCGCCCATCGGCACCGTGCAGACCAGCGCGAACTCGCGCTTCTTGATCGGCAGGCCGTAGTGGGCGATGAAGTTGTAGTTGGTGATGGCCGAGCCGGTCGCGACGACCTTGGCGCCGGAGACGATCAGGCCGTCGTCCCGCTCCTCCTCGACGTGGATGAACAGGTCCTTGACGTCGTCGGGGTTGCGGTCGCGGTCCACCGGCGGGTTGATGATCGCGTGGTTCCAGTAGAGCACCTTCTCCTGCGACTCGGCGTACCAGCGCCGGGCGTTGTCGGCGAACGGCTCGTAGAAGTCGGAGTTCGCGCCGAGCGTGCCGAGGAAGGCGGCCTTGTAGTCCGGGCTGCGGCCCATCCATCCGTAGGTCATCCGCGCCCACGCGACGATCGCGTCGCGGTCGGCGAAGAGGTCCTCTTTGGACTTCGGCGTCCGGAAGAACGGGTGGGTGAAGCCGCTGCTGCCGGTGTCGGTCGGCGCGGTGAGCACGGACTGCTGGTCGGGGTCGTGCAGGGCGTCGTAGAGGCGGGCGGTCATCCGGACCGAGTTGCGGAACGCCGGGTGCGTGGTGACGTCGTCGACCTTGTCGCCGTAGATGAACACTTCGCGGCCGTCGCGGATGGACTCGATGTACTCGTCGCCGGTCATCGGCCGGGTCGTGCGCACCTTCGCGGGCGCGTCGTGTTCTTGGATGGTCATCGGTGAACCCTTCGTCGGTGAACGGTCTTTTCGCGGGCGGAGTCAGGAAGCTGCGGTGAGGGGAGCGAATTCGGCCGCCGAGCCGAACCAGCCGAGGTCGGGGCAGTCGACCGAGGCCGACCAGTGGGCGTTGCCGCGCGGGCCGAGTTCGCGGAACCCGCCGGCGAAGAACAGCAACGGGTCGGCGTCGCTGGTTTCGAGGTGCTCGACCTCGCCGATGACGATGAGGTGGTCACCGCCGTCGTAGATCCGCCACGGGCGGCACGAGATGGTGGCCGCGGTGCCGGTCAGCACCGGCGCCACCACGCCCTCGGCCCACCCCGGCGCCCGGTCCTGCGGGCGGCCGGCGAAGTGCCACGCCGTGTCGAGCTGGTCCGCGGCGAGGACGTTGACGGCGAACGGCGCGCCGTCGAGGTAGCGGCAGGCCTTCGACTTGCGCGTCAGCGTCACCTGGCACAGGGCCGGCTCCAGGGAGACGGCGGTGAAGGCGTTGACCGTCGCGCCGTGCGGCTCGCCCTGGTCGTTGCGGCAGGTCACGACCGTGACGCCGGTGGCGAAGCGGCCGAAGGCGTTCCGGATTTCGCGCGGGTCGAGCGTCATTGCCCTTACCTCCTGTACGCTGTGCGTACACTATGAACGCTATGCGGACACTGTAGGGAGAGTCCCCCGGCGGGTCCGCGTTGTCAAGACGGGGTCCCCGGCGCGGGTGCGGAAGGATGGGGCGATGGAGACCGACCGCGACTTCATCCAGAGCATCGAGCGGGGCTTCGCCGTGCTGATGGCGTTCGACGCCGAGCGTGCGAACCCGACGCTCGCCGAGCTGGCGTCCGCGACCGGCCTGTCCCGTCCCGCCGTGCGGCGGATTCTCCTGACGCTGCAACGCCTCGGGTACGTCCGCGGCGACGGCCCGCGCTGGTCGCTGACCCCGCGCGTGCTCAGCATCGGGCAGCACTACTCGGCGTCGCACGGGATGATCGAGACCGCCCAGCCGCGGCTGCTGAGCCTGGCCGAGGAAACCGGCGAATCGGCGTCACTGGCCGCGTTGGACGGCACCGAAGTCGTCTACGTCGCCCGCGTTCCGGTGCGGCGGATCATGAGCATCAACGTCTCGATCGGCACGCGGGTGTCCGCGCACGCGACGTCGATGGGCCGGGTGCTGCTGGCCTGGGCGCCACCGGCGCTGGTGGACGAGGTCGTCAAGGCCGGGCTGCCGCGATTCACCGCGCGGACGATCATCGATGAAGGCGACTTCCGGAAGGCGCTGCGGACCGTCCAGGACCAGGGCTGGTCCCTGGTCGCCGAGGAACTGGAAGAGGGCCTGCTTTCGGTGTCCGCGCCGGTGCGCGACGCGAGCGGCGCGGTGGTGGCGGCGCTGGCGTCGTCCACCTCGAGCGGCCGGTCGGACGTGGAGAAGCTGCGCCGGGAAGTCGTGCCGCTGGTGGTCCGCACGGCGGCGCGGATCAGCGCCGACCTCGGGCACCGCGTCGTGCCCGGCGCCGGCCGCGAAGGGTTTTTCTAGCAGCGAAGCCGGCGTCACGCCGGCGGACGGGCGTGCGCCGCTGTCACCCAGGAAGCGATCTGGGCCCGTGAGGTGAAGTCCAGCTTGCGGAAGATCCTTTCGACGTGCCCGTCGACCGTTCGCGGGGAGATCGTCAGCTCCGCCGCGATCGCCTTGTTGGTGTGACCCCGGGCGATCAACGCCGCGATCTCCGCCTCTCGCGACGTCAACGGCGAACCGGGTGCCGAGGGCCCGCAGCCCGGGGCCGCACCGCTTTCCCGCTCTGGCGGACGACGAGGTCGAGCCCGATCTTCACCGCGTCGGCCAAGGTGACCTGGGCGTGGTCCTGGCGGATCGCCGCGGCCTCCGGCCCGAGCTGCTCGTCGACGTGGCGGGAGTGCGCGAAACCGCTGGCAGGTCGCGAGCCTGCCGAACAGGGTGCACCTCGTGCTCCCGGTCAAGCGACCGGCTCACCTTGCCTACGTCGGGCTCCGCCCATGGCGGACCGGCCTCTCACTCCGCTCCGGCCGGCCGCCAGGTCGCCAGCTGTGCGCGCACCGGACGCCCGCCCATGCAGCGCGCGGAGTAGCACCCAGGCCGGCGCAAGCCGCCCTGTCCTCAACCGATCTCCGTGTCGACGCCATCGCCGGCAGCCGCAGCGGACAAGACCAGCGCCTACGAACTTTTCAACTCACCGCATCGGCTCGCACCCTGGTCATGTCGCTGACCTCCACCCTCGGCATCCGGAACCCTTGGGCCGGAACTCCGATCGAAGCCTCACGCGAAGCTCTCTGACTTCTAGTCCTTTCGGCCGATACCCGGCCACCCCGGAACCATTCGCGCGCCCGATGCGCACGCCGCCGGTCCTGAGCAGAATGAAATTCGCTCACCGTCAGCCGGAATCGTTTGGCAGGCAACGTTCTTGACGCTTTCACGTCGTTTCACGGAGGGGTACCGGATGAGGAAGACGTGGTCCATCGCGCTCGCGATCGGCGTTCTGGGGGCGGGCGCGCTGGCGGGGGTGCCCGCCGGGGCGAGCCCGGCCGGAGTGTCGCCGGGCGGCGTGCGATGGGGCCCCTGTCCAGCTGACGCCACCGCGCCCGGGCTGGAGTGCTCGACGATCAAGGTCCCGCTCGACTACCGCAACCCCGGCGGCACGCAGATCGACCTGGCGATCTCCCGGCTGGCGAGCAAGAACCCGGCGCAGCGCCGCGGGGTGCTGCTGACCAACCCGGGCGGGCCTTCATCCGGGCTGAAGTTCCCGACCGAACTGGTCACCGCGAAGCTGCCGCAGAGTGTGGTGGACAGCTATGACCTGATCGGCTTCGACCCGCGCGGGATCGGGCACAGCACGCCGGTGACCTGCGATCTGACTCCGGAGCAGCAGGCGGTGGGCAACGTCCCGCCCTACGCCCGCAACGCTGCCGACGTGGCGAAGCGGGCCGAGCAGTCGAGGGCGATCGCCCGCCAGTGCGCCACGTCGACGACCGCGTCGATGCTGCCGTACTTCAGCACCGCCGCCGTCGCGCGGGACATGGATCGAATCCGGGCCGCGTTGGGCGAGGAGAAGACGTCCTTCGCCGGCTACTCGTGGGGCACCTATCTCGGCGCGGTGTACACCACGTTGTTCCCCGAGCGCAGCGACCGGATCCTGCTCGACAGCAACCTGCACGCGACCGGCTGGGACTTCGCGAACGACCGGCTCTTCGCCCAGGGCATGGACGACCGCTTCCCGGACTTCGCGAAGTTCGCCGCCGCCCGCGACGACACGTACCACCTGGGCAGCACACCGGCGCAGGTCACCGCGAAGTACTTCGACCTCGCCACGCGACTGGACAAGACGCCAGCGCAGGACGTCGACGGGCCGACCTTCCGGATGCTCACCTACGGTTTCCTCTTCAACGACGTGGCGATGCCGCTGGTGGCCAAGGTGTGGCAGGCACTGGACACCGGCCAGCCGCTCCCGCAACTTCCCGGCGGCGGCGCTCCCTCGGATGTGGACAACCTGATCTCCGGCCGCTACTACCTGGTGTGCAACGACTCCCAGTGGCCGCGGTCAGTCGGCACCTACCAGGCTGCCGTGGCGCTCGACCGGTTGCGTCACCCGATGTTCGGCGCAGCCGGGGCGAACGTCCAGCCTTGCGCGTTCTGGTCGAAGCCGGCCGAGGCGCCGGTGCGCGTCGGGGATCGTGGTCCTTCAAACGTGCTGATGTTGCAGAACCTGCGGGATCCGGCGACCCCGCTGGCAGGCGCCCTGCAGATGCGGCGTGCGCTCGGTGACCGGGCTCGCCTGGTCACCGTCGACGCCGGCGGCCACGGTGTGTACCCCTACGTCGCCAACCCGTGCGCCGACGCGGCGGCGACCGCGTTCCTGACCACGGGAACCCGGCCGGAGCACGACCTCAGCTGCGCGGCGAAATCCCGATGATCGTCGGGGTGCCGGGGTGCCAGGTTGTCCGGCAGCCTTCATGATGATCACCCCGGCACCCCGCAGGAAGGACGGCCGTGCTTCCGACCACCGCGCCGCAGCCGGTCCGCGGCCTCGTGATCACCGAGGTCGTGGTCCTGGCCGGGCTGAACCTCGAACTACTCGTGCGGCGACTGATCGTGCACGCCCCGGCCCCGGCGGGCGAGATCCTCTACTTCGCGGTAGGCGTGGTGATCGGTGGGCTCGCTCTGCTACGGCGGCGGTTCCCCGATCGAACGGCGGCCCTGGCTGCCTCGGCGATCGCGCTTTCGCTGGCCTGCAGCGCGGTCGGCTTCTTCGCGACACCGCTGGCCGACGTCGGCGGCGATCCGGAGGTCGCAGCGTCGATGCTCCTGGTCGGAGCGGCTTGCCACCGGCTGCCACGAGGGTTCGCCGCCGCTCTTGCGGTACTCGGCGGGCTCGCGATGGCGTCTGGGCCGGTGCTGCGGTACGGAGGCACGTCCGCGACGCTGGCCGTCGCGGTCATGTGGGCCTTGCTGTGGGGCTGCAGCGTCATGGTCGGGCTGATCTTGCGTGACGGCGACGCCCGCCGCGCGGCCGCACAGGCAGCCGCGCGCGACCGGGAACGGCTTGAGCTGGCTCGTGAGCTGCACGACCTGGTCGCCCATCACATCACCGGCGTCGTAGTACGCACGCAGGCCGCGGGCGTGATCCTCGCCCGGGGCCCGGAGCAGGAATTGATCAAGGAGATCGAGGAGGCGGGAGCAGCGGCCCTCGGCGCGGTACGACGGCTGGTCATGATGCTGCGCAGCCCCGGGCAAGACACGATCGTTCCCGCGAGCAACCTGGTCGAGACCGTCGAAGCCGCGGTCGCTCACGGCGACAACGTCACAGTGCGGCTCGCGCCGCGGCTGGCCGACCTGGTGGTCACGCCGGAAACCGTGTCGACCGTTCATCGCGTGGTGCTCGAATCACTGACCAACGTCGGCAAGCACGCCCACGACGCCCGACACGTCACCGTCGTAGTCGAACCTGCTGAAGATGGCCGGCACCTACGCGTCGAGGTGTGCAACGACGGGCTCCGCCCGGGCCGGGTGCGCCGCGCACCGGGCGGCTACGGCCTGATCGGGATGGGCGAGCGGATCGCAGCGCTGGATGGCAGGCTGACCGCCGGGCAGCACGGGGATCGCGGCTGGCGGGTCCTCGCCGAATTACCGATGCCCGAAGGGGGAACGTCACGGTGACCCTGCGAGTCCTGCTGGCCGACGACCAGGCCATGGTGCGCACCGGGTTCCGGCTGATCCTGGAGCGGGTGCCTGGCGTCGAGGTGGTCGGCGAGGCCGGCGACGGCCGGCGGGCGGTCCAGCTGGCCCAGGAGCTGCGGCCCGACGTCACGCTCATGGACATCCGCATGCCCGTCCTCGACGGCTTGGATGCCACCCGTCAGCTGGCCGGCCCAGACGTCGAGGATCCGCTGCGCGTCCTGGTCGTCACCACCTTCGACCTCGACGAGCTGGTCCACGAGGCCCTCTGCGCCGGCGCCTGCGGCTTCCTGCTGAAGGACGCCGGCCCAGGTCTGCTGGTCGAGGCGGTGCATGCGGCCGCGAACGGCGAAGCACTCGTCTCGCCGTCGATCACCACTCGGCTGCTCGCCCACTTCACCGCGTCCCCGGCCCGCCGCAACGCCCGCCGCGCCGATCCGCCCCTGAGTCAGCGAGAGCTCGAGGTCACCCAGGCCATCGCCCGGGGCCGAACGAACGCCGAGATCACCGAGCAGCTGATGATCTCGCTGTCGACGGTCAAGACGCACCTCGCCTCGGTCCAGCGCAAGATCGCGGCTCGCAACCGCACCGAAATTGCGGTCTGGGCGTGGGAATCCGGCCTGGTGCGCTAACCCGACAGCATCGTCTGGTTCGGCGCGGCGGATGATCGCCGCCCGCGTCTTGTCCTGGCACGTCGGGCCGACCGGCCAGTGGCTTTCACCCGTTGAGGGCACTCATGCCGCGTCCTCGCGGTGGCACGACGGTTAATGCTGCTAACCCGAGCGATCCGGGGGATGCCGTGACGGCAAAACGACGGCCTCGTGCAGGATCACCGCTGCAGACCTGGTCACCACGTTGAAGGAAGTCGCCGGACGGCCCAGACGGCGACGGTCCACTCGGCTGCGGCCACCATCGCGCCGCACCGCTCCCGCAGTGCGGCGTTCAGCCCGCAATTCCGTTCGGTGGCCCCCACCGGTGGGGTCGCGCTTTGAGTCGAGTCCTGGAACAACAGCGGCTCTTTCGCCGCCGCGCCGTGTCCGGCCCCAGTGGCAACTCCAGCCGTGGGACCACCACGTTGCCAGTCATGGGACCGGCGGCAGAAGCTGGTCCACCGACAGAACATGTTCCAGATCCGCCCGTGGACCGATCATGGCGACGGCGACCCGAACGTCCGGATATGCCGACGCGCGGATGGACTCGGGGGCGAACTCGCCGAGCCGGTCACGGTGAACCCGGACTGTGCGGCAAGCCGGCGTGGTGTTCCAGGAACCGCGCGACCTCCGACGGATCCTCGATCGGCAGCGGGTAGATCACCAGGCGGTCCACTCCAAGCTCGGCGTAGCGCTGCGCAGCACGAGGTTCCACCACCACCGGATCCAGTGGCAGGTAACTGATCTCCAGCTTTCCCAGCCGCTCCGGGCGCTCGACCTCGCTCGCGGCCTGCCGTAGGCCGGCCAGGTGCCGGGGCAGGTCATCGAGCGTGCCGTTGCCGAACCAGCCGTGGCCGCGGGTGATCGCGCGGCGGAAGGCGGCCCGGCTGTGACCACCGATCACGATGCGCGGCCCGCCTCGCCGGGCCGGGCGGGGATGCGCGTCGACGTTCCGGAACGCGACGAACCGGCCCTGGTACGCGGGAGCCGGGTCGGTCCACAACGTCGTCATCGCATCGAGGTATTCATCGGTACGGCGGCCTCGTTCGGACATCGCGACGCCGACCGCGCGCATCTCGGGTTCGAGGTATCCGGCGCCGACGCCGAGCAGCAAGCGGCCACCGCTGAGCACGTCCAGGCTCGCGGCCTGCTTGGCGAGGACAAGCGGGTTGCGTTGCGGCAAGATCACGATCCCGGTCCCGAGCTCCAGCCGCCGGGTGACGGCCGCGACGTAGGACAAGTGGACCAGGGGGTCGAGAATCGGGTCGGTCGGCTCCATCGGCGCCGCCGCCACCCGGGGGCTGGGCAGCACCACATGGTCACCGGCCCACCACGACGAATAGCCGAGATCCTCGGCCAGCCGCGCCAGCTTGACCGTCTCGGCCGGGCCCAGCGTGGCTTTCGCGTTCAGTCCCGACACTCCCAGTTCCATTACCCGTGCCCTCCTGCCGTCGATGATCACTTCCCATCGTCGGACAGCCCGGGACCGGCCGTCCAAGACTTGCGGCTATAGCCTGTGGCTATGGATGTCCACGTCCGGGATCTGCGCTACTTCGTCGCGGTGGCCGAAGAGCTCAGCTTCACCAGGGCAGCCCACCGGCTGTTCATCGCCCAGCCGTCGCTGAGCAAGCAGATCCGCCGGCTGGAAACCTCGTTGCAGGTCGCGCTGTTCGAACGGGACCACCGCGCCGTCGCGCTGACCGCGGCGGGCGCGGCGCTGCTGCCGCAGGCCCAGCGGATCATCGAGCAATGGGCGGTTGCGCAGAGCGCGGTCTTCGACGCGGTCACCGCACAGCACACCACCTTGAAAGTCGGCTTTCACACGAGGATCGGCCGTGGTCTCATCCCCCACGTCACGGCCAGGATGGCGACATCGCTGCCGGGCTGGAAGCTGCTGTTCCGGCAAGTCCCCTGGAGTGACCCCACCGTCGGACTCTCCAGCGGCGAGGTGGACGTGGCCATCGCCTGGCTACCGATCCCGGACGACGGCGAGTACTCGTGGAAGGTCGTCGCCAGCGAGGAGCGCTGGGTGGCCCTGCCCGCCGGTCACCGGCTCGCGCCCCGAACGGTCGTCCCGCTGGGTGAGCTCGCCGACGAGCCCTTCGTCGCGCTCCCCCGCTCGGCAGGACCGCTTCGCGAGTTCTGGCTGGGAAACGACCAGCGCCCGGCACCGGCCCGGGTCGTCGCCGAGGCCGAAACCGCCGAGGAATCCCTCGAAGCCGTCGCCTCCGGACTCGGGGTGGTGCTGCTGTCCGCCGGCAACGCCGAGATCTATCAGCGCGACGACATCGTGTACCGCCCCGTGACCGGGCTCAGCCCGTGCGAACTCGCTGTGGCCTGGCGAGCCAAGGACGACCGCCGCGCCGTGCATGTCGTTGTCGAAGCGTGCACACGATGCCTTTGCGGCGAATCGGGCACCGCCTCTTCCGCCGGGTAGCGAGACCGCCGCTGGCCCCGCCGGCTGCGGCCCACCGTTCAGCGATGGCGGGAACGCGGCGAACCGTCGCAGCCACCCTCGGGCTGGTCGCGCCCGTCGTGGCTGCGGTCCTTACGACCGCCCGGAAGACGCCCCGGTCGCCGACGCTGTCGCCGCGGTCCGCGCCCGGCGGTCGGCCGAGGAGCTGAAAGGGTGGCGGCCGCCCTCGGGCAGGCGTTCCTGCGCTCAGGGATGGAGCAGCGGCGCCGAGGTGGCGTTCGCCCTGCAGCTCGTGGCACCGGATCTGCCGCCGTTCGACGTGCCGGCCGGGGCATGACGAGATGTCGGTCCTAGCCGAACTGACCTGGGCCGGCGCCGCTGCCGAAGCCGTGATTCGGCGGCAAACTCCGCGGTCTGCTACGCGCTCGGGATCTGCCACGCCGACCCGGTGAAATGGAACCTGCTATTCGAGCGCTTCCTGGCCCCGGAGCGGGACGGGCCACCGGACATCGACATCGAATCCGACCGCCGCGAGGAAGCCATCCAATACGTCTACGAGAAGCACAGCCGGTTCCACGCCGCGCAGGTCGCCAACGTCATCACCTAGCGCGCCCCGTCGGCGGTACGGGACGCGGCGAAGGCACTCGGACACTCACCCGGGCAGCAGGACGCCTACGGCAAGTTGGTCGACCGCTGGGACGGCGTCGCCGCGACGAAACAGCAGAGCGCCGGGGAGATCCCCGGCGATGTGCTCGAGCTGGCCGTCGGATCGAGGACTTCCCGCGCCACTCGGCATCCACTCCGGCGGCATGGTGATCTCCAAGCAGCCCGTGTCAGCGATCGTGCCGGTCGAGTGGGCGTCCATGGCCGACCGGTAGATCTTGCAGTGGGACAAGGACGATTGCGCCACCGTCGAGACAGCCTGCTCCGGCGTCTCGTAGAGGAA